>CAYREA010000011.1:0-57454 GCA_964423075.1 uncultured Rubrivivax sp. | reverse complement strand
CACCTGCGCAACGTGCTGGCCTACCTGGACGTGCCCACGCTCGGCCAGCCCGAGGCCTTCGTGCAGGCGCAGCCGGGCCTGTTCGACGCCGAAGGGCACATCGGCGTGGAAAGCCGCCCGTTCATGCAGCGCTGGATGAACCAGTACGTGGCCTGGGTGCAGCAGCACGCGGCCTGAAGGCGCGCCGGCGGCGCCGCCGCTACACCGCCGTCAGGGCCGGCAGCAGGCGGTCGTATTCCTTCTTCACCACTGCGTAGCACTCGCAGGTGCGGGCTTCGAGGCCCGGCCGGTCGGTGACGCTGATGTGCCCGCGCGAGTATCGGATCAGCCCCGCAGCCTGCAGCTTCAGCGCCGCTTCGGTGACGCCTTCGCGGCGCACGCCCAGCATGTTGGCGATGAGTTCCTGCGTCATCGCCAGTTCGTGGGTGCTGAGTCGGTCCAGGCTCAGCAGCAGCCAGCGGCACAGCTGCTGGTCGAGCGAGTGGTGGCGGTTGCACACCGCCGTCTGCGCCATCTGCGTGATCAGCGCCTGGGTGTAGCGCAGCAGCAAGTGCATCACCGGGCCGCTGCGGTTGAACTCTTCCTTGATGAGCCGCGAACTCAGGCGCCAGCCCTTGCCGGCGCTCTGCACCACGGCCCGGCTGGGTGTGCTCTCTCCGCCCATGAAGAGCGAAATGCCGACGAGGCCTTCGCTGCCCACCACCGCGATCTCGGCCGAGGCGCCGTCTTCCATCACGTACAGCAGCGAAACGATGGCCGTGGTGGGGAAGTAGACATGGCTCATGGGCCGGCCCGATTCGTGCAGCACCAGGCCCAGCGGCAGCTCCACGGCCTCCAGCTGCGGCTGCCAGCGCAACCACTCGGCCTTGGGCAGCGCCGCCAGCAGCTGGTTCTGATTCGCATTGTCGGCAAACACCATCCACGAGGCTCCGCGGCGCCGGGCGCGCCGACGTGCGTGTCGGGCAGTACGACGCCGTCCTCGACGGTAGGCCGGGAGCGTCGGTGGCTCTGTGCGCTAACGCACAGACATGCAGCGCCGCCCGGGCGTAGCGGCCGGCGAAAGTTGTCTGGCGCACCGACGAGGCTGCGTCCACACCGTAGAACCCGCCCATGAACCGCTGGGCCGGCCGCGCGTGCTGCGCGGGCATCCCACCACCCACCCCGAAGGAACCCACCATGCGCCACCTCCTGCCGAACAAGACCCCCGCCGCGCGCTGGCCGCGCGCTCTGATCACCATCGCCGCCGGCCTTGCGCTCGCCGGCTGCGCCGACATGAGCGAACGCCAGCGCGGCACGGCCCAGGGAGCGGGTGTCGGAGCCGTGGCCGGCGCGGTGATCGGCGCAGCCACCGGCGGCAAGGCCGGCACCGGGGCCGTGGTGGGCGGCGCCCTGGGCGCGGTGGTGGGCAACATCTGGTCCAAGCGCCAGGAAGACCGCCGCGTGGCCCTGGAGCAGGCCACGCGCGGCACCGGCGTGGAGGTGAGCCGTACCAGCGACGACCAGCTCAAGCTGAACATCCCCGCCGACGTCTCCTTCGACTTCAACAGCGCCGCCATCCGCCCCGAGATGCGCGCCGTGCTCGACCCCTTCGCTGCCGAGCTGCGCGGCGACAACCAGGCCCGCGTGCAGATCATCGGCCACACCGACAGCACCGGCGCCGAGGGGGTGAACAACCCGCTGTCGATGGAACGCGCCAACAGCGTGCGCGACTACCTGGTGGCGCGCGGCGTGGCGCCGGCGCACCTGCAGACCGCCGGCCGCGGTGAACGCGAGCCGGTGGCCGACAACGGCAGCGATGCCGGGCGCGCGCGCAACCGCCGCGTCGAGATCTTCCTGCGCGAGCCGGCGGGCTGATGGCCGTTCGGCCGCAGTGTGCGTCTGCGAACTGACCGGGCACCGTTGCCGGCCTATGGTCGGCCCCTTTCCTCAACTCTCAGGATCCTCATGACCCACACCCTTCGTCTTTCCCACTCTCTGCTGGCCGCCGTGGCCCTGCTGTCGTTCACCGCCGCCCAGGCGGAGACGATGAACAAGCCCGACTACAGCGCCGGCAAGACGCGCATCAGCGCCGACTACAAGACCCACAAGGCAGCCTGTGACGGCATGTCCGGCAACGCCAAGGACGTCTGCGTCGAAGAAGCCAAGGCCAAGGAGAAGGTGGCCCGCGCCGAGCTGGAGTTCGGCTACACCGGCAAGGCCGCCGACGAAGTGAAGGTGCGCGTGGCACGTGCCGAAACCGCCTACGCGGTGGCCAAGGAGAAGTGCGACGACCTGGCCGGCAATGGCAAGGACGTCTGCGTCAAGGAAGCCAAGGCCGTGGAAGTGAAGGCCCTGGCCGACGCGCGCGTGGTCAAGGCCGTGGGCGAAGCCCGCAGCGACGCCGTCAAGGACGTGAGCGACGCCGACTACAAGGTGGCCGCCGAGAAGTGCGACGCCCTGGCCGGCGATGCCAAGACGGCGTGCATGAACGCCGCCAAGGCCAAGTTCGGCAAGTAACCGGACACAGCGCGCGTCAGGGCCGGGCGGTGACGCGCCACACGGTGTTGCCGACGTCGTCGGCCACCAGCAGCGCACCCAGCCGGTCCAGCGCCACGCCCACGGGGCGACCCTGGGCGTGGCCGTCCGCGCTGAGGAAACCGGTCAACACCGGCTGCGGCATCGCGCCGGTGGGCTTGCCACCCTCGAAGGGCACGAACACCACCTGGTAACCGCTGTGCGGGCGTCGGTTCCACGAGCCGTGCTGGCCGATGAACATGCCCTGCGCAAAGGCCGGTGGCAGCGCATTGCCGGTGGCGGCGGCCAGGCCCAGTGACGCGGTGTGCGGGCCCAGCGCGTAGTCGGGCACGCGGGCGCGCGCCACCAGCTCGGGCCTCTGCGGCTGCACGCGCACGTCCACGTGGGTGCCGTACCAGCTGTAGGGCCAGCCGTAGAAGTCGCCGGCGCGCACCGAACTCAGGTAGTCGGGCACCAGGTCGCTGCCGATCTCGTCGCGTTCATTCACCACCGTCCAGAGCTGGCCGCTGGTGGCGTCCCAGGCCATGCCGTTGGGGTTGCGCAGGCCGCTGGCGTAGACGGTGTGGCTGCCGTTGGCCAGGTCCACGGCCCAGATGGCGGCACGCTCCTGCTCGTTGTCCATGCCGCGCTCGGCCACGTTGCTGTTGGAGCCGACGCTGACGTACAGCGTGCGTCCGTCCATGCTGGCCAGCAGGTTCTTGGTCCAGTGGTGGTTGATGCTGCCGGCCGGCAGCGCCGTCACCAGCACGCCTGGCGCGGTGATGTGCACGTCGCCGGTGGCGTAGGGAAAACGCAGCACGGCGTCGGTGTTGGCCACATAGAGCGTGTCGCCCACCAGCGCCATGCCGAAGGGCGAGTGCAGGCCTTCGAGCAGCACGTTGCGCTGGTCGGCCACGCCGTCGCTGTCGGTGTCGCGCAGCAGCGTGATGCGGTTGGCACTGGGCGTGGCGGCGCCGGCGCGCTTCATCACCAGGCCCATGATCCAGCCCTTGATGCCTTGCGCGTTGTCGGCGCGCACCGGGGCGTTGGTTTCGGCCACCAGCACGTCGCCGTTGGGCAGCACGTGCAGCCAGCGTGGGTGGTCCAGGCCGGTGGCGTAGGCGGCCACGGCCAGGCCGGGCGCGGCCTGCGGCGCCTGGCCTGCGGTCCAGGGGCGCGCCGGTGCGATGTGGACGGTGGGTATCACTGCCGTCGCCGGGCCGGGCAGCGTGGGCCGCTGGCCGCTGCCTTCGGCCACGCTGAGCTTGGCGGTGTCGCCGCAGCCCGCCAGGGCCAGGCCGGCCACCAGCCACCGGCCGCGCTGCCAGGAGCCGTTCATGTGGGCCACGCGCCGCGCCGCGCATCGGCGCGGGCGCCGCGCGCGGCCGCCAGCACGGCCGGCAGGTCGCGGTCCAGCAGATCCAGTGGCAGACGATCGTCCAGGCCGCGGTTGGGCGTGATGTACCAGCGTGCGATGGCCCAGCCGTCGAGCGCGCCTCGCAGTTCGGCCAGCACGCCGCGCGGCGCTTCGCGCGGCACCAGGCGCACCAGGTCGAACTGGAACATCGGCAGCCAGAAGTCATCGTGCCAGTGGAAGCTGAAGAGCTGGCCGCCGACGATGCGCCGCGCCAGGTCCACATAACCGCCGGGGCCGACCAGGCTCATGCGCTGGGCCAGCGATTCGCCGCGCGCGATGCCGCCGCTGTGGCGGTAGGCGTCCTGCAACTCGACGAACTCGATGTCGCGTGCCGGCAGCGGGTGGCCGCGCGGCGGGAACAGCTCGGGTCCGTACAGGCTAGCGGTGTCGGCATGGGCCAGGGTCGTGTGCATGGTGATGGGTACTCCTGCAGCCACTGTGCGCGGCGCGGCGAGACGGGTCTGTGCGGTAGCGGACTCAGCCGCCGTGGCGCGTTTCCAGCAGGTCCAGCTCGTGCACCAGTCGCCGCAGCGCCCCCTCACCCACGCCGTGGGCGCGCCCGCAACGCAGCAGCTCCGTGCGTTCGGCGCGCAGCGCCAGCAGGTGCAGCCGGCGTTCGACCGCCTCTTGCGCAGCGCGCGGAGCCACGGCGCCGCCCTCGGCCAGGTGGGCGATGCGGTGCAGGTAAGGCGCGAGGATGCGTTCGGCACTGGCGGCCATGGCGGCCGGTGGCTCGGCGGGCAGCGCGGCGCGCACCGCCGCCACCGCGGCCTCCGCGGCGCTGCGGCGCACCGCGTCTTCGGCCTCGCGCTGGGCCTGGTCGTCGGCGGGCTGCAGGCGACGCAGCGCCCGCGGCAATGCGGCGCTGGCCAGCAGCAGGCTGCAGACGATGACGCCCGCGGCCAGCAGGATGGCCAGGTCGCGCGCCGGGAAGGGCGCCCCGCCGGCGCCCACCAGCGGCAGCGTCAGCACCGCGGCCATGGTCACCGCGCCGCGCACACCGGCCAGCGAGGCCACCAGCACACGCGGGGCGTCGGCACCGGGCGCGCCGTCCGACGGCCGGCGGCCGCCCATCAGGCGCACCTTCAGCGACACCCAGACCCAGGCAAAACGCAGCAGCGCCAGCACCAGCGTGATGAGCAGCGCGTCCAGCGCCAGCCACCACACGCTGGGGTGCGCCGTCTCCAGCGCGGTCTGTGGCGCCGCCTGCACCAGGGCCGGCAGCTGCTGGCCCAGCAGCACGAAGATGCTGCCGGTGGCGGCGAACTGCAGCATGTCCCACACCGCGGTGCGGTGCAGCCGCGTGCCGGGCCGCCAGGGCCAGTGCTCGGCCGTGCTGAGCGTGACGCCGGCCGCCACCGCGGCCAGGATGCCCGAGGCGTGCACCTGCTCGGCCAGCAGGTACACGCCGAAGGGCAGCAGCAGCGTCACCAGGATCTGCGCGCCGCCGTCTTCGCCCCAGCGTTCCGAAGCCCAGGTGGCCGCGCGCGCCACCAGCCAGGTGACGCCGATGCCCACCGCCAGGCCGCCCACGGCCAGCCACAGCAGCGTCAGCAGCGCCTCGTGCCACGAAAACGCCCCGGTCACCGCCGCCGCCACCGCGTAGCGCATGCACACCAGGCCCGAGGCATCGTTGAGCAGCGCCTCGCCCTGCAGCACGTGCAGCAGCCGCGGCGGGATGGGCGTGCGTGCGGCCAGCGACGACACCGACACCGGGTCGGTGGGCGAGATCGCCGCCGCCAGCGCAAAGGCCACCGCCAGCGGCATGGCCGGCTGCAGCCAATGGATGAAGAAGCCCATGCCCACCACGGTGAACAGCACCAGGCCCAGCGCCAGCTTCAGGATGGTGCCGGCGTCGCGCCGCAGCGCGTCGTTGGGGATGCGCCAGCCGTCCAGGAACAGGAGCGGCGGCAGGAACAGCAGGAAGAAGAGTTCCGGCTCCAGCTTCACCGTCAGCCCGAAGGCCGCGACCGCCGCGCCCAGCGCCATCTGCACCAGCGGCAGCGGCAGCCGCGAGACACGGGCCAGCAGGCCGCTCAGCACCACGGCCAGCAGCGACAGCAGCACGATGCCAGTGACTTCCACTCACGAGCCCGTCTTCGGCAAGGCGGTGCGCGCCTGCTGCACCAGGCCCGCGCAGGGGTTTTCGACACCCGGGCCAGGGTCGAACAGCGGAATCAGCGCCAGCAGCGGGTTCAAGAGGCCCAGCGCCAGCGCGCCGGCCCCGCGCGCGGCCACGCTGCCGCCGTCCACCGTGCCCACCGGGTGGGCCAGGCTGCCGCGCACATGGATGGGGCTGCGCAGTGCCACCAGGCTGGCCACCTTGGTGTGCGGCGTGAAGGTGAGGTCCAGCGTCTCCCGCGCCAGGTTGACGTGGCCGCTGCCCACCACCGTGTTGACGCTGGTGTCCAGCACCAGCGCACGCACGTTCAGCACGCCGCGCGTGGCGGCGAAGTCGGCCACCGCGCAGTTCATCGGCACGATCTGGTCGCCGGTGAGGTTCAGGCGCAGGATCTCCAGCAGGTGCAGCCCGCTCTGCTCCATCAGCAGGCGGCTGATGCGGCCGTTCTGCGCCACCACGCTCAGGCGGCCGTCGGCGCTGGCCAGCAGCGCGCCCACCGAAGCACCCTGGCCGCTGAGTTCGGCCTCGCCGCCCAGCTGGCCCAGGCTGGCGTTGCCCAGCTTCAGCCTGGGCAGCAGCAGCCCCAGGTTCAGGCCGCGCAGCTGCAGCTTCAGGTGCCCGCGCAGCGGTTCGGCGCGGCCGTCCAGGCGCACCAGGCCCTTCAGCTGGCCGCCGGCCAGCTCGAAGGCCAGCGGCTCCAGGCCGAGCTGGCGGTCCTGCAGGCGCACGCGCGTCTGCAGGTTCAGCAGCGGCAGCGCCTGCGTGCGCACCAGCGTGGCGGCGCTCAAGGCCACATCGGCGTCGAGCAGGGCCCAGCGCGCGGGGTCGAAGGGCAGGTCGGGCAGCAGGCGCGGCGAAGGCGCAGGGGCCTCGCGCTTGCCGATGGCAGGCAGCAGGTCGTCCACGTCCAGGCGCTGCGCCTTCACGCTGCCGGTGAGCAAGGGCCGGGCGCCGGCGCTGTCCACCTGCAGCATGCCGGCGATGTCGCTGCTGCCGATCTGGCCGCTGAAGGCCTCGTAGCGCCACACGCTGCCTTGGCGCAGCAGCCGGCCTTTCACGCGGTAGGGCGGGGTCGGTGGCAGCGCGATGCCGATGGCCGGCTGCAGCGCGGCCAGGCTGTCGCCGCGCAGGGCCAGCTGCAGGTCGACGGCGCCGAGGTGCCGCAGGCTGGTCACCGTGCCATCGGCCTGGGCTTGCGTGCGGCCCAGCGTGGCCGTCAACTTCAGCGGGTGGGGCACGGCGTCGTCGCGCCAGGCCAGCACCGAGCCGCCCTGGCCCTGCGCCGACAGCGCCTCGCCGCGCCAGCGTCCCTTCACCTTGAACGCCAGCTCGGCCGCGGTGGTGGCGACTTCGGCGTGCACCTCGGTGTGGCGGTCGGGTTCCAGATAGTGCAGCTCACCCTGGTCCACCAGCAGGTGGCCGATGGGGATGCGCGCGTCCTCGTCGCTCTGCGACGGGTCCAGCAGCCAGGTCTTGCGCCCGTCCTGGCGCTGCTCCATGAACACGCGCGGCTTCTGCAGCCGCACTTCGGGGAAGGCCAGGCGGCCGCGCAGCAGGGCCGGCGCGTCCAGGCTCACTTCCACGGCCTCGGCCGTCACCATCTGTGGCGCGGCCGCCCAGGCCGGGTTGGCGTAGCGCACGCCCGCGGCGCGCAGGCGCGGGTGGGGCCAGGCCAGGTGCAGGCTGAGCTCACCGTCGATCTGCAGCACGCGGCCGGTGCGGGCCAGCACCTCGGCCTGAAGCGGCCCGCGCACCCAGTTGGCGCCGAAGACGGCCAGCGCCAGCAGCACCAGCACGGGCAGGGCGAACAGGGCCGCCAGGCCGGCGGCCCACCAGGACAGGGCGCGGCGTGGCATGGCTGCGTTGTAGCGGGGGGGCCAGGGCGCGTCTGTGCGCCGACACACGCACTGTGCGCCAGCGGACAGACACCCGCGGCACCACGCGGCAGCCTGCGGCACCCATGCCATCGAGCCCCAGCAACCCTTCCGCGGCGCCCGCCCTGCTGCAGCCGCCGCGTTACGGCCTGCTGGCGCGCACGGGCCGTGCCGCGGTGGGCGCCGCCCATCAGGCGCTGGCCTTCCTGGAATTCATCGGCCAGGTGGCGGTGGCGGCTGCCGCCGCGCTGCGCAGGCCCGGTCTCGTGCGCTGGCGCGTGGTGCTGCACGAGATCCAGGTCGGCGGCTTCGAGGCGCTGCCCATCATCGGCCTGACCTCGTTCCTGCTCGGTGTGGTGGTGGCCTACCAGGGCGCCGAGCAGCTGCGCCACTACGGCGCCAACGTGTTCGTGGTAGAGCTGGTGGGCTACGCGATGCTGCGCGAGTTCGCACCGCTGATCAGCGCCATCATCATCGCCGGGCGTTCGGGTTCGGCGCACGCGGCGCAGATCGGCACCATGCTCGTCAACGAAGAGATCGACGCGCTGCGCACCATCGGCATCGACCCGCTGCAGCGCCTGGTGCTGCCCAAGGTGGTGGCGCTGGCCATCGCGCTGCCGCTGCTCACGGTGTTTGCCGACCTCTGCGGCGTGTTCGGCGGCATGGTGATGGCGCGTTCGCAGCTCGACATCGGCTTTGCCGAGTTCGTCGACCGCTTCGGCCGCGTGATGCAGGGCTCGGCGCTGCTGCTGGGCCTGGGCAAGGCCTACGTGTTCGCCTTCATCATCGTGCTGGTGGGCTGCTTCCAGGGCTTCCGCACCGAGGGCGGGGCCGACAGCGTGGGCCGCCAGACCACACGCAGCGTGGTGCAGGCGATCTTCCTGGTGATCGTGGCCGACGCGCTGTTCTCGGTGGCCTTCAATGCGCTGGGGCTCTGAGATGGCGGCCGATGAAGAACCCGTCATCGAGCTGCAGCAGATCGGCACCCGCTTCGGCAGCCACGTCGTGCACGAGGGCCTGGACCTGCAGCTGCACCGCGGCGAGATCCTGGGCCTGGCCGGCGGCAGCGGCTCGGGCAAGTCGGTGTTGCTGCGCGAGATGATCCTGCTGCAGCGGCCCACCAGTGGCAGCGTGCGCCTGTTCGGCGCCGACACCGCCACGCTGGATGCCGCGCAGCGCCTGGCCCTGTGCCGCCGCTGGGGCGTGATGTTCCAGCGCGGCGGGCTTTTCAGTTCGCTGAGCGTGCGGCGCAACGTCGGCCTGCCCTTGCGCGAGCACACGGCGCTGGGCCAGGCCGAGATCGATCAGACCGCCGAGCGACAGCTGGCGCTGACCGGCCTGCCGCCCGACACGGGTCTGAAGCTGCCCGGTGAACTGAGCGGTGGCATGCTCAAGCGCGCGGCGCTGGCACGCGCCATCGCGCTCGACCCCGAGCTGCTGTTCCTGGACGAGCCCACCTCGGGGTTGGACCCGGCCAGCGCGGCCGGTGTGAACGAGCTGATCCTGGACACCCAGGCGCGCACGAAATGCACCGTGCTGATCGTCAGCCACGACGTGGGCCTGCTGTGGCGCGTGTGCAGCCGCGTGGCGGTGCTGGGCGAAGGCCACGTGCTGGCGCAGGGCACGATGGAGGCGCTGTCGAAGGAGACGCACCCCACCATCGCCGCCTATTTCGCGCCCCTGCGCACGGCGGCCTGAGGCCATGGACGACAAGGTCAACTACGCCTTGGTCGGCGCCTTCGTGCTGGCGCTGGGTGGCGTGCTGGTGGCGGCGGTGCTGTGGCTGTCGGCCGGCCTGGGCGGCAAGCAGGCGATGGACCCGTACCAGGCGGTGATCCAGGAGTCGGTGGCCGGCCTCAACGTCGACGCGCCGGTGAAATACCTGGGCGTGGACGTCGGCAAGGTCAGCCGCATCGGCATCGACCCGCAGAACTCGCAGCAGGTGCGGCTGCACTTCCTGATCGAGCGCGGCACGCCCATCCAGCAGGACAGCCAGGCGGTGCTGAAGACACAGGGGCTCACCGGCATCGCGTACGTCGAACTCAGCGGCGGCAGCGGCGGCGCGCCGCCGCTGCGCCCGGGCGCCGACGGTGCGCCGCCCACCATCCCCTTCAAGCTCTCGCTGGGCGCGCGGCTGGAGAACGTGCTGACCAACGTGCTGGGCAACGTCAACCGCGTCTCCGACAACCTCAACGCCGTGTTCGACAGCGGCAACCAGGCGGCGCTGCGCAGCACGCTCGCGGATACCGCGGCGCTGGCAAAGGCGCTGGCCGCGCAGAAGGGTGTGCTGGCCGCCGCCGTGGCCGACACGGCGCGCACCGCGCGGCTGACGGCGCGCGCCGGCGAGCAGCTGGCGCCGACGCTGGCGCGCATCGCCAGCAGCGCCCAGGCCGTGGAGACGATGGCGCAGACCGCCGGCGCCGCCAGCGCACGCGCCGGGCAGGCCGCCGCGGCGGCCGCCAGCAGCGCGCAGCAGCTGGACAGCGAGACCCTGCCCGAACTGGCCCGGCTGATGGCCGAGGTGGGCGCGCTGTCGGTGGCGCTGCGCCAGCTCAGCGTACAGACCACGGCCCATCCCAGCAGCCTGCTGGTGGGCCAACCCGCCCCGGTGCCGGGGCCTGGAGAGAGGGCCCCGCCATGACGAAGATGCCACCGCCACCACGCCGTGCGCTGCTCGCCGTGGCCCTGGGCCTGGCCGCCATGGGCGCCACCAGCTGCGGCGCCAGCCTGCTGCCGTGGCCGGCGCCGGCGGCTGCCCGTTTCACACTCGACGACGGCAGCCCGGCCGCTGCGCCGCGCCCGGCCGCGCCGGGGGCGGCCGTGCTGGTGGTGGAAGTGCCGCGCGCCGGCCCCGGCTTCGACAGCGCGCGCATGGTGTACCTGCGCCAGCCGCAGCAGCTGCAAGCCTTCGCCTTCCACGAGTGGGTGGACTCGCCGGCGCACATGCTGGCGCCCTTGCTGGTGCGGGCGCTGCAGGGCAGCGGCAGTTTCAGTGCGGTGCTGCGCGCCCCCTCGTCGGCACGTGGTGCCTTGCGCCTGGAAACCGAGCTGATCCGCCTGCAGCAGGACTTCAGCAACGGGCCCAGCCACGTGCGCCTGACGCTGCGCGCGCTGCTGCTGGACGGCGCCACGCGCCGGCCCATCGCCTGGCGCGAGTTCGATCTCAGCGTGCCCGCCGCCAGCGACGACCCCACCGGCGGTGTGCTTGCGGCCCGTGAAGCCACGCGGCAACTGCTGGGGGAGCTGGCGGCATTCGCCGACAGCTACGCCACCGCCCACCGGGCGTTGCTGACCTGAAACACCCCGGCTCGCGGGGCAGGTTCCGTGCGCTGCCGTACGGACCGGTGCGGCAGCAGTCCTTAGGCTGAACCTGAATCGAAGACGCCGCCCGCCCCGGGCCGGCCATCGACTCCGGAGTCGCTTTGCCATGGCACGTTTCACGCACCCACACCCGCTGCCCGCCGCAGCGCCTGCCGCATGAACGCCGAAGCCTACGTCGCCGGAGCCGCCCAGGTGGGGCCCCGGCGCAGCACCCTGGGTGCACTGCTGGCCACCAGCCAGCGGCTGCTGAACCAGGGCATCGCCCTGCTGCTGCTGCTGCTGTTGTCGCCACTGCTGGCGCTGGTGGCCTTCCTGATCTGGCGCCGCGACGGCGCGCCCATCTTCTTCGGCCACTACCGCGTGGGCCATGACGGCCGCATCTTCCGCTGCCTGAAGTTCCGCACCATGCTGCGCGACGCCGAGCCCGCGTTGGCGGCGCTGCTGGCACGCAGCCCCGCGGCACGCGCCGAGTGGCAGCGCGACCAGAAGCTGCTGGATGACCCGCGCGTCACGCCGGTGGGCCGCTTCCTGCGCCGCAGCAGCCTGGACGAACTGCCGCAGCTCATCAACGTGCTGCGCGGCGAGATGAACCTGGTCGGCCCGCGCCCCATCACCGTGGGCGAGCTCACGCGGTATGGCCGCGTGCGCTGGCACTACCTGAGCGTGCGCCCCGGCATCACCGGCCTGTGGCAGGTGAGCGGGCGCAACAACACCAGCTACGCGCGCCGCGTGGCGCTGGACCAGCAGTACGTCGAGCAGCGTTCGGCCTGGGCCGACCTGCGCATCCTGGTGAAGACGGTGCGTGTCGTGCTGGCGCGCGACGGAGCCAGCTGATGCACGCGCCGCTGCCCCTGCAGCCCCGCTTCGCACCCAAGGGCCATGGCGTGGCCGGGCGCGCGCTGCAGGGCCCGGTGGTGCACCTGGCGCTGCAGCTCGACGAAAGCATGCTGCGCCTGCTGGGTCCGGCCACCGCCGTGCTGGCCCGCTCGGGGCAACCGCAGACGCTGGTGCTGATCGACCATCCGAAGTCGCGCCCGATGCTGGACCGGCTGGACCTCGACGTGCAGGTGGTCAGCGTGCCGTACCAGCGCAACCCCTTCGTGCAGTGGCGCGCCCTGGGCGAGGCCTTCGCGGCCGTCATCCAGGCCGCGCCGGCTGCGGCCGTGCACATGTACGGACACGCCGCGGGCGTGCTGGGCGAGCGCGTGCTGCACCGGCTGGACTGCAGCGTGCCGCGCTTCCGCTCCCCCGACGGAGGTGGCCCGGCGCTGGCGTGGCACCCGCTGTCGCTGCTGGCGCGCCTGCTCGACCGCGAGCACCGCGGCACCGTGCCCGCGCGTGGGATCGGCAACGGCGTGTCTGCCAGCGAGGCCTTGCACGGCCTGTCGGCTCAGCCGGTGACGATGGTGGAAGGCCCGGTGGGTGCCGCCTACTTCGCTGCCACGCCGCATGCGGCGCGGCACCCGCTCATCGTCGGTGCCAGCCGCGTCGCCGACCCGCTGGCCACCGCGGCTTTCGATCAGCTGGCCGTGCTGCTGGGCGGCGACGGGCTGGGGCTGGCCTTCAACTGGCTGGGCCCGCTGGACCCGGTCTCGGCCGCGCGCCTGAAGGCGGCCCATGTCGGCGTCTTCGACCCGCACGACGATGCCGAGCGCGCCACGCGCATGGCTGCCGGGTGGATCTTCGTGGCGATGGGCGCAGGCCGCCGCTTCCCCATCAGCCTGGCCGAGGCCATGGCCAGCGGGCTGCCCTGCGTGGCGATGGACAACCCGGGCCACCGCAGCCTGGTGCGCCAGGGCGAGACCGGTTACCTGTGCCGCAGCTCCGGCGAGGCCGTGGACCGCATTGCCCAGCTGGCAGACACACCCTCGCTGCGCGAACGCATGGGCCATGCCGGGCGCGCGCTGGCGCTGGAACGCTTTGGTGAACTGCGCTTCCGAGACACCCTGATCGCCGCCTACGCGGCCCTGCCGACACCCGCCGCAGCGCGCACCGAAGCGCCGGCGCGCGCGCTGGCACCGACTCCTTCCACCGCCATGGACCGCCCGTGATCAGCCTCGTCATCCCCACCCGCAACCGCGCCCACACCCTGCGTCTGGTGGCGCCCAGCTACTTCCAGCAGGACCTGGTGAACCAGGTGGTCTTCGTCAGCGACGCCGGCGACGACGAAACCGAGGCCGTGGTCAACACCATTGCGCGCGCGCACCCGGGCGTGCAGCTGCTGTTCCTGCGCAGCGAACAGCGCCGCGGCGCCTCGCAGTCGCGCAACATCGGCGTGCAGGCCTGCAGCAACGACTACGTGCTGTTCTGCGACGACGACGAATACCTGCAAGCCGGCTATGCACGCACCTGCCTGGCCAAGCTGGTGCGGCTGAATGCGGGCGCGGTGTCGGGCCGGCGCGTGTACATGCAGCCGGGTGAGACCCAGGCCGATGCATTGCGCCGCTTCGGCACCGGGCTGCGAGACAGCAAGCCGTTCCACCCGATGCTGTGCGAGTACGTCAACGGTGCGCGTTTCGATGGCGACCGCCGCCAGCCCATCACCAACGCCATCATCCTGACGCGCCGGCGCCACCTGCTGGAGTTTCCGTTCGACGGCGAGTACGCACGTGGCAACGGCTATCGCGAAGAGACCGACTATCAGATGAACCTGTTCGTGCACGGCCACGACATCTGGGTCACCAACGACTGCCACAGCCTGCACCTGCCGCTGTCGCAGGTGCGCACCGGCGGCCAGCGCACGCAGGCCTGGCGCCGCATCTACTGGTCCATCCACTACACGCGCTACTTCTTCGGCAAGTACTACGCCGAGTACGCAAAGCGCCTGCAGCTGCGCACGCCGCGCGTGCTGGCGCTGGCGGCGTTCGCCGCCTTCAGCGTCTACCGCGAACTGCTGCGCCCGCCGCTGCACGCCTTGGCGATGGCCCTGCTGCGCCGGCGCGCGCGGCAGCTCGCCGCGGCCACCTGAGAGCGTGGGCCGCCGCAGCTTCATACAGGGCGCTGCAGCGGTGGCTGCGGCCACCGCCTGGCCCGGCGGGGCGCACGCTTTCGTGCCCAGGGGCTACGAGCTGAGCTTTGCCGACGACTTCGACGACACCGACCTCGGTCGTTTCAATGAAGAGGGCAGCGGCGGCCGCCCCGGCGCGCCGGCCTGGCGCAGCCGCTACCGCCATGCCCGCACCACGGCCATCAACGCCGAGAAGCAGGTCTACGTCGATGCCGCGTATGCCGGCAGCGCCGGCCAGCCGCTCGGCCTGCAGCCCTACGCCATCGAAGACGGCGTGCTCTGCATCAGCGCCGAGCGCCTGCCGCCGCGTTTGTGGCCGCTGCTGGGCGGGCGGCGCTACAGCTCGGGCGTCATCACCAGCGAGCGCAGCTTCAGCCAGCGTTACGGCTACTTCGAGATGCGTGCCCGCATGCCGGCCGGCCGCGGCTTCTGGCCGGCCTTCTGGCTGCTGCCGCAAAGCGGCGCCTGGCCGCCCGAGATCGACATCGTCGAAGTCTCGGGGGCACGGCCCCGCAGCGTGCACCTGGGGCTGATCGACCGCAGCCGGCCCAAGGGCCATCCGGGTGGCCTGTGGGTCGATGACGCCATCGACACCACCGACGGCTTCCACACCTACGCCGCCGAGTGGACGGCCGAGGACGTGCGCTTCTTCATCGACGGCGTGCAACGTTTCGCCAGCGGCCCGCACCAGTTGCATGAACCCATGTACATGCTGGCCAACCTGGCCCTGGGCAGCCACGATGCGAACTGGATCCCCGATCCCGACGCCCACACGCCATTCCCCGGCCGGCTGCAGATCGCCCACATACGGGCCTACCGCCGTGGCTGAGGCGCCGCGCGCGGCCGGCCGGCCGATGTTGTGGTCGAGCCTGGAATCGCTGAGCATGGCCGCGGTGTCCTTCGCGATGCTGGCGCTGCTGGCGCGCTACCTCAACGCCGACACCTTCGGCCGCGCCGCCGTGGCCCTGGGCGTGGTGCAGATCGCCTGCTCCTTCGTCGAAAGCTTCTTCCACGACGCCGTGGTGCAGCGCAAGGGCCTGCAGAGCGCCGACGTGGATGCCGCGCACACCAGCGGCCTGCTGATGGCGCTGCTGCTGGCCGGCGCCATCGCGGCCTGGGGCTGGCTGGCGCGGGCCAGCGCGGCACCCGGTGCGCCCATCGGCGTGGGCGAACTGGCGCTGTGGATGTCGCCCTCGATACCGCTGGCCGCGGCCGCTGCGATGTCGGTGGCGCAGCTGCGGCGCCAGCTCTCGATGCGGCCACTGGCCATCGCGATGGCCGGCAGCCGGCTGGTGGCGGCGCTGGCGGCCATGGTGGCACTGGTGCAGGGCGCCGGCGTGTGGGCGATGGTGCTGAACCAGAACCTGGCGGCCCTGGCGCTGCTGGTGCTGCTGCTGGCCGTGCGCGCGCCTCGGGCGCGGTTGACACGACGGCTCGGCGCCGTGCGCGGCCTGGCCGGCTACGCGGCCTGGAACTCGGTCTCGGGCCTGCTCAACGCCAACCTGAGCCGCTTCTTCCAGGTGGCCAGCGCCCTGGTGCTGCCGGCCGCGATGGTGGGACAGCTGGCGCTGGCGCTGCGGGTGGTGGAGATGCTGGTGTCGGTGCTCGTCACCGGCGTCTCGCGCGTGACGCTGTCGCGCCTGGCCGCCGCGGCGCACGGCGGCCGCGACACCGTGGCCGTGTTCACCGCCACCACGCGCCGGCTGGCCTTCGTGATGCTGCCGGTGCTGCTGCTGATGGCGGTGCTGGCCGAGCCGCTGCTGCTGTTCATCGGCCGCAACGGCTGGGGCCCGGCCGCGCGGCTGGTGGCCTGGTTCGCGCTGGCGCAGGCCCTGCGCTGCCCCATCTTCCTGGCCAGCACGCTGTTCGGTGCCCTGGGCCGGCCGCGCCTGAACCTGCTGGTGAGCACGGCCGAGTGGGCCGCGCTGGCGCTGCTGATGGCGGTGCTGCAGAACCCGCTGGCCTGGGTGGCGCGGCTGCTGGTGGTGCTGCCGCTGGTGCTCTGGCTGCTGGCCAACCGCTTCGGCATCGGCGCGCGCCAGTTGCTGCCGGCGCTGCGCGAACCCTTCGGCGCCGCCCTGGGCATGGCCATGCTGCTGCAGGCGGGCCTGTCGCTGCTGGGCCCCTTGGCCGCCGCACCCTTGCCCACGCTGCTGGCGGGTGCACTGGCCGGCGCGCTGGTCTACGCCGCGCTGGCGGCCGTGCTGCTGGGTGCGCCACGCCGCCTGGCCGCCTGGCAGCAATTCATCAACCACCCCGCGGCAGGCCCTTCATGAAGATCCACATGACCACCGGTGTCGAGGGCAACTTCGGCGACGAACTCAACGCCTGGTTGTGGCACGACCTGTTCCCCACCTTGTTCGACGCGGATGAGGCCGATGGCGTCAACTTCATCGGCATCGGCTCCATCCTCGACGAGCGCCTGCCGGTGCGCGGCCTCAACGTCGTGCTGGGCACCGGCACCGGCTACGCGCGTGCGCCGAACGTGCACGCGGCGGCCGCACGCTGGTGCATCTACGGCGTGCGCGGGCCGCTCACGGCGCGCCTGATGGACCTGCCCGACGACACCGTGCTGACCGACCCCGCGGTGCTGCTGGCGCGCCATCCACGCTGGCGGCAGCGTCCGGCCGGCAACGGCACCACGCTCTTCGTGCCGCACTGGAAGTCGGTGCGATTCGGCCAGTGGCCGGCGGCCTGTGCACTGGCCGGCATCGAGTTCGTGGACCCGCGCGGCGACGCGCGCGCGCTCATCGACCGCATCGCGCAGGCGCGTCTGGTGGTGGCCGAATCGATGCATGCCGCGATCATTGCCGACGCCCTGCGCGTGCCGTGGATCCCGGTGGTGCTGTCGCGCGAGGTGGCGCCGTTCAAGTGGACCGACTGGGCCACCACCGTGGGCGTGGAGTACCTGCCTCTGCTGCTGGCGCCGAGCTCACCGCTGGAGGAACTGCGCGGCCATGTGCTGGCGCACAGCAGCTTTGCCCACATCGGCCCCTACCGCGACCAGGCGCAGCGCAGCGGCGGCCCGCGTGAACTGGCGTGGACGCGTGCCCAGTTGCTCGGCGACCACGCGGCCTCCCTGCTGCGTGCGGCGCAACCCTGGCGCCGCCGCGCCAGCGTGGTGGCCGAGGCGGTCCTCAAGCGCGCGGCCGAGTTCGCCGCCGGCCCGCACGAGCGCGCCGCGCCCGGGCGCTACCGGCGCCTGCGCGAACAGGCCGCCGTCCAGCTGCACCAGGTGCTGGCCTCGCCCCAGCGCCTGAGCAGCGACGGCGCGCACCAGCGCGCGCTGCTGCGCTGCGAAGACGCCGTGGGCCGCCTGCAGGCCGACTGCCGCGCGGGGCGTTTTGCCGCCTGGCGCGCCGCCGAACCGGCGCCACACCTGGGCGCCGGGCCGCTGCAGGCGGGCGACTTCGCGCTGCCCGCGGGAGAACGCCCATGAGCGCGGGCCCGCTGCGCTGCCTGTGGCTGGCGCGCGCGCTGCCCTTTCCCCTGGACAGCGGCGATCGCATCTACAGCGCGCGCCTGGCCGGCGCACTGGCCGAGGCCGGTGCCCGCGTGCACTTTCTCGGCCATGCAGCCGAGCCCGAGGCCATGCCGCAGGGCCCGCAGCCCGTCACCTGGCATGGTGTGCAAGGGGGCTGCCGGCCCACCTGGCGCGGGCTGGCCAGCCGCCAGCCGCTGAACGGCGCCATCCACGCCACGCCGGCCTACCACCGGCGGCTGGACCAGCTGCTGGCGCAGGAGTGGGACATGGTGGTCATCGACCACTACGGCATGGCCTGGGCGCTGCCCGAGGTGCAGCGACGCATCCGCCACCGCACGCGGCCACCGGTGCTGGTGCACGTGGCGCACAACCACGAGACCACGCTGTGGGCCGGCATGGTGAAGCTGTTCCGCGGCTCGCCGCTGCGGCACCTGGCGCTGTGGCTGAACCTGCGCAAGGTGCGCCGCGTGGAAGCGCAGCTGGCGCGCAGCGTGGACCTGCTGTGCTGCATCACGGCCGAGGACGCGGCGGCTTTCGAGGCTGAGCGCGCCGGCGCCCGCACGCTGGTGCTGACGCCCGGCTACAGCGGCCTGCAGATGCCCGACCGCACGCTCGGCATCGAGGTGCCGCGGCGCGCGCTGATGGTGGGCTCCTTCCGCTGGGTGGCCAAGCAGGAGAACCTGAAGGCGCTGCTGCGCAAGGCCGACGTGCCATTCATGCAGCAGGGCATCGGCCTGGACGTGGTGGGCGACGTGCCGGCCGCGCTGCGGGCGCAGCTGGCGGGCTACGGCAGCGTGCGGCTGCACGGCTTCGTCGACGACATCGCGCCGCTGTTCCGCCAGGCCCGCCTGGCGCTGGTGCCCGAGGTCGTCGGCGGCGGCTTCAAGCTGAAGTTCCTGGACTACGTGTTCGGCCGCATGCCGGTGGTCACGCTGGATGCCGCCGCCGCCGGCCTGCCGCCCGAAGTGCGCGGCGCGATGTTCGGCTGCGCCGACCTGCAGGCCCTGGTGGACACCGTCATCGCACGCATCGACGCACTGCCCGCGCTCGACGCGCTGCAGCGCCAGGCCCATGCCGCCGCCGCGCCGCTGTTCCACTGGCCCGACCGCGGCGTGGCCCTGCGCGACGCGGTGCGCGAGCTGGCGCCCGAGGTGCAGCGCGCCGCTATGCGGCCCTTGCGGGGCGTGTGGGCCTGAGTGCCAGGCGTTCGCGCAGCCAGCGGCCGAAGGCCTGCTCCATCCAGCGCCAGCTCCAGGCCGAGACCCACCACGACAGGGCCAGAGAAACGGCGCCGAACACCAGCACCGGGCCCCAGCTGCCGGCCGCGTCGGGCCACAGCCGCAGCACGGCGCGTTTGACGCCGAACATCACCAGCAGGTGCCACAGGTAGAAGCTGTAGCTGACGGTACCCAGGCGCTGCAGCCAGGCCGTTTTCAGCGAGGGCAGGGCGGTGGCACCGGGCGCGCACAGGCAGGCCAGGCCCAGCGCACCGGCCGCCAGTGCCAGCAGCAGCGCGGGGCCCTGGCCGCGCGCCAGCAGCGTGGGCAGCAGGGCGCCGCGGTCCAGGCCGCCGCGGTCGACACCGTGCCACAACAGCAGGAAGGCCAGCAGCGCCGGTGCCGCGAGCCAGGGCCGACGCTGCGTCCACGCCGCCAGCGGCGGCCACAGTGCCACCAGCACGCCGATGCCGAAGCACAAGGCCACCGGCAGCAGCCACACGGACGGCACCACCACGGCCAGCGCAACGCCGACACGCAGCACGCGCGGCGCACCCGGCACGCGCCACAGCGCCATCAGCGCTGCGGCCACGCCATAGAACAGCCACTCCACCGTCAGCGACCAGGAGGCCGGGTGCACCATGGGCAGCGGCAGCAGCGGTGGCAGCAGCAGCACGTTGGCGCCGACGATGCGCAGCCACTCCAGCGGGCCCAGCTGCTGCAGCACCCGCCAGCCCAGCCACGGCCCGGCCACGCCGATCAGCAGCACCATCGGCACCCACAGCGGCAGGATGCGCAGGCCGCGGTCGAGCAGGAACCCGCGCACGCTGGCGTGCCGGCGCAGGCTCTGCACGATGACGTAGCCGCTGATCATGAAGAACACCTCCACGCCATGGGCCAGGCAGCCCACCGCGTAGGCCGCTGCCAGTTGCCAGGCCGAGGCGGGGTCGGGCGCCGGTGCCAGGCCCGAGCTGGCGACGTGGAAGGTGAACACCGCCGCCACGCACAGCCCGCGCAGGCCGTTGATGCCGGCGTTGTAGCTGCCCGCGTTCAGGGCTTGCGGATCGACGCGGCCGGCTGCCATGTCTGGAAACGTTCGCCCGCCACCGAACGCCAGACGCCGAGGCCCGCGCCCGCCATGGCACTGAGGATGTCGAACAGTTGCGCCACCGGCCGCACCGGGTAGCGGTGGCCCAGCAGCCACAGCGCCGCGAGCCCCGCCGCCATCACGCCGGCCAGCAGCGGCAGGCCGGCGGCCAGCGCGGCCGCCGCGAAGGCCAGGTAGGACAGCGCCAGCAGGTAGATCGTGAACCAGCGCAGCAGCTTGTGCGACAGGTACTTGTACAGCGACAGGGCCGGCAGCCGCGCCAGGCGCGGCCACAGCAGCCGGTGCACGTTGAAGGCCTGGCAGGCGATGCGCACCTTGCGGTGGAACTCTTCGCCTGGCACCGACACCGACTGCTCGTAGGCGCGCACGTCACGCGCCTGCACGATGCGGTGGCCGTCGCACAGCAGGCGCAGCGACACGTACATGTCGTCGATGATGTGGTCGGGCGGCGCATGGTGCAGCGCGCGGCGGATGGCAAACAGCGAGCCGTCGGCCCCCATCACCGAGCCGGTATCGGTTTCCAGCCGCTTGATGCCTTCTTCCAGCTTCCAGTACATCGAGCCGGTCTGCGCGGTGACGGAGTCGGCGGCGTTGGTGTAGTTCAGGTTGCCGCAGACGCAGCCCACGGCGGGGTCGTCGAAGTGCGGCGCCAGGTGCTGCAGCACCAGCGGGTCGAGCATCACGTTGGCGTCGGTGAAGACCACGATGTCGGCCTGCGTCAGGCCCACCAGCAGGTTCATGCCGTGGGTCTTGCCGGTGCGTTCCTTCGACACGCGCAGCTGGATGCGGTCGGCATAACCACGGCAGATGGCCTCGGTGGCGTCGCTCGACTTGTCGACGTAGACCAGGATGTCCAGCCCGGGCTGCCCCTCGCGCAGCGTCAGCAGGTTCTGCAGCTTGGCCTCGATGACACGCGCCTCGTTGTAGGCGCAGGTGCAGATGGCGAAGCTCAGCGGCCGCGTGGCCGCAGGGGGCGGCCGCGGTGGCGGCGCGGCACGCCAGCGCCGCAGCAGCCACAGCGACAGCGGGTAGGTGACGAAGGGATGCAGCGCCAGCAGCAGGGCCGCGCCTCCCAGGCACAGCAGCAGGACGGTCAGGCTCATGGCGTGGGTTTCCGCAAGGGGTGGGAGAGGCGGCGCCGCGCCGGGATGGACGGCCACAGCAGCACGCTGGCTGCAATGCCGACGGGAAAGGCCACGAAGGCCCCGTTGACCAGCAAGGTGGCGCACAGCCCGAGCCGGAAGGCCAGCGGCGCGCGCACGCTGTTGAAGGCGTAGACGAGGAAGGCGAAGAACAGCAGCGCGCCGGTGACGCCGTACTCGAACAACATCTTCGAGAACGACATCTCGGCCGTGGGCTGCCGCGCCAACGCGGCGCTGGACATGAAGCTGCCGGCGCCGGCGCCGAAGAGCACGCGCGAGGGTTCGGGCCACCACTGGCGCTGGAACATGTCGATCCAGGCCACGAAGCGGGCTGAGCCGCTGGAGCGTGTCGACTGGAACTCGCTCACCCGCCGCATCAACGGCGCCAGGGGCGAGTTGTCGCCCAGCAGCACCAGCACCAGCAGCACCAGGGCCAGCAGCAACAGCAGGTCCCAGCGCCCCTTCACCACCACCAGCCCCAGCAGGCCCACCGCCGCCACCACGAGGCCGGTGCCCGAATAGCTGACCGCCAGCCCCCCCAGCAGCAGCGCCACGCGCGGCAGCCGGTTGCGCAGCGACAGCTCCACCAGCAGCCCGAGTGCCACGAACTGGCTGAAGAACGAAGGCTCCAGGAAGAACACGCCGTTGGCCTTCAGCGTGCTGCCGCCGTAGTCGACCGGGATCAGCGGGTTGAAGGCCTGGATCAGGAACAGCTGCGGCATGCTGTGCTCGATGGGGAAGGCCAGCGCCACGCCCAGCAGCGGCTGCAGCGCGAACTGCAGCAGGCCGCAGGCGGCGAAGAACTGGGCCAGGCCCGACAGCGCCTGCAAGGCCTGCGGCACCGGCAGGCCGGGCGTGCGCAGTTGCAGCGTCAGCGGCAGGAACAGCGTGGCCAGCAGCACCAGCGAGGCGGGCGAGAAGGTCTGGCCGCCCAGCAACTGCGAGCCGCCCAGCCACGCCAGCATCACGAGATACATCACCAGCCGCGCCCGGTGCAGGCGCAGCAGGCCGCTGGCCAGGCCGATGAAGGTGGCCGTGACGATGAGCGGCACGTCGATGCCCAGGCCCAGCACGCCCAGCGGCGGCAGCGACAGCTTGGCCGCGAAGCTGACGGCCACGACGGGCGTGGCCTGCAGGCAGAGCCGGCCCCAGCCGATTGCCGGCGTGGGCGCCGGCGCGGCCACCGGCGGCGGCCCCGCGGCGCTCGGGCGCCAGCCGGTGGGCACGGCCGAGTAGCGGAAGGTGGCCAAGCCGGCGCCCCTTCAGCGCCGGTTGATCGCGGCGCCGGCGATCGTCACACCCACCTGGCGCAGCGAGTCCACCAGCCGGTCGGTCTCGTCGCGGGTGGCGTGGCCGGGCGCACTCACCAACAGCGCCTGGCGCGCTTGCGCGCTGACGATCTGCGCATCGGCGCCGCTGCTGAAGGCCGGCGTGTCGATGATGATCACGTCGAAGTGCGGGCGCAGCTGTTCCAGCACCGGCGCCAGCGAGCGGGCTGCCAGCATCTCCTGCGGGTGCGCCGGCCGCGGGCCCGAAGGCAGCAGGCTCAGGGTCTGGCAGCCTTCGATGCGCCGGATCTCGCGCCCGTTGCCGTGGCCGGCCAGCAGCGTGCTCAGGCCGCTGTCGTTGTCGACCCGGAAGATGTGGTGCTGGCGCGCGTGGCGCAGGTCCATGTCGATGAGCAGCGTGCGCTCGTGCAGCTGCGCGAAGGCCACTGCCAGGTTGGCGGCGATGAAGCTGCGGCCTTCGCCGCGCACCGCGCTCACCACGCTGAGCAGCTGCACCTGGCGGTGGTTCATCCATTGCAGCGCCAGCTGCGTGCGCAGCGTGCGCAGCGCCTCGGCCACCGGTGACATCGAGGTGGTGGCAATCACCACCTCGGTGCCCGGCGCCCAGCGCGGCGGTTCTTCGTCGGGCCGCGCCACCAGCCCCAGCTTGGGCGCGGCCTCCGCCACGTTCTGGGGCTGGCGGCTCATGCCGGGGCCCCCAGCGCCTGCGGCGCCGCGCGTCGCGATAGCGGTGCGTGCGGTACCACGGCCAGCAGCGGCAGGCCCCAGCGGCGCAGGTCGGTGGGGTAGTGGATGAGCGGCCTGCGGTGGTCGAGCAGCAGGGCCAGCAGCACGCCGAGCACCGCGCCCAGCGCCAGGCCCAGCGGCAGCAGCAGCGAAAGGCCGGGGCGCGACGATTCCGCCGGCGCCACGCCCACCGTCAGGATGCTGGCCTCGGCGCTGGGGCTGCTGCCTTCCTGGCTGGTCTGCTGCTGGCGCAGCTGCGCCTGTTCGTAGGCCTTGCGAGCGCTTTCGACGTCGCGTTCCAGCACCGTCATGCCGTCGCGCGCCGTCTTCAGCTGCAGCACGCGACGGCGCTGCGCCTCCAGGCTGCTGCGGATGGAGGTCTCGCGCTGCTCGTTGATGCCCGCGCTCATCTTCAGCGACGCAGCGGCGCGCGCCACCTCGCGCTCGAGCTCGGTGCTCAGCTGCGTCACCTCGTCCTGCACCGCCATCAGCTGCGGGTGTTTCGCGCCCAGCGTGCCCTGCGCCACCTTCAGCCGCGCCTGCGCCGCGGCCAGGTTGGACAGCAGCTGCTGCACCACCGGGCTCACCAGCACGTCGGGGCTGTCGGCCGCGCGGCCCTGCGCCTGATCGCTGCGCGACGACGACTCGATGCGCTGCGCGCGCGCCTCGATCTGGCGCACGCTCAGTTCGTTCAGCGACGCGGTCTCCACGTCGAGCCGCTCGTCGCCGCCGACGATGCCGCGCTCGCGCTGGTAGGCCGAGAGCCGGGTCTGCGCCGTTTCCAGCTGCGCGCGCAAGGTCCTGGCCTGCTCGGCGAAGAAGGTGGCCGACAGGCGCGCCGGGTCGCTGCGCAGGCCCAGAGCCGTGGCCATGTAGACCTCGGCGAAGGCATTGACGATGGCCGCGGCGGCCGCAGCGTCGGGGCCGGTGAACTGCAGGTCGAGCACATTGCTGTCTTCGGCCGCCGGGCGCACGTCCAGGTTGCGCAGGAGGCGGCGCGCGATCCACGCCTCGGCGTCGCCCCGGCCCTGCGTGGCGTCCAGCCAGGCCGCACGCAGGCGCGGCTCGTGCACCAGGTCGAGCTTGCGCACCACCTGGCGCGCCACGCCGTCGCTGCGCACCATGCTGGCCTGCGTGCCCAGCACGTTGCGCGCCACCACCGTGCGCGCTTCGGCCACGCCCAGCACGGGGTTCAGGCCGCGCACGTCCAGCACGATGGCCGCGTTGGCGGTGTAGCGCGCCGGCATCAGCGTGTGCACCAGCAGGGCCACGCCAAGCATCGCGGCAACGGCCAGCACCATCACGCGCCAGCGCGCGGCCAGCAGGGCCATCAGTCGGGAAAGGTCCATCGGGCGCTTGTGCCTGCGGGCGGGAAGGTATGGGCCGGGCCGGCCGTCTGTTCGCCAGCCCACGAAGAACTGGACCGTGAAAGCCCCACTTTGTGATCAGACGCGACCCACCCCGGCCGCTGGGCCGCGAGGGGCGGCGCGCACAGGTCCGTTCGCCCGCGAACGAACGGCCGCTTGGGCACGCCGGTGCATTGCACGCGGCCCGGCCGCCCGCGTCGGTGCGCCAGCGCACATGCGGCGGCCGATCAGCGCGGGCCGCGCCGCTTACGTCCCCACACGCAAAGGCGCTGTCGCGCCGCCAGAGTGGTCATCCGCGTGGCCTGGGGCCATGCCCCCCACCGAGGCCACCGATGACGCTCCCGCATGCTCTACAAACAACCATCCGGGCCCTGGGCCTGGCCGCGGCCTTGTGCCTGGGCGCAGGCTGTGGCGGCGGCGGCGGCGGTGGTGTCGTGGCGGCGCCGGCCTCCGAGCCCGCCGCGGCGGCCCTGGCCTTGCCGGCGCCGGACCCGGCCGAACTGGTGCCCCCGGATGAACTGCTGGCCAACGGCAGCTTCGCCCTCGGCCTCAGCCCCTGGGCGACGCAGAACGCCACGCTGGTGGCCAGCGCGCTGCGCCCCGGTGGCCGCATGCTCAGCATCGGCGGCTGGGCCCTGCAGCGCATCGCCGCCGACCGGCTGGTTCCGGGCCGCTCGTACAAGCTGCGCGTGAAGGCCCGCCTCGAAGCGGCGAGCGCACCGGCGCAACTGAGCCTGCGCTTTCGCCGGCCGGCCGGTGAGGAGGTGTTCCGCAGCTACCCGGCCACGGTGCTGTCCACGACGTGGCAGGACGTGCTGCTGGAGTTCACCGCGCCCGCCTACGTGGCGATGGCCGAACTCACCGTCACCGCCGGGGCCGCGCGTGTGCTGGTGGACGCGGCCTCGCTGGTGGCGCGTGAGCCCATCGCGCCCACCGAGGCGGTGTGGACGCAGGTCGGCTCCTACGTGCCGCCCGGTTATGTGCTGGCCTTCAACGACGAGTTCAACGGCCCGGCGCTGAACCGTTCGAAGTGGTTCACCCGCTACATCCAGGCCGGCGGCACGCTCGACCGCCTGAGCGGCGAGCAGCAGCGCTACCGCGACAACAACAACCACAGCATCAGCAACGGCATCCTCAGCCTGACGGCCCGCAAGGTGTCGAGCGGCGACCCCGAGGGCATCAACTACGAGTCGGGCATGCTGCGTTCGGACTGGACGGCGCGCCACGGCTACTTCGAGGCGCGCGTGAAGATGCCGCGCGGCATCGGCCTGTGGCCGGCGTTCTGGCTGGTGTCCGACGTCTCGGCCAGCGGCGCTCTGGGCTGGCCGCCCGAGATCGACATCTTCGAGTTCGTCAACAACGGCGTCGAAGACCGGCCGCACATGCTGCACTCCGGCGTGGTGGCCCACGCCGGCAGCCCGTCGCTGCTGAGCTACGCCGACCCCGCGTTCAACACCACCTGGACCTACTACGCCGCGCCCTTCAACTTCGACGAGGGCTGGCACACGGTGGGCGCCGAATGGGACGCCACCTCGGTGACGGTCTACGTCGACGGGCGGCGCATCTACACCCGCAGCTACCTGTGGAAGTTTCCTGACGGCAGCGCCGCCGGGCCCGCGCACATCCTGCTGAACCTGGCCGTGGGCGGCCCCTGGGCCGGGCGGCACGGCATCGATGACGCGGCCTTGCCGCAGTCGCTGCAGATCAACTGGGTGCGTGCGTACCGCAAGAGCCCCTAGCGCCGGCCACCGGTCTTGACAGAGGTGGTAGACTCGGCGCACCAGGTCGCCGGGTGAACATCCACACCCTCCGATGTGGCGACCCCGGCGCCGCGTGCGCGCTGCCGGGCCCGCGCCCTCCGTCACCCGAGCCACCCCATGACTGCATACCTCCGCGCGCCGTGGCGCCTGTTCCCGCTGGTGTTCGCCGCGCTGCTGCTGCAGCCGGCACAGGCCGCCGACGCGCCCGCCAACTACCAGATCGGTGCCGGCGACGTGCTGCGCATCAACGTCTTCCAGAACCCCGACCTCACGCTCGAGGCCCGTGTCGGCGAGAACGGCAGCATCAGCTACCCGCTGCTGGGCAGCGTGCGCGTGGGCGGCCTGACCGCGGCGCAGGCCGAGGCCGAGCTGACGCGCGGGCTGCGTGATGGCCAGTTCCTGCAGCAGCCGCAGGTGACGGTGCTGCTGCTGCAGGTGCGCGGCAACCAGGTCTCGGTGCTGGGCCTGGTGAACAAGCCCGGCCGCTTCCCGCTCGACGTGGTGGGCATGCGGCTGTCGGAACTGCTGGCGCTGGCCGGGGGCCTGGCACCGGGTGCCAACGACATCGTCACGCTCAGCGGCGAACGCGCGGGCAAGCCCTTCCGCAGCGAGGTGGACCTGCCGGCACTGTACGGCCGCAAGCCCAGCGGCAGCGACCCCGTGCTGCAGCATGGCGACGTGGTCTTCGTCGACCGCCCGCCCGTGATCTACGTGCACGGTGAAGTGCAGAAGCCCGGCACCTTGCGCCTGGAGCGCGACATGAGCGCGATGCAGGCCGTGGCGGCCAGTGGCGGCGTCACGCTGCGCGGCACCCTGCGCGGCCTGCGCGTGCACCGGCGCGATGCCAGCGGCAAGGTGCAGGTGCTGGAAACCGCCTCGTCCGACAAGCTGCAGGACGGCGACGTCGTCTTCGTGCGCGAGAGCCTGTTCTGAACGCGACCGCCGCACGGCGTTTCAGCTCCAGCGCAGCGTGAGGCCGGCGTTGCAGGCCATGCCGTTCACGCGGTAGGCAGCCGACAGGCCGCCGCTGCTGTGGCGGCGCTCCTGCGTGGCCGCGCAGGCCAGCAGCACACTGCGCGTGGGCGCGTAGCGCAGGCCCAGGCGCACGAGCGTGCTGCGGTCGCTGCCCGACAGGGCCACCGGGCCGTTGAACTGCAGCGCGCGGTGCGCGAACTGCAGGTCGGCATCGAGCGTGATCTTGCCGGTCAGATCGTGTTCGATGTGGCCCGCCAGCGCACTGGTGATCTGGCTGCTGTCGCCGTTGCCGCCCAGCGCCTGGCCGGGGCCGGGCGGGGCGAAGAAGACGGTCTCGCTGCCGGTGTCGCGGCTCAGCGCCAGGCCGAGCCGGGTGCGGCCGGAGAAGGTCCACTGCGCGTCGAGCTGGCCGGTCGCGCCCTTGAAGCCGGCCTGGCCGGCGTTGTCGGCGCGCTGGCGCGTGGCGCTCAGGCGCGCGTGCAGCACGGTCTGGCCGGTGACCACCCAGTGCAGCCCGAAGTCGATGTCGCTGCGCCTGAAGCTGCGGTCCACGCCATCGCTGGCCAGCGGCACCAGCCCGCGTGACCAGCGCGGCCCGATGCTCGCCGACAAGGGGCCGAGCGGGTTCCACTGCAGGCCCAGGCCCGCCGTGTCCAGCCGCACGCGTTCGCGCTCGAAGGCCTGCGCGGTGTGGTCGACGCGGCGCCGGCCCAGCGACGCGTTGGCCACCCACTGCGCCTGCAGGCCCAGTTGCAGACCGGCCTGCGTCTTGTCGACGGTCTGACGGTTGGCGCCCTGGAAGGCCGGGTCCAGCACGGTGGCGTAGCTGGCCAGCTGGCGCGCCGCCTCCTGCGACAGCGTCCACGAGATCTCGCCTTCGGTGGAGCCGGCCCAGGCCAGACGGCCGCTGTAGCCCAGGTTGTCGAGTTCCCGGTGGCGGTTGTAGCGGTGGTCGCTGAGCAGCGCGCGGGCCTGCAGGCGCTGGCGGCCCCACCGCTGGTCGGCGGTGGCGGCGAGCGAACTGCTCACGTGGCGGTCACCCTGCTCCTGGCCGGGCGCGGAGCGGAACAGGTTGTCGTCGTGGGTCAGGCCGACGGCGGCAGTGGCGCTGTACGGGCTTTCTTCCGGCTCGGCGGCGGCGCACGGTGCCGCCAACGCCGCGGCCACGGCACACAGGCTCAGGCGCATCGGTTCAATCCGCCGCGGCGGCCTCGGGCGTCGACAGCCCGGCGTGGGCGCCATGCTCGCCGGGCTCGCCCTGGTCCGCCGGCCGGCCCGTCAGGGCCGCGGCCATGGCCCCGAAGGCGCGCTGCATGCGGCCCTTCTTCGCGTCCCAGTAGTCGGCCGAGTCGGGCACGAACTTCAGCAGCGCCAGCGCGCTGGATTCGGGTCCGTCCGGAAACCAGGCCAGCGCGCGTGCCGTCCACAGGCGCCGGATGCGGCCGGGGTCGGTGTCCACCTCGCCGCGGCCCGACAGCGACAGGTAGGTGCCGCCGGCGATGTCGCTGAAGCCGACGTTGACCACGCGCAGGTGCTCCACCGTGGCCGAGCGCAGGTCGGTGAAGAACCACAGCGCACCGTCCACGTCCATCTCCAGCGGCACCATCGGCCGGCTGGCCAGGTCGCCGTCGCCGTCGATGTTGGTGAGCATGGCCACCGGGATGTCGCGCATCAGCTCGGCCACATGGGCCAGGTCGGCGCGGGTCTGGGGCTGGATGTCCATGGCAGCCTTCGGTTCAGGGGCGGCGCGGCAGCGTCAGGCGCTTGCGCGCCGGTGCGGGCAGGTTGCCGACGGGGGCCGTGGTCGCCACGCGGCCGGGCGGTGGTGCACCCTCCGCCGTGAAGTCGGTCTTCGGATCCTTGCGGGTGGGCGGCGGCGTGACGGGCAGGGCGGTGGAAGTGCGGATCTTCATGGCCCGCGTTGTAGGGCGCGCGGCCGGTGCCGTCTGTGTTCCACCGCACCAAGTACCACGGCGGCAGAGTTCGCTGCCCCACAGACTGCCGGCAGGGGCCCGCATAGGCTGCGCACCTCCAACCTCAAGAGGACAGTCACCATGCAGACCAATTTCGAGAAGCGCGACCGCTACGGCATGTACAGCAAGGGCAATGGCGGCCCCGGCCCGAGCCTGATGGGTGCCGACACGCTGCTGGGCAACGATGTCTACAACCGCGACGGCGAGAGCCTGGGCGACATCAAGGAGTTCATGATCGACATGGCCAGCGGCCGCATCGCCTACGCCGTGCTGTCGTTCGGCGGCGTGCTGGGCCTGGGCGACAAGCTGTTCGCCGTGCCCTGGTCGGCGCTGTCGCTGGACACCGTCAACAAGCGCTTCACGCTCGGCGTGCTGAAAGACGCGCTGAAGGACGCACCGGGCTTCGACAAGGACCACTGGCCCGCGATGGCCGACAAGTCCTGGTCAGGCGTGCTGCACAAGTTCTACGGCACCACCGACCCGGGGCTCTGACCCGCGCTGCCGGCCGATGCCGCGGGCCAGTCTCGCGGCATCGGCCGTTATGTGCGTCAACGTACAGACGGCCTCTGGGGCAGGCCGCGAGTATGCGGCCCCATTGCCCGTTTCGCGCTCCATGCCCAACAAGTCGGCCCCCAGCAAGACAGGACCGGCAGCCCTGCCGACCGATGCCAAGGGTCCGCGCCGCAGCGGGCACACGCCGCGCCAGCGCGCGTTGCTGAAGACCGGGGCGCTGCAGAGCGCCATCCTGAACAGCAGCAACTTCGCCAGCATCGCCACCGACGAGCGCGGGCTGATCCAGGTCTTCAACGTCGGCGCCGAACGCATGCTGGGCTACAGCGCGGCCGAGGTGCTGAACCAGCTGACCCCGGCCGACCTGTGCGACCCGCAAGACCTGGCGCAGCGCGCCGAAGGCCTGGGCCGCGAGCCCGGCGGTGCCGTCGCCAGCGGCTTCGAGGCCCTGGTCTTCAAGGCCTCGCGCGGCATCGAGGACATCGGTGAGCTCGTCTACCTGCGCAAGGACGGCAGCCGCCTGAACACCATCGTCTCGGCCACGGCGCTGCGCGACGCGGCCGGCGTCATCATCGGCTACCTGCTGGTGGGCACCGACAACACGGCGCGCAAGCAGGTGGAAGCCGAACAGGCGCGGCTGGACGCACGCCTGCGCGACCAGCAGTTCTACACGCGCTCGCTGATCGAATCGATCATCGACGCGCTCATCACCACCGACCCGCAGGGCGTGATCTCCGACGTCAACGAGCAGACCGAGGCCCTGTTGGGCCGCAGCCGCGACGAGCTGATCGGCACCCCCTTCCGCAACTACTTCACCGACCCCGAACGGGCGCAGCGCTGCATCGAGCGCGTGCTCAGCGAGCTGAAGCTCACCAACTACGAACTCACCGCCGAGACGCCCGACCGGCGCCAGACCATCGTCTCGTGCAACGCCACGCCGTTCTACGACCGCGACCGCCGCCTGTGCGGCGTGATCGCCTCGGCGCGCGACGTCACCGAACGCAAGCGCCTGGACGGCGCGCTGCAGGACTCGAACCAGGAGCTCAACGGCGCCCGCATCACGGCCGAGCGCGCCAACCTGGCCAAGTCGGACTTCCTGTCCAGCATGAGCCACGAGCTGCGTTCGCCGCTCAACGCCATCCTCGGCTTCGCGCAGCTGATGGACTCGGGCCTGCCGGCGCCCACCGTGTCGCAGAAGGACAGCATCGACCAGATCCTGCAGGCCGGCTGGTACCTGCTGGAGCTGATCAACGAGGTGCTGGACCTGAGCCTGATCGAATCGGGCAAGGTGTCGCTGTCGCTGGAGCCGGTGTCGCTGGCCGAGGTGCTGGCCGACTGCCAGGCCATGATCGAGCCGCAGGCGCGCAGCGGCGGCATCCGCATCAGCTTCAGCCTGCCCGATACCGCCGTGTCGGTGCGGGCCGACCGCACGCGGCTCAAGCAGATCTTCGTCAACCTGCTGTCCAACGCCATCAAATACAACCGCGTGGGCGGCTCGGTGGACGTGACCTGCGGCACCGGCGCCGGCGGCCGCCTGCGCGTGAGCTTCCAGGACACCGGCGAAGGCCTGTCCGCCGACAAGCAGGCGCACCTGTTCGAGGCCTTCAACCGCCTGGGCCAGGAAGGCGGGGTGGAGCAGGGCACCGGCATCGGCCTGGTGGTGTGCAAGCGCCTGGTGGCGCTGATGGGCGGCGAGATCGGCGTCGACAGCACGGTGGGTGTGGGCAGCCTGTTCTGGGTGGAAATGGGTTCCGCCCAGGCCCTGACGGCACCTGCGCGCACACCCGCCGGCGCGACGGCACCGCTGACCGCCCCGGCGGCGGGCCTGCACCGGCACACCGTGCTGTGCGTGGAAGACAACGGCGCCAACCTGAAGCTGGTGGCCCAGCTGGTGGCGCGCCGGCCCGACATCCACCTGCTGAGCGCGCGCGACGGCCGGCGCGGCATCGAGATCGCGCGCGAGTCGCTGCCCGACGTGATCCTGATGGACATCAACCTGCCCGGCATCAGCGGGCTGGCGGCCTTGCGCATCCTGGCCGGCGACGCCGCCACGGCGCACATCCCGGTGGTGGCGCTCAGCGCCAACGCGATGCCGCGCGACATCGAGAAGGGCCTGCAGGCCGGCTTCTTCCGCTACCTGACCAAACCGATCAAGGTGAACGAGTTCATGGACACACTCGACCAGGCTTTGAAGGCGGCGCAGGCCGCAACCACCGGGCCCGCCGCATGAACTTCACCCCCGACATCCTGGGCGCGCGCATCCTGATCGTCGACGACCAGGAAGCCAACGTGCGCCTGCTCAGCCGGCTGCTGGCCGAAGCGGGCTACACACGCGTGGAGTCGACCCAGAACCCGGCCGAGGTGTGCACGCTGCACCGCCGCGCGGCCTACGACCTGATCCTGCTCGACCTGCAGATGCCCACGATGGACGGCTTCAGCGTGATGGAGGCGCTCAAGACTAACGAGCAGGAAGACTACCTGCCGGTGATCGTGCTCACCGCCCAGCCCGGCCACAAGCTGCGCGCGCTGCAGGCCGGCGCCAAGGACTTCATCAGCAAGCCCTTCGACCTGGTGGAGGTGAAGACGCGCATCCACAACATGCTCGAGGTGCGGCTGCTGTACCGCAAGCTGCAGGCGCACAACGTCGAACTGGAGCAGGCCGTGGCCGAGCGCACCGCCGAGCTGCGCGAAAGCGAAGCGCGCTTCCGCGGCCTCACCGAACTGGCTTCCGACTGGTACTGGGAACAGGACGCCGCGGGTGAACTGGTGAAGGTATCAGGCCCGGTGATGGAGATGCTGGGCATCCGCGTCGGCCCGCTGGCGGCCCAGGGCGATGCCGCGTCCGACGACGGCTGGGACCCGGCCGAGCGCCAGGTGCTGCAGAGCCACATCGCCGCGCGCAAGCCCTTTCTCGACTTCATCTTCCACCGCCAGCAGCATGGCGGTGCGCGCCACAAGTACCGCGTGAGCGGCCAGCCGATGTTCGACCAGGCCTGCCGCTTCCTCGGCTACCGGGGCATCGGCGTCGAGATCATGGCGGGCATGTAGCGCCAGCGCCGCGCCATGCTCACATCCACCCTGCACACACCGCGCCAGAACCAGCTGCTCGCAGCGCTGCCCGCGGCCGACTATGCCGAATTGCTGCCCGCGCTGGAGTGGGTGCCGATGCCCCTGGGCGAGGTGCTCTACGAGCCCGGCCAGCCGATGCGGCATGCCTGCTTCCCCACCACCGCGGTGATCTCGCTGTACTACGTGACGGAGGCCGGCACCTCGGCCGAGACCACCGGCGTGGGCCGCGACGGCATGGTCGGCATCGCGCTCTTCATGGGCGGCGACACCACGTCCAGTTCGGCCGTGGTGCAGTCGGCCGGCCACGGTTACCGCATCGAACGCGCGGCGCTGCTGCGCGCGTTCGAGCGCGGCGGCGCGCTGCGGCGCCTGCTGCTGGGCTACACGCAGGCGCTCATCACGCAGATCTCGCAGACCGCGGTGTGTTACCGCCACCACTCGGTGGAACAGCAGCTCAGCCGCTGGCTGCTGGCCACGGTGGACCGGCTGCCGCCCGGTGAGATGGTGATGACGCAGGAGCTGGTGGCCGGCCTGCTGGGCGTGCGGCGCGAGAGCATCACGCAGGCCGCGGGCAAGCTGCAGGATGGCGGCTACATCCGCTACCGGCGCGGCCACATCACGGTGCTCGACGCACCGGGCCTGCAGGGCCGCGCCTGCGAGTGTTATGGCGTGGTGAAACACGAGCTGCAGCGCCTGCTGCAGGCCGGTGCCTTGCGCGCCGCGCAACACGCCTAACGTTTCAAAAGGCCGCATGGCGTGTCGTCCTACGCCGCAACGCGCACTGCGCCGATGGCCGCGGCCGCCGGCGCCCGGCACAGTGTGTCCAGCCGCGAAAGCGCGCTCCTTCAACCCGACCAGGAAAGGCCAGACCCCATGTCCACCGATACCGTCACCCCCATGATCGACCGTGCTGCCAACGCAGCCGACAGCGCCGCCCACCAGGCCGCCGATGCCGCCAAGCGCGGCGTGGCCGCGCTGCACGACACCTCGCAGCGCCTGCTGGACCGTGCCCACCATGCCCAGGAGAGCACCGTCACCTACATCCGCGGCGAACCCGTGAAGGCGATGCTGATCGCCGCCGCCGCCGGCGCCACGCTGATGGCGCTGGTGGGCCTGCTGACGCGCTCGCGCAACCACTAAGCCGCAACAGGCGCACCCCCGTGCTGCACCCCGTGCTGCACCTGCTGGCCACGCGCCCGCAGTGGCTGGCCGAACATGCCGAGGCCTATGCCGAGCTGGCGGCGGTGGAGTTGGGCGACGCCGCCAGCGCCGGCCGCCGCAGCGTGCTGCTGGCCGGCGCGGCGCTGTGCGCCGGCGGCGTGGCAGCCACGCTGGCCGGCGTGGCCTTGATGTTGTGGGCCGTGACGCCCGGCCTGCCCACGGACACCGCCTGGTTGTTGTGGGCCACGCCGGCGTTGCCGGCCAGCCTGGCGCTGCTGGCCGTGCTGGCGCAGCGCCGGCGCCGGCCGGCCGAACGTTTTGTCGAACTACGCCGGCAGTTGCAGGCCGACCTGGCGCTGCTGCGCGAAGCAGGCGGCCCATGACGCGCCGCGAAGAGGCCGTGGCGCGGCTGGAGTTGTCACGCCAGCGCCTGCAGCGGGCGATGGTGGGTGAGGGCGCCATCGGCAGCCCCAGCGCCATGATGCTGCAACTGGTGCAGCGCCATCCCCTGGCCAGTGCGGCGGCGGCGGCCGTACTGGGGGCCCTGCTGGCCCGTATGCGCCCCTGGCGCTGGGTCTTGCAGCCTGCGCTGTGGAGTGCCTTGTTGCCGGGCCTGCTGGCACGCCTGGCCGGTGCGCCGGCCGGCAGCTGGAGCGGGCTCGTGGCGACTTTCATGCAGGAAATGGCCGTGGCCGGCATGGCCGGACAGGAAGCGCCGGCCGCGCCCGGTGCCGCTGCGGCGCCGGCTTCAGCGCCCGCTCAGCCGCCCGCCTGAACCGGCGTCGGCCTGGGCGTCGAAGAAGGCATGGCCGCTCTGTTGCCGCTTGGCGCGGAACATCGCGGCATCGGCACGCTGCAACAACGTGGCGGCGGTGTCGCCGTCCTCCGGGCACACGGCGATGCCGATGCTCGGCCGCACGCTGAAGGCCACGCCGCGCATCTTCAGCGGTGCCGACACGGCGGCGTGCAGTTTGGATGCCAGGTGGCTGATCTGCGGCCGCGCCATGGGCCCGGACAGCAGGCAGGCGAACTCGTCGCCGCCAAGGCGGCAGACCACGTCGCCGGCGCGCACCGTGCGGGCCAGGCGCTTGGCCACCACGCGCAGCAGCGCGTCGCCCACGTCGTGGCCGTGGTGGTCGTTGACCCGCTTGAACTGGTCCAGGTCCAGGAACAGCACGGCCAGCGTGCGCGCGCGCGGCGCGGTGGCGCCCAGCCGGTCGTGCAGGCTGTCGTCGAAGTGGCGGCGGTTGGGCAGGGTGGTCAGGCTGTCGTGTTCGGCGCGGTGGTGCTCGCGCCGCTCGCCGTGCTGGGCACGCGCCAGCGCCTGCCGCGTCGCGGCCAGGGCCGGGCCCATCTGCTCCAGCACCATGGCGCCGTCGCGCGCGATGTCGCGCAGAACGGCCGCTGTCAGGCCGGCGTCGTCGGCGCTGGCCTTCAGGCGCCAGGCCACCGCCGCGAGCATCAGCTCCAGCTCGGCCGCGCGCATCACAAGCGCCCGGTGAGCAGCAGCACCAGCAGCACGATGACGAGCAGGCCCAGGCCGCCGCTGGGACCGTAGCCCCACGAGGCGCTGTGCGGCCAGGCCGGCAGGGCGCCGATCAGCACCAGCACCAGCACGATCAAGAGGATGGTCGACAAGCTCATGTTCTTCTCCTGCGCCGCCGGGTGGCGACGTCCCGGAGCGGGAGCCTAGAACGAAGGTGCGGCCGCTTCCGTGCGCTGCCGTACCCAGCCGCAGCGTGTGCGGCAGCGTACGGACGGCAGCCCGGCGCCGGCGCACGCTGCAGGCCTGATGCAAGCCGACAAATCCGCCCGACTGGTATGCCCCGACTGCCGCAGCCACCTGCAGCGCGTGTCGCGCAGTTTCCTCGACCGCCTGCTCGGGCTGCTGGTCAGTTCGCGCCGCTACCGCTGCGTGCGCTGCGGCTGGGGCGGTCTGCTGCAGGGCCGTGCGCGGCGGCACGGTGCCTATCAGTCCTACCGCCCGCTGGACGCCGCGCGCGAGGCCCCGCGCATGTCCGGGCCGCGCCGCAACGAACGCTGAAGGCCCGCCCGGCTTCACTCCAGGTACTGCGCGTACACCTGGCGGTCGATGGCATAACAGCTGCACGCGGCGGCTTCCAGGCCGGCCCGGTCCAGCACCGAGAGTTCACCGCGGTGGTAGGTGATGAGGCCGCGCCGCTGCAGTTCGCCCGCTGCGATGGTGACGCCCACGCGCCGCACGCCCATCATGTAGGCGAGGAACTCGTGCGTGACGTGGAAGCGGTCGCCGTGGGCGCGGTCCTGGCTCATCAGCAGCCAGCGCGCCAGGCGCTGGCCGATCTGGTGGTAACGCAGGCAGCCGGCGGCCGACACCGTCTGCGCCATCAGCACATACACATAACGCGCCAGCTGGCGCTGCAGCGGCGGGCTGGCCGCCAGTTCGCGGCGGAAGGCCGGCGTGGCCACGCGCCACGAGGCGCCCGCGCCCTGCACCAGGGCACGCACCGGCTGCGAGGCCAGGCCCAGCACCAGCGGCGAGCCCACCATGCCTTCGCGCCCCACCATGCCCACTTCCAGGCCCGGATGCTGGTCGACCTGCGCCACCAGCGAGATGAAGCTCTCGGTGGGGAAATACACGTGGCGCAGCGGTGCGCCGGCCTCGCACAGCACCTCGCTCAGCACCAGCTGCACCGGCTCGCACAGGGCCAGCAGGCGGGCGCGCTCGCGCTGCGGCAGGCGCTCGATCAGGTGGTTCTGGGGTGGGGTCAACACGCTCTCCGGTCGGCGGCCCGCTCGTGCGGGGCCGGCCTGGGCGTTGCTGCGGGGGCCGAAACCGGGGTCCCTGGGCGGACCAGGACCTTCAGTGTCGGCGCCGCCGGCCCGCGGCGTCGGTGCTGCAGCGCACAGAACTAGTTCAGGTGGCCGGCAGGGCGGGCAGCAGGCGCTCGTACTCACGCTTGACCACGGCATAACACTCGCAGGTGCCGGCCTCCAGGCCGGCGCGGTCGAGCACGCTGATGTGGCCGCGCGCGTAGCGGATGAGCCCGCGCCGCTGCAGGCGCAGCGCCGCTTCGGTGACCCCTTCGCGTCGCACGCCCAGCATGTTGGCGATCAGCTCCTGCGTCATCTGGAGCTCGCTGCTGCGCAGCCGGTCCAGGCTCAGCAGCAGCCAGCGGCACAGCTGCTGGTCGAGCGTGTGGTGGCGGTTGCAGACGGCGGTCTGCGCCATCTGCGTGATCAGGGCCTGGGTGTAGCGCAGCAGCAGGTGCATCACCGGGCCGGGCTGCTCGAACTCCTGCTTCACCACGGCCGCGCGCAGGCGCCAGCCTTCGCCCGCGCTCTGCACCACGGCGCGGCTGGGCGTGGTCTCGCCGCCCATGAAGAGGGCGATGCCCACCAGGCCCTCGTTGCCGACCACGGCGATCTCGGCCGAGGCGCCGTTTTCCATCACGTACAGCAGCGAGACGATGGCGGTGCTGGGGAAGTACGCGTGGCTGAGCGCATGACCCGATTCGTACAGCACATGACCCAGCGGCATTGCCACCCGTTCCAGCTGGGGCTGCCAGCGCAGCCATTCGGCGGCCGGCAGGGCGGCCAGCAGGTGGTTGTCGCGCGGGGTGGACAAGGCGGTCATGGCAAGAGTCCATCCGGAAAGCGCGAAGGCATGCGCCGTGCCGCGGCACTGTAGGCGACCGCTGCCGCGAAGTATGTTCCCCAACGCACAGACTTCACGGGCCGGCGGCGGCAAGGTCGGGGCCTGGCCGGCAGCCTGCCCAAGTTCGGGCCGGCGCCGCGGCACACGCGGGAGTTGCATGGGTCTGCTTTCACTGGAACAGGGCCGCGCTTGGGTGCGCGCCGATTTCGCCTTCTACGGCCTGCTGGTGCTGGCCCTGGCCGCCGCGGCGCTGCTGGGCACGCCGCGCGACGAGTGGGCCGCGGCGCTGGGCTGGACGGCCGCCGGCATCGCCGCCTGGACATTGGCCGAATACGGCCTACACCGCTACGTGCTGCACGGCGTGCAGCCCTTCAGGCGCTGGCACGAACTGCACCACGCGCGCCCGCGCGCGCTGATCGCCGCGCCCACGCTGCTGACGGCGGCGCTGTTCCTCGTCTTCGTGTTCCTGCCGGCCTGGTGGCTGGCCCCTGCCTGGCGCGCTTATGCCGCCACGCTGGGCGTGATGGTCGGCTACCTGGCCTACATCGGCACCCACCATGCGGTGCACCAGGCCCACGGGCAGGGCGCCTGGCTGAAGCGCCAGCGGCGCTGGCACGCGCTGCACCACCGGCAAGGCGCGCAGGCGTGTTACGGGGTGAGCGTGCGCCTGTGGGACCATGTCTTCGGCAGCGCCGGTGCAGGAGCAAAGGCATGAGCGCCGCACCGCGCTGGACCACCTCGTCCTACGGCGACAGCGCCGAGACCAAACCGGCGGAGCTGGAAGCGCTGCGCGAGCACTTCACGCAGTGCAGCGCCACCAGCGGCCGCATGGCGGCGCTGCAATGCGGCTGGCTGCGGCTGCAGGCCTTCGTGCTGTCGCGCCTGGTCACCACGCTGGCGCTGCTGGTGCTGGGCATCGCCGCCGCCTTCATCCTCCTGTAGCGCCATGGCCACCCTGTCGCCGGGCCTGCCCGCCGTGCCGGCGGCGCTGCAGGTGCTGCTGGGCGAGCGCAGCGCCGCGCTGCTGCCGCCGGTGCGCTCGGAGATCTTCGGCCCGCAGCGCTTCGCGCAGCACGGCCGCAGCCTGGGCCTGACGCACGATGCCGAGCGCCCGGGCTGGAGCGGCGCCAGCTTCTTTCCGCGGCTGCGCGGCAACATCGGCATGCTGCGCCACGCCCACGGCGTGATCGCGGCGCAGTCGGCGGCGGGCGGCGAGCCGAGCCCGGCTTCCTTGTGGCTGCTGGACAACTTCTACCTCATCGACGCGCAGCTGGAGGCCATTCACGCCGGCCTGCCGCGCAGCTACTTCCGCCAGCTGCCGGTGCTGCGCGCCGAGCCGCTGGCCGGCCTGCCGCGCATCTACGGCGTGGCCTGGGCCTACGTGGCGCACACCGACAGCGCCTTCGACGAAGCGCTGCTCGTCACCTTCCTCGGCGCCTACCAGGAGACGCGCGAACTCGGCCTGGCCGAGATGTGGGCCCTGCCCACCGTGCTGCGCGTGGTGCTGGTGGAGAACCTGCGCCGCCTGGCCGAGCGCCTGGCCACGCACAAGGCCGCACGCGAACTGGCCAACGGGTGCTGCGACCGCATCGAGCAGGGCGCCGCCCCCGAGCTGGAGCGCCTGTTCCTGCAGCTGGACCGGCGCGGTGCCGGCGAGGTGTTCCTGGCGCAACTGGGCCAGCGCCTGCTGGACCACCCCCAGGGCAGCGGCGAACGGGTGCCCGGCGGCGTGCGCGACTGGCTGCTGCAGCGCCTGCCCAACCTGGCTGCGGTGCAGGCGCAGCTGGGCGCCGGGCAGGCGGCCGACAACCTGAGCGTGAGCAACGCCGTCAACTCGTTGCGCACCATCGGCGACGCCGACTGGCCCGAGCTCGTGGCCCGCTGCAGCCCGCTGATGCTGCGCATGATGGACGACCCGCTGTTCGCCGCCGAACACCACCGCACGCGCGACGCCACGCTGCACGCCATCGAAACCCTGGCGCGGCGCTCGCAGCGCAGCGAGATGGAGGTGGCCAACCAGCTGCTGGCACTGATGCAGGGCGAAGGCGGCAACGCCGTGGCCGGCCACTGGCTGCACGGCCCGGGGCGGCCCGCACTGGTGCAGACGCTGGGCCTGCACGAGCCCTGGTCGGCGCTGTGGCGCCGCAGCCGCCCGCGCGCCGCGCTGCCGCTGTACCTGGCCGCCGTGGCCCTGGGCACCACCGCCTTGGTGGCGGCTGTGCTGCCCGCCGGCGCGCGCCCGCTGTGGCCGGTGTTGCTGCTGCTGGCCTGGCCGGCCTCGGAGGCGGTGATCGCGCTGCTGCACCGGCTCATCAGCGAGTCCACCCGCCCGCGCCACCTGCCGCGCCTGGCGCTGGCCGGCGGCATCACGCCGGAACAGCGCGTGATGGTGGTGGTGCCGGCGATGCTGAGCGACCGCGACGCCATCGAAGGCCTGGTGCACCGCCTGCTGCTGCACCACCTGGCCAACCCCGAGCCGAACACGCAGTTCGCGCTGCTCACCGACTGGTCCGACGCCGACACCGCCCGCGCCGACGACGATGCGGCACTGCTGGCCCATGCCAAGGCGAAGATGGACGCGCTGAACGCCCGGCACGGCGTACCGGGTGCCGCCGCGCCGCGTTTCCTGCTGCTGCACCGCCGGCGCAGCTACAGCCAGAGCGAAGAACGCTGGATCGGCTGGGAACGCAAACGCGGCAAGCTCGAACAGCTGGTGGCACAACTGGTGGAAGGCCCGGGCGGCGCCGAACAGATGCCGCATGCCTTCGTCGACCTGGGCCTGCTGTCGACGGCCGCGCTCGGCACGAAGTACATCGTCACGCTGGACAGCGACACCCAGCTGCCGCCGGGCCGCCTGCGCGAGCTGGTGGGCGTGGCGGCGCACCCGGCCAACCGGCCGGTGCTCAGCGACGACGGGCGCCGCGTGGTGGCCGGTTACGGCATCCTGCAGCCGCGCCTGGTGACACCGCTGCCGCAGCCGCGCGAGGACACGTTCTTCCACCGCCTGTTCGCCGGCCAGTCGGGCGTGGACCCGTACAGCGCCGCCAGTTCCGAGATGTACCAGGACCTGTTCGACGAAGGCAGCTTCACCGGCAAGGGCCTGCTCGACGTGCAGGCCATGCACGCCGTGCTGGCCGGCCACCTGCCCGAAGGCCAGGTGCTCAGCCACGACCTGCTGGAAGGCGCGCTGGCGCGCTGCGGCGTGGTCACCGACATCACGCTGGTGGAAGACGCGCCTTTCCACGCCGAGGTGGCGGCCTCGCGCGTGCACCGCTGGACACGCGGCGACTGGCAGCTGCTGCCCATCCTGCTGCGCTCGCTGCTGCAGCCGGCGCACTACCCGCTGGGTGCCGTCAACCGCTGGAAGCTGACCGACAACCTGCGCCGCTGGCTGGTGGCGCCGATGTCGCTGGCGCTGCTGCTGCTGTCGCTGGCCGGGCTGGCGGTGCCGCCACTCGCCGCGCTGGCCCTGGTGGCCGCCGCCTTCGCGGCCGGGCCGCTGATGGGCGCGCTGGCCGGCAGCGTGGCCAGCCGCGAGCACGTGGCGCGCTGGCACTTCTACCGCCAGGCCGCGCGCGACCTGGCACGTGCGCTCGGCGGGGCGCTCTGGCACCTGGTGATGCTGCTGCAGCATGCGCTGCTGGCGGTGGATGCCATCGTGCGCGCGCTGTGGCGCGTGCTGTTCAGCCACCGCCTGCTGCTGCAATGGACCACCGCCGCGGCAGCCCAGGCGGCCGCGCGCGACGAACTGGCCTTCGCGCTGCGCCGGCACTGGAGCGTGCCGCTGGTGGCGCTGCTGCTGGGCGCCACGCTGTGGCGCCTGGACACGCCGCACCCGCTGTTGGCCACTTTGCTGTGCCTGCTGTGGGCCGGTGCGCCGCTGTGGAGCTGGGCCGTCAGCCGCACCGGCCTGACGCGCCAGCCGCTGGCCTGCCCGCCCGAAGACCTGGCCTACCTGCGCGGCGTGGCGCGCGACACCTGGCGCTACTTCGAACGCTGCGTCACCGCGGCCGACCGCCACCTGCCGCCCGACAACCTGCAGACCCACCCGCACGAGATGCTGGCGCACCGCACCTCGCCCACCAACATCGGCCTGTACCTGCTGGCCACGGCCTGCGCGCGCCAGTTCGGCTGGATCGAGCGCGCCGAGATGCTGCAGCGCCTGGAGAACACGCTGGCCACGCTGGACACCCTGCAGCGCCACCGCGGCCACTTCCTGAACTGGTACGACACGCAGACCGGTGCGCCGCTGCTGCCGATGTACGTGTCCACCGTCGACAGCGGCAACCTCAGCGGCCACCTGCTGGCCGTGGCGCAGGCCTGCATCGAGCTGGCGCACGGCAAGGCCGCCGCCGAGCCCGGCGCCGAGGCCGCGCCCGGCATCGAGGACGTCTACCGGCTGGACGAAGTGGCCGCCCATTGCCAACGCCTGGCCTGGGCCGCCGACTTCGCGTTCCTCTACCAGCCGCACCGCCACCTGCTGCACATCGGCTACCGCGTGGCCGAGATGCAGCACGACAGCAGCTTCTACGACCTGCTGGCCTCGGAGTCGCGCCTGACCAGCCTCCTGGCCATCGCCAAGGGCGACGTGCCGGTGCGCCACTGGTCGGCGCTGGGCCGGCCCTTTTACGCGGTGGGCGCCACCGCGGGGCTGCGCTCCTGGTCGGGCTCGATGTTCGAGTACCTGATGCCCACGCTGGTGCTGGCCGAACCGCACGGCAGCGTGCTGCACGAGGCCGGCCTGGCGGCGCTGCAGGAGCAGCGCGACCATGCCAGGGCGCTGGGCGTGCCCTGGGGCATCTCGGAATCGGCCTACGCCGGCTGCGACCACACCCTGGCCTACCAGTACGCGCCGCAGGGTGTGCCACGCCTGGCGCTGCGCCGCACGCCGCCCGACGAGCTGGTGGTGGCGCCCTATGCCACCGCGCTGGCCGCGATGCTGCAGCCGCACCGCGCCAGCCTCAACTACGCCGCGCTGCAGACCCTGGGCGCGCGCGGCGGCATGGGCTTCATCGAGGCGCTGGACTTCACGCCTGCGCGCCAGACCGGCGGCGAGGCGCTGACGCCGGTGCACACCGTGATGGCGCACCACCAGGGGATGAGCATCGTGGCGCTGGCCAACGTGCTGCTGGACGGCGCTCCGCAGCGCTGGGGCATGGCCGATCCGCACCTGGAGGCCGTGTCCTCGCTGCTGCACGAGCGTGCGCCGCGCGAGGTGTCGCGCCTGATGGAACCGCCGGCCGGCCCGGCGCTGGAGGCCCAGCGCCGCCGCGTGCCCACGCTGCTGCGCCATGTGCGCCCGGGCCACCACGCGGTGGAGCCCACGCACCTGCTGAGCAACGGCCGCTACAGCGTGGCGCTGCGCGCCAACGGCGCCGGCCGCAGCCGCTGCGGCAAGCTCGACATCAACCGCTGGCGCGACGACGCGCTGCGCGACGCGCACGGCCACTTCCTCTACCTGCGCCGTGGCGACGAGGCCGCGCCGGTGTCGCTGACCCAGCACCCCGCACCCGACGCGCAGGCCGAATACCACAGCGTCTTCCACGCCGACCGTGTGAGCCTGGAAGCCACCTGGCCCGACGTGCACGCGCGCATCACGGTCTGGGTCAGCCCCGAGGACGACATCGAGTTCCGCCGGGTCGAGCTCGACCACAGCGGCGACGAGGAGCTGGAGATCGAGCTCATCTCGGCCTTCGAGGTGACGCTGGCCGAGACACGCGCCGACGAGGCCCACCCGGCCTTCGGCAACCTGTTCATCAGCGCGCGCGGCCATGCCGCGCAGCGTGCGCTGCTGTTCGAACGCAGGCCGCGCCTGGCCGGCGAGCAGGGCCTGCACATGGCGCACTTCCTGGCCGAGAGCGCGCCGGAAGTGGTGGGCCTGCGCCACCAGGTGGACCGCCAGCGCTGGCTCGGCCGCAACCGCGACACCTGGGCGCCGCGTGCCGCGCTGCAGGAGTGGGGCGCACCCGGCGCCGACGGTTTCGAGACCCTGGACACCGGCCTCGACCCGGTGTGCGTGCTGGGTGTGCGCCTGCGCATCGCGCCCGGTGCCAAGCTGCAGCTGACCTTCGCCACCGCCGCGGCGGCCGATGCGGCCACGCTGCAGTCGGTGATTGACAAGCACCACCAGCCCAGCCACGTGGAACGCGCCTCGCGGCTGTCGGCCACGCTGGTGGGCGTGCGCCTGCGCGCGCTGCGCATGGGCGCCGACACCTACACGCGGCTGCAGTCGCTGACCACCGCGCTGATGCTCACGCTGATGCAGCCCAAGCCGGCCGACGTGGCGGTGATCGACCGCCGGCTGCTGTGGCGCTTCGGCCTGTCGGGCGAAAGGCCGCTGGTGCTGGTCTCGGCCGCGGCCATGCCGGGCCTGGGCCTGGTGCGTTCGCTCAGCCAGGCACTCAGCCTGTGGTCCTGGGGCGGCGTGGCGTGCGACCTGGTGGTGATCAACGCCGAGCCGTCTTCCTACGAGATGCCGCTGCAGCGCGAGCTGGCCGCGCTGCGCGACCGCCACGATGCCGACGCCGCCGCGCGCGCGCAGCAGGCGCCCACCGGCTGGCACCTGCTGCGCGCGGCCGACCTGTCGCCGGCCGAGCTGGCCACGCTGCGCGCCGTGGCGCGGCTGCGCCTGCGCGCCGACGGCCGGCCGCTGTCGGTGCAGCTCGACGAGTGGGCGCACCGCCACGAGCTCGAGCTGCAACTGCGCCAGGACGCGCCGCACACCGTGCTGGCCCAGGCGCGCCACGCCGTGCATGCCGTGCCGGCGCCGGCCGGCCACTTCGATGGCGCCGCCGAGGGCGGCGGCTTTGCCTTCGAGGCCGGGCACGCGCTGCGGCCGGCGCGGCCGTGGATCAACGTGCTGGCCAACGAAGGCTTCGGCAGCCTGGTCAGCGAAGCCGGCGGCGGCTGCACCTGGGCCCTGAACAGCCGCATGAACCAGCTCACGCCCTGGTGCAACGACGCGGTGGCCGATGCGCCCTGCGAGTGGCTGCTGGTGCAGGACCTGCGCACCCGGCTGGCCTGGAGCGTGGCGCCCTCGGCCGCGGCCGAGCCGGACGTGCTGTACCGCGTGAACCATGCGCCGGGCCGCACGCACATCACCCACAAGCGTGGCGACCTGGCCCTCAGCGCCACCTGGTGCGTGGACGCCGACGCCGCCGTCAAGCAGGTGCGCCTGCGCATCGTCAACCACGGCACGCGCACACGCGCGCTGCGCCTGGTGGGCGTGTGCGAATGGGTGCTGGGCGCGCAGCGCAGCGACCGCGCCACCCTGCACACCGCGCTGCTGCGCGACGGTCCGCTGACGGCGCTGCTGGCCACGCAGCGCGAGCACAGCGGCGGCTTCGGCGGCGGCACCGCCTTCCTGGCCTGGGACACGAACCCGGACGATGCCGGCGCCGAGGCGGAAGACCCTGAAGGCGGCGACTGGACCTGCAACCGCCGCGAACTCTTCGACGCGCGAGGCCGCCCGGTGCTGCCCGACCAGTTCGGCCGTCGCCAGGGCCCCGGCATGGACCCTTGCGCGGCGCTGGCCGTCACGGTGAACCTGGCGCCGGGCGCCACGCTGGAGCGCACGCTGCTGCTGGGCTGGGCTGCCAGCCCCGAGGCCGCGCAGCAGCGGGCGCTGCAGGCCATCGCGGTGGCGCCGGCCACGCGCCTGCATACCGCGCTGGACCGCTGGGACGCGCTGCTGTCCGCCACCACCGTGGCCACGCCCGACCCGCTGTTCGACGCCCTGGTCAACCACTGGCTGCTGTACCAGACCGTGGCCTGCCGCCTGTGGGCCAAGGCCGGCCACTACCAGGCCGGCGGTGCCACCGGTTTTCGCGACCAGCTGCAGGACACGCTGGCCCTGAGCTGGGCCGCGCCGCAGCTGCTGCGCGAGCAGATCCTGCGCTGCGCCGCGCGCCAGTTCAGCGAAGGTGACGTGCAGCACTGGTGGCACATGCCCGGCGGTGCCGGCGTGCGCACGCATTTCTCCGACGACCTGCTGTGGCTGCCGCATGCCGTGGCCCACCATGTCGCGCACAGCGGCGACCTGGGCCTGCTCGACGAGCCGGTGCCCTTCATCGAAGGCCTGGTGATCCCCGAGGGCGCCGAGGACATCTACGGCACACCCGCCACCAGCGCGGAAAGCACGAGCGTCTACGAACATGCCGCGCGCGCCATCGACCGCAGCCTGCGCGTGGGCATGCACGGCCTGCCGCTGATGGGCAGCGGCGACTGGAACGACGGCATGAACCGCGTCGGCCACGAAGGGCGCGGCGAATCGGTGTGGCTGGCCTGGTTCCTGTGCCGCGTGGTGGCCGACTTCGGCCCGCTGGCGCGTGCCCGCGGCGACACGGCGCGTGCACTGCGCTGGGACGAGGCCGCCGCCGGCTGGCAGGCCGCCTTGAACGGCCCGGCCTGGGACGGGCAGTGGTACCGCCGCGCCTTCTTCGACGACGGCTCGGCGCTCGGTTCGCAAGCGCACGGCGAAGCGCGCATCGACCTCATCGCGCAGGCCTGGGCGGTGCTCAGCGGCGTGGCAGAACCCGGGCATGCACAACTCGCGCTGGCTGCGATGCACGATCAGCTGGTGGACACACGGGCCGGTCTGATCCGCCTGCTGCACCCGCCGCTGGCCCACGCCGTGCCCAGCGCCGGCTACATCCAGGCCTACCCGCCCGGCGTGCGCGAGAACGGCGGCCAGTATTCGCACGCCGGCGTGTGGGCGCTGATGGCACAGGTGGCCCATGCGCACACCCTGGCCGACCCGCAGCCGGCCATCGACCGGGCCTACAGCTACTGGCGCCACCTGAGCCCGGCGCACCGCGCGGCGGTGCCGGCGCAGGCGGCCATGTACGGCGCCGAGCCTTACGTGATGGCGGGTGACGTGTACAGCGCGCCGCCCTATACCGGGCGCGGCGGCTGGAGCTGGTATACGGGTTCGGCGGCGTGGATGCACCGCGCGGCCGTGGAATCGATCTTCGGCCTGCAGGTGGGCCCGCAGACGCTGTGCCTGCAGCCCGCGCTGCCCGGCCACTGGCCGGGCGCGCAGATCACGCTGCGGCGCGAAGGCCGCACGCTGCGGTTCCAGCTGCTGCGCCTGGCGCCGGATGCGGCGCGGCAGGAGGCGGGCGGCGCCGCACAGTTGCTGCTGCCGGGCCAGCCGCTGGCGTGGCCGGCGCTGGTGGGCGACCACGCCTTCGTCGTGCCCCTGGGTCCGCTGCAGCCCTGAGGGGCCCCAGCGGCACACGCCTACTCTCAGTCGCCTACGTTGCCGCGACCCAGCTTCCCGCCGCGGAACCGGCTTTGCCGGGCCGCTGGCGGACGGCCCCCTTGGGGGGTAGCGAGCGAAAGCGAGCTTGGGGGCCTCATGTCAACGCGGCGACAGCACGCCGGTTTCGTCCGACAGCACGATCTCCACGCGTCGGTTCATCTGGCGGCCGCTCGAGGTTTCGTTGCCGGCCACCGGATGGGTCTCGCCGTAGCCCTGGGCGGCCAGTTGCGCGCGCGTGACGCCCATGCCCAGCAGGGCAGCCATCACCGCATCGGCGCGGCGGCCCGAGAGTGCGACGTTGGTGATGTCGCTGCCCACGCTGTCGGTGTAGCCCTCGATCAGCGCCTTGCGCTGGGGGTACTCCTTCAGGAAGCCGCCCAGGCGCTGGATGTTCTGCATGCCGCCGGGCTTGAGGTCGGCGCGGCCGGTGTCGAACAGCACGTCGCCGATGGTGATGACCATGCCGCGCTCGGTCTTCTTGGCGTTCAGGTCCCGCAGCTGCGCTTCCAGCGCCGCGCTGCGGCGTTCGGCGTCACCGGCTTGCTGCTGCGAAGCGGCGGCCTGCTGTTGTGAGGCCACCGCCTGCTGTTGCGACATCGCCGCCTGCTGCTGGGCAGCCGCGGCCTGGCGCTGCGAACTGGCGGCGTCCATGTTGGCGACGGCGGCACTCTGCGCCGAGGCGTCGGCCTCGCGTGTGCGGGCGGCCAGGCGCAGCTTGTCGCGCTCGGCGCCGGCTTCGGCCACCGCGGCTTCGGCACCCTTGCGGGCACCGGCCTCGCGGGCCAGCGCCACACGCTGGCGCGCCAGGTAGGCGAGCTGGTTCACCTGCTCCACGTCCTTGCGGTCGGCCTGGGCCGATTCGGCCACGGCCAGCGCGTCGGCGGCCTGCTTCAGTTCGGCCGGCGCCAGGCGCTGGGTCAGCGGGTCACCCTGCAGGCCGCGGTAGTCGTTGCGCGCCTGCGTGAGCATGACGTTGTCAGCGGGGATGGAGCTGCAGGCGGCCAGCGCGGCGGCGGCCAGCACGGCCAGGGAAAGGTGGCGGAAGGTGGTCATGGTGTGTCCTGTGGGTTTGTGGTGTTTCACTTGGGCTTGCGCGCCATCTCTTCGCGCAGGGCGCGTGCGGCCTCCTGCAGCGCGACGGCCGACTTGTTGGCCTTCTGGGATTCGGCCTTGGCCTCGGCCACCTGCGCGTCGAGCGTGACCTGCTGCGCCAGCGCCAGGGCGCGGTCGTGGTCGCGTGCGGCCAGCGCCAGGTTGGCCTGGTTCATCTTGTCGCGTGCCATGCTCATCTCGGTGGGCGCGAACTCCACGCTGCCGGCGGCCACGGCATGGGCCAGCGCGGCGTTGGCCACGGCCATCTGGGAGGTGGGCGGCGGCGTGCTGGCGCAGGCCGCCAGCAGCAGCAGCGCGCCGGCGAGGGTGGTGATTCGGGTTGTGTTCATCGTGGGTTCCATCCATCAGGGTCTGGGGCCTGTTCGCGCTGCGGCGTGTTGCCGGCACGCGCCACGGGCCTCGAGGCGCAGCGTGGCGCTGCGGCGCCACCGGGGTCGGTGCGCTGCCACACACAGGCGGCAAAGGGCTTCCCGTCCTACAAGTGCACGCGCCGAACGCCGATGGCCCCGTTTCGCCGCGCTGCCTACATTGGGCTCAAGCGGCCGTCACCCGAAGGCCCTTTCACACCTAACGGAGAATCTGCATGAACGTTCGCAACACCCTGTCCATCCTCGCCGCCGCCGTTGTTCTGGTCACCACCACCGGCTGTGCCGTCACCCGCGGCCAGGAATCGGTGGGCGCCTATGTCGACGACACCGCCATCACCACCGCCGTGAAGGCGCGCTTCGTCGACAACAAGAACGTCGACGCCTCGGCCATCAGCGTGGAGACGCTCAACGGCACCGTGATGCTGTCGGGTTTTGCCAAGAGCACCAGTGAGAAGTCGGTGGCCGAGAGCCTGACCTGGAAGGTCAACGGCGTGAAGGCGGTCAAGAACGAGATCGCCATCCGTCCTTGAGCCGGGCCGCCTTGCTCCATGCACACCACTCGAAAGGAATGCACATGAATTGGGATCAGATCCAGGGCAACTGGAAGCAGGTGACCGGCAAGGTCAAGGAACAGTGGGGCCAACTCACCGACGACGACCTCGACGTCGTGGCCGGCCGCCGCGAACAGCTGGTGGGCAAGATCCAGGAACGCTACGGCGTGGCCCTGGGCGAGGCCGAGAAGCAGATGGCCGCCTGGCAGCGCAGCGTCAGCGACAGCTGGTTCGGCACTGACAAGACCAAGGCCTGACGGCTATGTTGCACGGCACACGACCCTGGGCCCTGCTGGCGGTGATCGCGATGATCGCGCTGCTGTTCGGATTCGAGCGTGCCGTGCACCGTGTCGTCGACCAGGGCAATGACCGCCGGGCCGCCGAACGCGATCTCTACAGCGCCACCTGGCGCTGCCAGCTGCTCGCCACCCGGCAGGACCGCAGCGACTGCCGCGCGGCCCTGCGCTGACCGCACGCTTGCCGCGTGCGGTTCATGCCACCGCGCCTCAGGCGCGCGGTTCGCCCTTGCGGTTCACGGTGACGCTGGGCCCCGGTGCCGACGTCAGCTGCACCTGGTGCAGGGTGCCGCGGAACTCGTAGCTCACGTCCCAGTAGGCCGGCGTGGCCGGGCGCGCACCGTTGTCACAGCGCTGCACCTCACGTGAACTGCCGGGTCCTTCCTGGCGCCGGCCCACGTTCGCACCCACTGCAGCGCCGGCCACGACGCCGCCCACCGTGGCGATGTCGCGCCCGGTGCCGCCGCCCACCTGGTGGCCCAGGATGCCGCCGATCACCGCGCCGATGATGGCGCCGGGCACGCGCGCATCACCGCGGCCTTCGGACACCTGCTCGCGTTCCATCCAGCAGCGCTGCTCCGGCGGGCCGTAGACGGCGCGTGCCGAACGCACCGGCGCTTCGTAGGTGCGCTCGCCGCGGCGACGGCGGTAGTCGCCCGACACCACCGGCTGCGGCGCATAGCGCCACGGCTCGGGCTGCGCATTGCGGCCCACGGCGCGCACCGAAGACACGCGGTCGTTCATGCCCATGGCCGACAGCGTGGCGTACTGGCCCGGGCGCAACATGCGGCAATTGCCGCCGTAGGCCGAGTTCTCGCAGATCTCCCAGGCCTGGTTGCCGCCGACCACGGCCGACGAGGCGCGGTCGTTGAAGCCGCGCTGCCGCAGGTCGACCACCGCGCCCGGTGTGGTGAAGCTGCGGCCCTGGTAGTTGTCGTGTTCGTAGACCGTGATCTGCGCCAGGGCGCCGGTGCACGCGAACAGGCCGGCCAGGCCGGCAGCCAGCGTGAAGGAACGGGGGCGGTTCTTCATGAGAGAGGTCTCCAGTGAAAGCGCCGCGGTGCCCGGCAAGGGTCACCGCGGCGCGGGTGGGTGTCGATGACGCGGTGGTCAGCTCAGCGTGAGCCGGTCACTTCCAGTTCGACGCGCCGGTCGGGCTGCAGGCAGGCGATGATGGGTGCGCTCATCGGGCCCTTGCAGGCGTCGGGCAGCGTCACCGGTTCCGATTCGCTGCGGCCGGCGGTACTGATCTTGCTGCCGTCCAGGCCGCCGCTGCCCACCAGGTAGGCTTTCACCGCGTCGGCGCGCGCCAGCGAGAGCGTCTGGTTGTAGGCGGCGGAGCCCAGGCGGTCGGCGTGGCCCTGCACCGTGATGGTCTCGAAGTTGGCGCCGCGCAGTTCGGCCAGGAAGCTGTCCAGCGCCTGGCGGCCGGCCGGCTGCAACTCGGCGCGGTCGAAGCTGAAGAAGGACTCGGCCGCGTAGCTCACGCGGCGCGGCGGCGCCGGTGCCACCACCACCACCGGCGGCTCGGCCTTCATCACCGGCAGCGGCGGCACGGGCGCGGGCTGCGGCGCCTGCGCCATCGGCCGTTCGACCATCGGCATCATCGATGCGCGGCGCGGCGCCTCGGCGCGGCCGAACGGGAACACCGCGCTCACCGAGTACATCGCCACCTGCGGGTGGTTGCCCACGGCGTCGCTGACGCGGAAACGCTCCACCTCGGCGCGCATCAGGAAGCCGGGGCTGAAGGCGTACTGCAGGCCCAGGCCGATCTTGACGTTGGCCTCGCGGTCGGACGGCTGCGGGTCGGCGACGGTAACGGCGCCGGTGCCGCTGATGGCGGTACGGGTGCGCGCGTACTGCACGCCGATGCGGGCCAGGCCCGAGAAGTTCTCGGTGAAGGGCATCGTGCCCACCACGCCGAGGTTGGCGCCCTGCACGCGGAACTCGCCGTTCAGGGTGCCGGGCGGCGTGGTGGCAGCGCTGAAGCCGAAGCGGCCGAGGTGGAAGTAGCCCAGTTCCATGCCGAGATAGCGGTTGAACTGGTAGCCACCGAACACCTTGTAGGCCGAGTGGCGCTCGTCGTGCGCCACCGCGTTGGTGGTGAGGCCGCTGCCGGCCAGGGTCTCGGCGATGCGCTTGTCGTCGATGCGAGCGCGCGCCTGGCCGACGCCGAGGCCCCAGTAGTAGTAACTGTCGTACGGTGTGTACTGGGCCTGTGCCGGTGCGGCGCAGAGTGCACCCAGGGCGGCCAGTGCCAGAAGCGTGGGTTTGTGGTGGTGTGTCATGGTCATGTCCAGAAAGTGAGGGAGAGCTGGCGCGGTGTGCGCGTCGAGATCGGTTGTAGTTGCCGCGCCGGAGCGGGTCTGTTAGCCGGCGCACGATGCGTGGGCGCAACGCCCGCTGCTGCGTACGCCAGCGCACAGACCCGCGCGTTCATGCGGCCGAAGCTGCCCCACCGCCAAAGCCCAGGGGCATCACATGAAATCCGGGGCCTGCTGCCTGTGCCCGCTGGGCCCCGCCTGCACGGCCGCCACGTCGCAGCCGGCCTTCACCCGCCGCGTGGTGCTGGCCGGCGCGACGCTGTACCAGGCGGGTGACCCCTTCCGCCGGCTGCACGCCGTGCGAGGCGGCACCTTCAAGGCCTGCGTGTCGATGCCCGACGGCCGTGAGCAGGTGGCGGGTTTCCACATGGCCGGCGACCTCGTCGGCCTGGACGGTGTGGCCGAGGGCCTGCACGGGGCCACGGTGGTGGCGCTGGACGACACGCAGTCCTGCGTGGTCGAGTACGCCCAGCTGCTGGTCATGGCTGCCACCACACCGCCTCTGCAGCACAGCCTGCACCGCCTGATGAGCCGCGAGATCGCACGCGGGCGCTGGCACCTGCTGCTGCTGGGCCGCATGAATGCGCTGGAACGGCTGGCGGCCTTCCTGATCGACCTGTCGCAACGTGCCTCGGACCGCGGCGCTTCGGCGCGCGACCTGCACCTGCGCATGACGCGGCGCGAACTCGGCAGCTACCTGGGGCTGACACTGGAGACGGTGAGCCGCAGCCTGACCCTGCTGCGCGACCTGCAGCACCTGGAGGTGGACAACCGCGATGTGCGCATCCGGGATCTGCCGCGCTTCCTGCGCGTCTTCCAGGTCCAGCGCACCGGGCCGGACGCCTGGGTGCGCCAGCGCACGGAAGACGGGCTGCCCTTGCGTGCACCCTTGGCCTGTCCATAACTTCCGAGGTACAGACCATGAGCAAGGGCAACAAGGAATCGAAGAAGCCCAAGAAGGTTCACGTGCCGAACCCGCCCGGCCTGCCGGCCAGCCTGGCGCCGGCAGAGGGCAGCGTGCCCAAGCCGAAGAAGCGCTAGGGCGTGTAAACGCGGGGGAAGGGTGGGGTGCCGAACAGACCGCAGGGCCTCGGCACCACCAGCATGGACTTCATGCATACACCCAAGACAGCCCGTTTCGCGCTGCTCGCGCTGCTGATCGGCAGCCTGGGCGCAGCCGCCCAGGCCGGTACGCGCCTGGAGGTCGTGTTCGACGATCCGGATGCGCTGTATGGCGCCTACTACAGCCAGATCGAACAGGTCACCCTGGCTGCCGGCAACAGCTGGATCGGCCACTTCAACAGCGGTGGCATCGACAGCGAGCTGAGCGTCAGCATCCGCTTCGCCGACATCGCCACGGCGCAAGGCAACAGCGTCGCTTCGGCGCTGTTCGGCGCGGGCCCGGCCGGCACCAGCGTGTACGCACAGGGCGCCGCCTACGAACTGCTGACCGGCATCGACGCCAACGGCAGCGCGGCCGACATCCACATCACGCTGGGCATCAGCGGCTACCTGCAGGACGAGTTGTGGTTCGACCCCAACCCCACGCTGCGCCTGGCCAGCGTGCCGGCCGACCGCACCGACGCGATGTCGGTGCTGATGCACGAGTTCGGCCACGCCCTCGGCTTCAACGGCTGGCGCGACGGCTTCAGCGGCATGCTGGCGGGCGACTACCAGTCGACCTTCGATGCGCTGGTGCAGCCGCAGACGACCGAAGCCGGCACGGCCCTGTACTTCCACGGCGCGCAGGCCGTCAGCCTGTACGGCGGGCCGGTGCCGCTGACCGTGGGTGCCTACGGGCACCTGGGCAACAGCCGGCCGACGATGGGCGACGACCTGATGCCCGACCTGATGAACGGCGTCAGCTTCTACCGCGGCGCGCGTTACGACATCTCGGCGCTGAACCTGGGCATGATGCAGGACCTGGGCTTCGCGCTGGCCTCGCCGGTGCCCGAGCCCGGCGGCCTGGTGCTGGGCCTGGCGGGCCTGGCCGCGCTGCTGGCCTGGCGCCGCCGCGGCACGCTGCTGGTGGCCGCTGCGCTGGCGGCCGGCAGTGCCGGTGCGGCCACCACCTGGAGCCTGGGCATCCAGGTGCCGGGCGTGAGCATCGGCATTCAGGTGCCGAGTTACCCGCAGCTGGTGCCGGTGCCGGGCTACCCGGTGTACTACGCGCCGGGGCTGCGTTCGAACTACTTCTTCTACGACGGCGTGTACTGGGTCTACCAGGACGACAACTGGTACGCCAGCATCTGGTACGACGGCCCCTGGGGCCTGGCCGCGCCCGAGGTGGTGCCGCTGTTCGTGCTGCGCATCCCGGTGCGCTACTACCGCAGCCCGCCGCGCCACTTCCGCGGCTGGCGGCCCGACGCCGCGCCGCGCTGGGGCGAACACTGGGGCCCGGCCTGGCAGTCGCAGCACCAGGGCTGGGACCGCTGGGACCGCCGCGCCGCACCGCCACCGGCGCCGCTGCCGCGCTACCAGCGCCAGTACCCGCAGGCGCGTTATCCGTCGCCGCAGGAGCAGCAGCAACTGCACCAGCGCAACTACCGCTACCAGCCGCGCGACGAGCAGCGCGAGCAGGCGCGTGAGCCTGATCGCAGGCCGCAGCAGGGTGGTGGGCGCGACCGGGGGCCTGACCGCGACGGCAGGGACGGCCGCGAGGGCCGTGACGGGCGCGAGCCCGGCCGCAAGCCGCACGCACCGTAGCGTCTTGTCCGCCACGCGCACCGAGACCGACAGCTTCGGGCCCATCGAAGTGCCCGCCCACGCGCTGTGGGGGGCGCAGACCGAGCGCAGCCGCCGCTTCTTCGCCATCGGCGAGCAGCGCATGCCGCTGCCCGTCATCCACGCGCTGGCCGAGGTGAAACGTGCCGCGGCTGAAGTCAACGCGCAACTCGGCCTGCTCGACACCACAACGGCCGCGGCCATCGCAGAGGCCGCCGCGCGTGTGGCGGCCGGTGAATTCGACGCTGCCTTTCCGCTTTCGGTGTGGCAGACCGGCTCGGGCACGCAGAGCCACATGAACATCAACGAGGTGGTGGCGCGGCTGGCTTCGGCCGCGGCCGCAACGCAGGTGCACCCGAACGACGACGTGAACCGCGGCCAGTCGTCGAACGATGTCTTCCCCACAGCCATGCACGTGGCCGTGGTGCTGGCCGTGCGCCCCCTGCTGGCGGCACTGGCGCGCCTGCGCGCCGCGCTGGCGGCCAAGGCCGCACAGTTTGCCGGTACGCTGAAGATCGGCCGCACGCACCTGCAGGACGCCACGCCGGTGACGCTGGGTCAGGAGTTCGGTGGCTACGAAGCACAGCTGGGCCTGGCCGAAACGGCGCTGCGCCACACGCTGCCAGCCGTGCATGCGCTGGCCATCGGCGGCACGGCCGTCGGCACCGGCCTCAACACGCACCCCGAGTTCGGCCGCCGCGTGGCTGCGGCACTGGCACTGCGGCTGGGTGCACCTTTCGTCGTGGCCCCCAACCTCTTTGCGGCCATGGCCGGGCACGAGCCGCTGGTCAGCCTGCACGGCGCGCTGCGCACCTTGTGCGTGGCGCTGACCAAGATCGGCAACGACATCCGCCTGATGGGCAGCGGCCCGCGCGCCGGCTTCGGTGAACTGCGCCTGCCCGAGAACGAACCGGGCAGCTCGATCATGCCGGGCAAGGTGAACCCCACGCAGGTGGAAGCGCTGGGCATGGTGTGCGCGCAGGTGATGGGCCACGACGTGGCCATCGGCATCGCGGCCAGCCAGGGCCAGTTCGAGCTGAACGTCTACAAGCCGCTGATTGCCCACGACGTGCTGGACAGCCTGCGCCTGCTGGGCGACTCGATGGCCAGCTTCAGCGCGCACTGCATCGAGGGCATCGAGGTGGATGCGCCGCGCACCACGGCGCTGCTGCACCGCTCGCTGATGCTGGTGACCGCGCTCACGCCGCACATCGGCTACGACCGCGCCGCCGCCATTGCCAAACAGGCCCACGCCAGCGGCAGCAGCCTGCGCGACGCGGCGCTGGCATCGGGCCACGTGACGGCGGCACAGTTCGATGCCTGGGTACGGCCCGAGGAGATGCTCGGGCCGCACTGACACTGGCTCAGCCGGCCCGCCGCCCCGCCTGCAGCCGCAGCGCCGTCTTGCGCACGATCACGGCAAAGGCCTGCAGCGCCGGTGCCTTGGTGCCCTGGGTGCGCCACAGCAGGCCCGGCGTGCGGATGGGCGTGGGGCTTTCGATGGGCACCGTGCGCAGCCCCGCCAGTTCAGCCGGCACGGCGTTGGCCGACACGATGGTGCCCACCGGCGCACGCTGCACCAGGCCGATCATTGGCGCCACGGTCGACATCTCGGACACGACTGAAGGCTCGGCGCCGCAGGCAGCAAAACACTCGTCGAGCATGGTGCGCGTGGTGAAGCGCCGCGGCAGCAGCACCAACGGTTGCTGGTGCAGCTCGACCATGCGGATGCGCTTGCGGCGGGCCAGCGGGTGCGTGTCGGACACCACCAGCACCATCTCTTCGTTGTACAGCGGCTCGAAGCTCAGGTCGGTGGGGCCTTCGGGCCGGTAGGCGATGCCCAGTTCGAGATCACCCGCGCGCACGCGCACGCCGATGTCGTCGGCCGGCAGTTCCTCGATGCACACCTTCACCGTGGGGTGGCGAGCCAGGAACAGCGCCACGCACTCGGGGATCAGCCCGATGTTGAAGGTGTGCGTGGCACCCACGCGCACCTGCCCGGTGAGCCCGCCGGCCGCGGGCCGCAGCATCGCGATGCCGGCGTCCACCTCCTTCAGCGCGCGCGTGGCGTAGGCCAGGAAGAGCTGGCCCGCTTCGGTGGTGACCACCTTCTTGCCGACGCGGTCGAAGAGGGTCTGGCCGATCTGCTCTTCGAGCTGGCGGATCTGGTGTGACAGGGTCGACTGCGTCACGTGCACGCGCTCGGCAGCGCGCGTGAAGCTGAGGCATTCCGCCAGTGCCACGAAGTAGCGAAGATGCCGCAGCTCCATGAAAACCCTTCAGGTTGATCGATGCCGTCGATGATATCGATGGGGATTCATCACCCTGAGAAGCAGCACTCCTGCCTATCCTGCCGGCCAGCACACCAAGAAAAGACAGGAGACAAGGCATGGACACTCGGCTGATCACGCGCCGCAGCGCACTGGGCATCACGCTGGCCGGCCTGGCCGGCACCGCGGGGCTGGCCCGCGGGCAGGGCGCCGGGCCCATCCGCATCGGCAGCACGCTGGCGCTGACGGGGCCGCTTTCGGCCACGGCGCAGATCCACAAGATCGTGGGCGAGATCTACGTCGAGCAGGCCAACAAGCGGGGCGGCTGGCTCGGCCGGCCGCTGGAATGGGTGCTGAAGGACGACCAGAGCAAACCCGACCTGGCGCGCACGCTGTACGAGCAACTCGTCACCGCCGACAAGGTCGACCTGCTGCTGGGCCCGTATGCCACCGGCGCCATCCTCTCGGCCATGGGCGTGGCGCAGCGCTATAGCAAGGTGCTGGTGCACCACACCCTGGGCATCCCCTCGCTGGCCAAGTACGACATGCAGTTCCCGGCCTGGTCGCTGGGCTCAGACCCGCAGACCACGGTCTCGAACACGGTGTTCGACGCCCTGGCCGCCGGCCCCAAGCCGCCCAAGACGGTGGCGGTGGTGACGAGCAAGTTCCCGTCGATCCAGTTCATGAGCGCCGGCGCGCGCGAGGTGCTGAAGAAGCGCGGCCTCACCGAGGTGCTGTTCCTCGAATGGGACTTCGGCAACCGCGACTTCGGCCCCATCGCCAACCGCGTGAAGGACGCCAAGCCCGACTTCGTGTGGGTGGGTGCCATCGGCCTGGACGGCAACCTGCTGCTCGACGCGATGAAGAAGATCGACTACGTGCCGCCGCAGCACT
>CAYREA010000010.1:0-58602 GCA_964423075.1 uncultured Rubrivivax sp. | reverse complement strand
CCGCCAAGGTGATCGAGAACACCCAGCGCGACCTGAACATCGCGCTGATGAACGAACTGGCCATCATCTTCGACAAGATCGGCCTGGATACCACCGAGGTGCTGGAAGCCGCCGGCACCAAGTGGAACTTCCTGAAGTTCAAGCCGGGCCTGGTGGGCGGCCACTGCATCGGCGTCGACCCCTACTACCTGACGCACAAGGCCGACATGCTGGGTTACCACCCACAGGTGATCCTGGCCGGCCGGCGCATCAACGACGGCATGGGCAAGTTCATCGCCGAGCAGACGATCAAGAACATGATCGCCAGCGGCAGCTACATCAAGGGCGCCAAGGTCAACGTGCTGGGCCTGACCTTCAAGGAAGACTGCGGCGACCTGCGCAACAGCAAGGTCATCGACATCATCAACGAGCTGAAGAGCTACGGCGTCGAAGTGCACGTCACCGACCCGCAGGCCGAGGCCGAGGAAGCCATGCACGAATACGGCGTGCAGCTCGAAACCTGGGACCAGCTGCCGCGTGCCGATGCCATCGTGGCGGCGGTGTCGCACCGCGAGTACGGCGCACTCGGCGTCGACGACCTGGGCAAGAAGCTGGTCAAGGGTGGCGCCTTCATCGACGTGAAGGCCTTCTTCGACACGGCCAGCCTGCAGCAGGCCGGCTACCGCGTCTGGCGACTGTAATCCACCGGTCTTTCCGCCCGGGGCGCGCATGAGCGTGGATGCGCGCCCGCTGGTGATGCACGTCATCCACCACCTGCTCATCGGTGGCATGGAAAACGGGCTGGTGAACCTGATCAACCACCTGCCGGAGGGCGAATTCCGGCATGTGGTGGTGTGCGTCGAGGACTATTCCGACTTCCGCCTGCGCATCCGCCGCGCCGACGTGGAAGTGATCGCGCTGCACCGCTCGCGCATCGGCGTGGGCGCGCTGCGGCGCGAGCTGTACGCGCTGTGCCGGCGCCTGAAACCCGCCATCGTGCACACGCGCAACCTGTCGGGCCTGGACGCCATCGTGCCGGCCTTCCTGGCGCGCGTGCCGGCGCGCGTGCACAGCGAACACGGCTGGGACGTCGACAACCTCGACGGCCGCCAGTGGAAGCCGGCGCTGCTGCGCCGCCTGCACCGGCCCTTCGTGCACCGCTACGTGACGGTGTCCACCGACCTGGCGCGTTTCCTCCAGAAGCGCATCGGCGTGGCGCCGGCGCGCATCACCACCATCTGCAACGGCGTCGATACCGCGCGCTTTGAGCCGCAGCTCCACGCCGCACTGCCAGCCCTGCCACCCGGCTTCGACGGCCCCGGCGTGCTGCGTTTCGGCACCGTGGGCCGCCTGCAGGCCGTGAAAGACCAGGCCAGCCTGCTGGCGGCGCTGGCCGAACTGGTGAAGCGGCGGCCCGAGCTGCGCGCTTGCGCGCGGCTCGTGATCGTCGGCGACGGCCCGCTGCGCACCGAACTGGCCCAGAAGGCGGCCGCGCTCGGTGTCACCGACCTGACGCACTTCGCCGGCGCCAGCGACGACGTGCCGGCCTGGCTGCGTGCGATGCACGTCTTCGTGCTGCCTTCGCTCAACGAGGGCATCTCCAACACCCTTCTGGAAGCCATGGCATCGGGCCTGCCCACGCTGGTCACCGCGGTGGGCGGCAACGTCGAGCTGGTGCAGGAAGGGCAGGGCGGCGGCTTCTTCAAGCCCGGCGACGTGGCCACGCTGGCCACCCGCCTGACTGCCTATTTCGACGACGAAGCCCTGCGCCAGCGCGATGCGGCCGCCGCGCGTGCGCGTTGCGAGGCACAGTTCAGCCTGCGCGCCATGGTGGACGCCTACGCCGCCCTCTATCGGAGCCTGGCCGCCGGGAGCTAGGGGCGTGTCAGATGTCATGCTGCGTGGCAGCATGTCCGGTTCTTGCAGGCAGAGGGCCATCCGGCCCTCGTAACATCCCCGTCCCGTCGGGCCCCTCGACCCAGACCGAGCAGCAAACCATGTGTGGCATCACCGGAATCTTCGACACCCGCAGCGCCCGCCCCGTGGACCCGCAGGTTCTGGAGCGCATGAACAGCTCGCAGAGCCACCGCGGCCCTGACGAAGGCAGCGTGCACATCGAGCCCGGCGTGGGCTTCGGGCACCGGCGGCTGTCCATCATCGACGTCGCCACCGGCCAGCAGCCGCTGTTCAACGAAGACGGCTCGGTCGTCATCGTCTTCAACGGCGAGATCTACAACTACCAGGAACTGATTCCCGAGCTGCAGGCCCTGGGCCACGTCTTCCACACCAAGAGCGACACCGAGTGCATCGTGCACGCCTGGGAATCGTGGGGCGAAGACTGCGTCAAGCGCCTGCGCGGCATGTTCGCCTTCGCGCTGTGGGACCGCAACAAGCAGACCTTCTTCATGGCGCGCGACCGCATGGCCGTCAAGCCCATGTTCTACGCCTTGCTCGACGACGGCACGCTGCTCTTCGGCTCCGAGCTGAAGTCGCTGCTGGCCTACGACGGCCCGCGCGGTGGCTTGAAGCGCGACATCGAGCCGCAGGCCATCGAAGAGTACTTCGCGCTCGGCTACGTGGCCGAGCCGCGCACCATCTTCCGCCAGGCGCGCAAGTTGCCGCCGGCGCACACGCTGGCCATCCGCCGCGGCGAGCCGGTGGGCGAGCCGCGCGAGTACTGGGACGTGCGCTTCACCGGCACCGCCCAGATCAGCGACGAAGAGGCCTTCGAGGAACTGCAGCACCGGCTGCGCGAATCGGTGCGGCTGCGCATGATCGCGGAAGTGCCGCTGGGCGCCTTCCTGTCCGGTGGTGTCGACTCCAGCGCCGTGGTGCAGGCCATGGCGGGTTTGTCGGCCGAGCCGGTGAACACCTGCTCCATCGCCTTCGACGACCCGAAGTTCAACGAGAGCGAATTCGCCCAGATGGTGGCCACGCGCTACGCCACGCGCCACCGCGTGGAAACCGTCAAGAGCGACGACTTCGACCTCATCGACACCCTGGCGCGCCTGTACGACGAGCCCTATGCCGACAGCTCGGCCATCCCCACCTACCGCGTATGCCAGCTGGCGCGCAAGCACGTGACGGTGGCGCTGTCGGGCGACGGCGGCGACGAGATGATGGGCGGCTACCGCCGCTACCGCATGCACCTGATGGAAGAGCGCATGCGCTCGATGCTGCCTTCGGGCGTGCGCCAGCCGCTGTTCGGGCTGCTCGGCCGCATGTACCCCAAGGCCGACTGGGCGCCGCGCATGTTCCGCGCCAAGACCACCTTCGAGGGCATGGCGCGCAGCTCGGTGGAGGCCTACTTCCATTCGATGTCCATCCTGCGCGGCCCGCTGCGCCAGCAGCTGTTCAGCCCCAAGCTCAAGCGTGAGCTGGCCGGCTACAGCGCGCTGCAGGTCTTCAACCGCCACGCCGCGCGCGCCGGCACCGAAGACCCGCTGGCGCTGATCCAGTACCTGGACATCAAGACCTACCTGGTCGGCGACATCAACACCAAGGTCGACCGCGCCTCGATGGCGCATTCGCTGGAAGTGCGCGAGCCGCTGATGGACCACCCGCTGGTGGAATGGCTGGCCACGCTGCCTTCGTCGCTGAAGGTGCGTGGGCAGGAAGGCAAGTTCCTGCTCAAGAAGGCGATGGAGCCGCGCCTGCCGAACGAGGTGCTTTACCGGCCCAAGATGGGCTTTGCGGTGCCGCTGGCCGGCTGGTTCCGCGGCCCGCTGAAGCAGCGCGTGCGCGACGCGGTGACAGGCCCGCGCCTGGCCGACACCGGCTGGTTCGACGCCGCCACGCTCGAGAACCTGGTGCGCAGCCACCAGAACGGCAGCAGCGATCACAGCGCGCCGCTGTGGACGCTGATGATGTTCGAGGCCTTCCTGCGCAAGGTGGTCGACGGCGACGGCGCGGCCGCGCCGCAAGGCGCCGCCGAGCTCGCGGCCACGGCCTGAAGACCCAGCACCCGATGGAATTCGCAGGCCTGCGTGTGGGGCTCGTCGGCCCGCTGCCCCCACCCGCGGGCGGCATGGCCAACCAGACGCGCCAGCTGGCCGAGCTGCTCACCGCCGCCCGCGCCACGGTGGCCCTGGTGCAGACCAACGCCCCCTACCGCCCGCTGTGGGTGGGCCGGGTGCCGGGCCTGCGCGCCTTCTTCCGCCTGCCGCCCTATGTGCTGAACCTGTGGCGTACCGCCGGGCGCAGCGATGTCATCCACCTGATGGCCAACTCGGGCTGGTCGTGGCACCTGTTCGCCGCGCCGGCCATCTGGGTGGCCTGGCTGCGCCGCGTGCCGGTGGTGGTGAACTACCGCGGCGGCGAGGCGGGCACCTTCCTGGGCCGCTCGGCGCGCACGGTGCGCTGGTCGATGGCCAAGGCGGCGCGCCTGGTGGTGCCCTCGGGTTTCCTGCGCGAGATCTTCCAGCAGCACGGCATGGCGGCCACCATCGTGCCCAACGTGGTCGACCTGCAGCGCTTCCGCCCCGGTGCGGGTGCTGCGGCCGGTGCGCCGCACCTGATGGTGGCGCGCAATCTGGAGCCGATCTACGACAACGCCACCGCGCTGCGTGCTTTTGCCCAGGTGCACGCCGAGCTGCCGCAGGCGCGCCTGACGGTGGCCGGCACCGGCCCCGATCTCGCCAGCCTGCAGGCCCTGGCCGCACAACTGGGCGTGGCCGATGCCGTGCACTTCGCCGGCCGGCTTGACCGTGAAGCGATGGCCGCGCTGTACCGCCAGTGCACGCTGTCGATCAACCCGAGCCTGGCCGACAACATGCCGAACTCGGTGCTCGAGTCACTCGCCAGCGGCGTGCCGGTGGTCAGCACCGATGTCGGCGGCGTGCCTTTCCTGGTGCAGGACGGCGTCACCGCGCTGCTCGTCAAGCCCGGCGATGCACGGGCCATGGCCGACGCGATGCTGCGCCTGCTGCGCGATCCCGCGCTCGCGCAGCGCCTGGCCGGCAGCGGCATGCAGGAGGTGCAGCGCTACACCTGGGAGCAGGTGGCCCCGGTGCTGTCTGCCGTCTACCGCGCCGCCGTGCAGCGCACCGGTTCCTGAAGGCGGCCCCAGCCGATGTACACCCGTTTCGTTTCCCAGGTCCTGTTCCCGCTGCACGAGCGCTTGAAGAAGCACAGCTCGGTGGCCGCACGCCGCAGCATGGAAGACAGCCAGTGGTGGCCGGCCGAGAAGCTGCAGGCGCTGCAGGTCGAACGCCTGCGCGCGCTGCTGGCCGACGTGGCCGTCCACGTGCCCTACTACCGCGAGCTGTTCCCGCGCCTGGGTTTCGACCCCGCCGCGCTGCGCAGCCTGGAAGACCTGCGCGCCCTGCCGCTGCTGGACAAGGCCACCATCCGGGCCCACACCGAGGCCATGAAGAACACCACGGTGCAGCCGCTGGCACGCTTCAACACCGGCGGCTCTTCGGGCGAACCGCTGATCTTCTTCATCGGCAAGGAACGCATGAGCCACGACGTGGCTGCCAAGTGGCGCGCCACGCGCTGGTGGGGCGTGGACTACGGCGACCCCGAGATGGTGGTCTGGGGCTCGCCCATCGAACTCGGCACGCAGGACCGCATCAAGCAGATCCGCGACGGGCTGCTGCGCACCGAACTGCTGCCGGCGTTCGCGATGAACGAGCAGCGGCTGGACGAGATGGTGGCCACCATCCGTCGCAAGCGCCCGCGCATGCTGTTCGGCTACCCCTCGGCACTGAGCCACATCGCGCGCCACGCCGAGAGCCGCGGCATCCGCCTGGACGACCTGGGCATCAAGGTGGCCTTCGTCACCAGCGAACGCCTCTACGACGACCAGCGCGCCACGATCTCGCGCCTGTTCGGCTGCCCGGTGGCCAACGGCTACGGCGGCCGTGACGCCGGTTTCATCGCGCACGAATGCCCCCAGGGCGGCATGCACATCACGGCCGAAGACATCGTGCTGGAGCTGATCGACCGCGACGGCAAGCCGGTGCCCGACGGCCAGCCGGGCGAGATCGTCGTCACCCACCTGGCCACGCGCGGCTTCCCCTTCATCCGCTACCGCACCGGCGACGTGGCGGTGCGCGACAGCGGCCGCTGCGCCTGCGGCCGCGGCCTGCCGATGCTGCGCGAGATCCAGGGCCGCACCACCGACTTCGTGGTGGCCGCCGACGGCACCGTGATGCACGGCCTGGCGCTGATCTACATCCTGCGCGACCTGCCCGGCCTGCGCGCTTTCAAGGTGGTGCAGCACGACCTGCAGCGCACCTCGGTGCAGCTGGTGCCGGGGCCGGGCTTCGACCCGGCCTGCGAGGCCACCATCGTCGACGGTTTCCGCAAGCGCCTGGGCGCTTCGGTGGCGGTGGATGTGCAGCGCGTGGAGGCCATCGCGCCCGAGAAGTCGGGCAAGTTCCGCTACATCGTCAGCCACGTCGCGCCCAGCGGCGCCGCCTGACCAGGCAGCACGGCCATGCGGGACGTCATCATCGTCGGCATTACGGTGTGGGCCACGCTGATGGCTTTCCGCAAGCCGTGGATCGGCGTGATGCTGTGGACCTGGGTCAGCCTGATGAACCCGCACCGCTACACCTACGGCTTTGCCTACAGCGCGCCGCTGGCGGCCATGGCAGCCGGCTCCACGGTGCTGGGCCTGCTGATGACCAAGGACCGCGAGTCGCCGATGAAGGGCGCGCCGATGACCTGGCTGGCGGTCTTCACGGTGTGGATCACGCTGTCGTGGCGCCTGGGCATCGACCCCGAAGGCCACCAGGACCAGTGGATCAAGGTCATGAAGGTCTTCTTCATGATCTTCGTCGGCATGGCGGTGCTGCACAGCAAGAAGCACATCATGTGGCTGGCTGGCATTTCCACCGCCTCGCTGGCCATCCTGGGCATCAAGGGCGGTGTCTTCACCGTGGCGCATGGCGGCAACTACCGCGTGTGGGGGCCGCCGGGCAGCTTCATCGAGGACAACAACGAATTCGCGCTGGCGCTGATCATGACGATCCCGCTGCTGCGCTTCCTGCAGCTGCGGCTGGCCGAGGGCTGGCGCCGCCACCTGATGACGCTGTGCATGCTGTTGTGCGCCGCGTCGGCGCTGGGCACGCAGTCGCGCGGTGCATTGCTGGCGATCTCGGCCATGACGGTGGTGCTGTGGTGGCGCGGCCAGAGCCGCATGCTGGGCGGCATCGTGATGGGTGTCACCGCCATCGCCCTGGTGTCCTTCATGCCGGACACCTGGAGCAACCGCATGTCGACCATCCAGACCTACGACCAGGACCGCTCGGCGCTGGGGCGCATCAGCGCCTGGTGGAACGCCTACGGCGTGGCCAAGAACTACCTCTTCGGCGGCGGCATGGAAGTGGGCCGGCCCGAACTGTTCGCGCTGTACTCGCCCTTCCCCGACTACGTGCACGCCGCGCACAGCATCTACTTCCAGGCCATGGGCAACCACGGCTTCATCGGCCTGTTCATCTTCCTGGGCATCTTCGTCAGCACCTACATCTGGGCCGGCAGGCTGCGCCGCGAGGCCATGAACATCCCCGAAGCGCGCTGGGCGTCTGACCTGGGCGCGATGGCGCAGGTGTCGCTGATCGGTTTCGGCGTCGGCGGCGCCTTCCTCAGCCTGGTCTACTTCGACCTGCCCTACTACCTGATGATGATGGTCGTGCTGGCCCGCGTGTGGGTGCAGAAGAAGGCCTGGGTGACCGAGGCGGCGGCCGCTGCGGCGGCCGCACCCGACAAGCCCGCACAACGACAGAAGAACATGCCTGCATGAAGATCCTCCACGTCCTGGACCACTCGCTGCCGCTGCAGACCGGCTATTCCTTCCGCACCGCCGCCATCCTGAAGGCGCAGCGCGCCAAGGGCTGGAACACCGTGCACCTGACCACGCCGCGCCACACCCTGGCGGGGCGCGACTGGGCCGAAAGCGAGACCGAGGGCGGCTACACCTTCTGGCGCACCGCCTACACGCCGGGCCCGCTGGACCGCACGCCGCTGTGGCCGCTGCGCGAGATGCAGGCCACCACACACAGCCTGCGCAAGCTGGCGCAGCGCGAGCGGCCCGACGTGCTGCACGCGCATTCACCCTCGCTCACCGCGCACCCGGCGGTGCGCGTGGGGCGCGAACTCGGCATCCCCGTGGTCTACGAGGTGCGCGGCTTCTGGGAAGACGCCGCCGTCGACCACGGCACCACCACCGAAGGCTCGCTGCGCTACCGCTTCACGCGCTGGCTGGAGACGCGCGCGCTGCGCCAGGTGCAGGCCATCACCGCCATCTGCGACGGCATCAAGACCGACATCGTCAAGCGCGGCTTCGACGCTTCGCGCATCACGCTCATACCTAACGCCGTGGACGTCGAGCGCTTCCAGCCGGTGGGCGCGCCCAAGCCCGAGCTGCAGGCCTCGCTGGGGCTGGCCGGGCACTACGTGCTGGGCTTTGCCGGTTCCTTCTACGCCTACGAGGGGCTGGACCTGGCCATCCGCGCCATGCCTGCGGTGCTGCAGAAGGTGCCCAACGCCCGCCTGCTGCTGGTGGGTGGCGGCCCCACCGAAACGCTGCTGCGGCAGCTGGTGGCCGAGCTGCAGCTGGACGGCAAGGTCATCTTCACCGGCCGCGTGCCCAACGCCGTGGTGCAGGACTACTACGCGCTGATCGACGTGCTCGTGTTCCCGCGCAAGCGCATGCGCCTGACCGAGCTGGTCACGCCGCTCAAGCCGCTGGAAACCATGGCGCAGGCCATGCCGCTGATCGCTTCCGACGTGGGCGGCCACCGCGAGCTGATCCGCCACCGCGAGACCGGCCTGCTGTTCCCGGCCGACGACGCGCAGGCGCTGGCGCAGCAGGTCATCGATCTGCACGGCGACCCGGCGCTGCAGCAGACGCTGCGCGAGCGCGGCCGCGCCTTCGTCAGCGCAGAACGCACCTGGCAGCGCTCGGTGGACAACTACGAGCACGTCTACCGGCAGGCCCTGGCCGCGCTGCCGGTGGCGGCGAAAGCGGCATGAGCGTGACCGGCGTCATGGCGGCCAAGACCGCGGTCGGCTGTTGCATGCGGCAGCCCGACTATCCTGCCGGTTTGTTCGAAGGAGTTGCACGATGAGCACCCGGGTGCGCGCACGAGCGCCGCTGCGGCTGGGCCTGGCCGGCGGCGGCACCGATGTGTCGCCGTTCTGCGACCTGCACGGCGGCTTCGTGTTGAACGCGGCCATCGACAAGTACGCCTACGCGATGATCGATCCGCTGCCCGCCGGGCAACTGGAACTGCTGGCCACCGACCAGCAGCAATCGCATGCCGGCCCGGCCGTGGCACAGCTGCCGCTGACCGAGCCGCTGAAGCTGCACAAGGGCGTCTACAACCGCATCGTGCGCGACTACCGCGGCGGCGAGCCGCTGAGCGTGCGTCTCACCACCTTCTCGGAAGCACCGGCCGGCTCGGGCCTGGGCTCTTCGTCCACCCTGGTGGTGGCGATGATCAAGGCCTTCGTCGAATACCTGAACCTGCCGCTGGGCGAGTACGAGATCGCGCGCCTGGCCTACGACATCGAACGTGTCGACGTCGGCCTGGCCGGCGGCCGGCAAGACCAGTACTCGGCCACCTTCGGCGGCTTCAACTTCATGGAGTTCTACGCCGACGAGCGTGTGGTGGTGAACCCGCTGCGCATCAAGAACTGGATCATCACCGAGCTCGAAGCCTCGCTGGTGCTGTACTTCACCGGCGTGTCGCGCCATTCGGCCGATGTCATCCAGGAGCAGCGCAAGAACGTCGAGCAGAAGAAGGCCTCCAGCATGGAAGCCACTTTCGACCTGAAGCGCGAGGCGGTGGCGATGAAGGAAGCGCTGCTCAAGGGCGACTTCGACGCGCTGGCCGCGTCGCTGCGCACGGGCTGGGAATCGAAGAAGAAGCTGGCCCAGAACGTCTCCAACAGCGACATCGACGAGACCTACCAGACCGCGCTGCGGTCCGGCGCCAAGGCCGGCAAGGTCTCGGGTGCCGGCGGCGGCGGCTTCATGTTCTTCCTGGTCGAACCGCCGCGCCGCATGGAGACCATCCGCGCGCTGCAGGCCCTGGGTGGCCAGGCGGGCGGCTGCCATTTCAGCAAACACGGAACCGAAGGGTGGCGCGTATGAGCCTCATGAAACAAGATGCGATGGCCCTCATCAAGGGCGAGATCCTGCGCACGCGCGACACCATGGTTGCGATGGCGGGCGACGAGGAACTGATGGGCACGCTGGCCACCGTGGCGCAGGCCTGCGTCGACGCGCTGAACGCCGGCGGCAAGGTGCTGTTCTGCGGCAACGGCGGCAGCGCCGCCGACGCGCAGCACCTGGCCGGCGAGTTCGTCAGCCGCTTCAACTTCGACCGCGCGCCGCTGGCCGGCATCGCGCTCACCACCGACACCTCGGTGCTCACCGCCATCGGCAACGACTACGGCTACGAGAAGGTGTTCGAGCGCCAGGTGCGCGGCCTGGGCCGCGCCGGCGACGTGCTGGTGGGCATCAGCACCTCGGGCCGCTCGCCCAACGTGCTGCGCGCGATGGAGGCGGCCAAGGCCATGGGCATGGTGACGGTGGGCATGACCGGCAACCAGCGCCGCGACATCGAGGGCGTCTCGACCCACTGCCTGCGCGTGCCCTCGGGCGACACGCCCAAGATCCAGGAAGGCCACATCGTGCTCGGCCATACCCTGTGCGGGCTGGTCGAGTCGATGATGTTCACCCCCCCGGCCAAGGCCTGAGGCTTCGTGTCGGCTGAGATGCAGGCCGTCGTACTGGCTGGTGGCTTCGGCACGCGGCTGCGCGCGCGCGTGGCCGACCTGCCCAAGCCCATGGCGCCGGTGGCCGGCCGGCCCTTCCTGGAATACGTGCTCGACCGGCTGGTGAACAGCGGCGTGGCGCGCATCGCACTGGCCACGGGCTACCTGTCGGAAGCCATCGAGTCGCACTTCGGCAGCGCCTACCGCGGCGTGCCCATCGTCTACTCGCGCGAAGAGCAGCCGCTGGGCACCGGCGGCGCCATTGCCAAGGCGCTGCGTGCCTTGCCCGCAGAGACCACGCTGGTGCTGAACGGCGACACCTGGCTCGACGTGGACCTGGCCGCCTTCCACGCCTGGTGCCTGCAGGTGCCGGCCTCGCCCGGCATCGTGCTGCGTGACGTGCCCGACGTGAGCCGTTTCGGCGCCGTGACGCTGGACGGCGAGCGCATCGTCGCCTTCGGCGAGAAGCAGGCGGCCGGCCGCGGCTACATCAACGCTGGCGTCTACGGCCTGCGGCTGGCGCACCTGGACGGTTTCGGCCTGCCCCCAGTCTTCTCCATCGAGACCGACTTCTTCCAGCGCTGCGGCAGCACGCTTGCGCTGCGCGGCTTTCCCTGCCACGGCTCTTTCATCGACATCGGCGTGCCCGAGGAGTTCGACCGCGCGCAGACCGAGTTGCCGATCTGGCAGCAACGCTGACATGGCCAAGATCCTCTACCTCGTCCACCGCACCCCGTTCCCGCCCGACAAGGGCGACAAGATCACCACCTTCAACCTGCTGCGCCACCTGGGCACGAAGCACCAGGTCTACCTGGGCGCCTTCGTCGACGACCCCGCCGACTGGCAGCACACGAAGGAGCTGCAGCGCCATTGCGCCGAGGTGAAGCTGGTGGGCATAGACCCGCGCTGGCGCAAGCTGGCCAGTGCGCGCGCCGTGCTGGGCAGCGCCTCGATCAGCGAGGTCTACCACCGCAGCGGCGAGTTGCAGCGCTGGGTCGACGACACGATGGCCGGCCAGGGCATCGACGCCGTGCTGGCCTATTGCAGCGCGATGGCCCCCTTCGCCGCGTCGCCGCGCTGGGCCGGGCTGCCGCGGGTGACGCACTACGCCGACGTCGACTCGCAGAAGTGGGTGGCCTACGCCGAGAAGAAGAGCGGGCCGATGGCCTGGGTCTACGGCCGCGAGGCGCGCACGCTGCTGCACCTGGAGCGCGAGATGTCGAAGGCCTACGACGTCACCTCCTTCGTCAGCGACGCCGATGCCGAGCTCTACCGCACGCTGGCGCCCGAGTCGGCGGCCAAGGTGCGCGTCATTCCCAACGGCGTGGACACCGACTACTTCGACCCCGGCATCGCCTTCGACGCGCCCTTCAAGCCCGACGAGCGCGCCATCGTCTTCACGGGCGCCATGGACTACTGGCCCAACGTCGACGCGGTGGTGTGGTTCGCCAAGGAGGTGCTGCCGCTGGTGCGCGCGCAGCTGCCGGCGGCGCGCTTCTGGATCGTCGGCAGCAAGCCGGCCGCCGAGGTGCAGGCGCTGGCGGCGCTGGACGGCGTCAGCGTCACCGGCCGCGTGCCCGACGTGCGGCCCTACATCGCCGCCTCGGCCGCCGTGGTGGCGCCGCTGCGCGTGGCGCGCGGGGTGCAGAACAAGGTGCTGGAAGCGTATGCGATGGCGCGCAACGTGGTGCTGTCGCCGGGTGCTTCGGGCGGCCTGCGGCCTGCGCCCTTCATCCAGGCCAGCGTCTTCGACAGTGCGGCCGATACCGCCGCGGGCGTGCTGAAGGCCATCGCCGCGCCGCCGCGTTTCGATGCGGCGCGCGACTACGTGATGCAAAACTACGCCTGGGCCGCGGCCTTCACCGAACTCGACCGCGCCCTGCGCGTGTGAGGCCTCAGGCGCCGAGGCGCGAGAGTTCGAGTCACGCGCCCAGGCGCGTGGTGGGCAGGTGCGCCTGCAGCCACTGCTCCAGCATCATCAGGATCCACACCATCTCGCCGTAGTAGCCCGGGTGCTCGGGCAGGCGCTGCTCCACCAGCGTGCGGATGAACTGGGGCCGCACGATGCCGCGTCCGGCCAGGCTGTTCAGCGATTCCAGCGCCAGTGCCTTCAGCGGCGCGTGGCGGTTGGCCCACACGCCGAAGGGCAGGCCGAAGCCCTGCTTCTTCTTCGTGATGATCTCGTCAGGCAGGAAGCCGCGCAGCGCTTCCTTGAAGAACCAGCGCAGCTTCATGCCACGCAGCTTGTAGGCCTCGGGCAGGCGCAGCGAGAAGTCGAGCAGCGCGTCGTCCAGGAAGGGGAAGGCCACGTCCACGCCGGCCAGCTGGGTGGTGCCGCGCACCTTGGGCAGGTCGCTCTCGGCCAGCGTGAAGCGCCAGTCGAAGGCCAGCGTGCGATTCAGTTCGCGCGCGTCACGTGCCATGCCCCACACCTCGCGCTGCAGGCGCGCCGGGGCGCCCTGGTCCACCTGGGCCAGGAAGGCCTGGGTCAGCACGTCGGCGGTGCCCAGGCGCAGCAGCAGGTTGTAGATCTGCAGCCGGTCGGGCATGGGGATCTTGGCCTGCTCGATGTAGCTGCGGCCCTTCTTCAGGCCGGGCAGGGCGCCCAGCGGCGTGCGTTCGAGCAGCGGCTCCATCAGCCCCGTGCGCAGGAAACCCGGCACGTTCTGGTACCAGCCGAAGACGCGCTGCTTGGCGTAGCGGCTGTTGCCGCCGAAGAGCTCGTCGCCGCCGTCGCCGGCCAGGATGCGCGTGACGCCCTGTTCGCGCGCCACCTTGGCGCAGTAGTAGGCGGGCAGGGCCGATGAATTGCCGAAAGGCTGGTCGTACGACTGAGCCACGGCGCCGATGCTGCGCACCAGGTCGTCGGGCGTCACGTAGTACTCGGTGTGCTTGGTCTTGAAGTGCTTCGCGGCGATGCGCGCGAAGGCCATCTCGTCATAGCCCTCGGCCTCGAAGCCGATGGAGTAGGTGTGCGCGGGTTCGCCCCCGGCCAGGCCGATCATCCCGGCGACGGTGGAACTGTCGGTGCCGCCGCTCAGGAAGCAGGCCGGCTGGCCGCCGTCCAGGCGCTGCTTCACGGCATCGCGCAGGGTGTTGCGGAACTGGTCACGCAGCGCGTCGAAGGGCGGCGCCGCCTGCGGTTCGCTGAAGGTCGCCACCCAGAACGGCGCCACCGTCAGCTGCCCGCCTTCGAACCAGGCGCAGTGGCCCGGAGGCAGGCGCATCACGCCCTTGAAGATGGTGCGCGGCGAGGGGATGCAGTGGAAGAACAGGTAGTCGAAGACGGCCTGCGCGTCGAGTTCGGCCGCGGCCGGCCAGGCGTCGGCTCGCGCCGCGAATTCCAGCCGGCCCTGGTGCACGCGGTAGCACAGCGTCTGCGCGGCGAAACGGTCCACGGCCAGGAAGCTGCGGCCGGTGGCCGGGTCCTGCACGCCCACGGCGAAGCTGCCCTTGGCGCGCGCGGCCAGTCGCAGGGCGGCATCGCGGCCTTCGGCCAGGGCGGCGCGCCAGGGCGCCAGCGCGTCGGCCGTGGTGGCGGGATCGAAGGTGGGCTGGCCTAGCAGCAGTTCGGTGGGGGCGGTCATGTTCTTCGTGTGGGTGCGCGCCGCGCAGGTTGGGGCCACGGCAGGAAGCTGCGCATTCTGGACGAGCGGGCACCCGCCGCCCTTGCCGGCCGCTGACCCGGCGCGCGGGTTGGTGACGGGGTTCACGGCCCTGTCGCGCCCCGCCAGGCGCGGATACTCGTTCGGACATGTAACCGCGTTGCGCCGTTCAGGCCGCTTCGGGCGTATATGCCAGCCAGCCTGCTGTCTCTGGGATGTGAAGTCCTGCGCACAGCGGCCTGTTACGAGTCCACCCTCCATGAGCGGACGTGCAGGCCGAGATGCTGGTGTGTAATTCTCGGCCTCCAACTGAACCTGCCCATGAAGAAGATCGTTGTGCCCACCGTGGCCCCCAAGCCCACCGAGATCGAACGCAACGGTCGCCGCCTCTTCCTGGGCCGCCTGACGGCCGTGGCCGCCGGCGCCACATCGCTGGCCGCCTGCGGCGGCGGCGGTGACGATCCGCCGGCTCCGTCGCCCGCGCCCACCGCGGCGCCCACCCCCGGGCCCACCCCGGTGCCGACGCCGGCGCCCACCACCACGCCGGCGCCCACCCCCGCGCCGACCACCACGCCCGCGCCGACGCCCGGCCCCACCACTACGCCGGCCCCGACACCGGCGCCCCCGAGCACGCCGCGCCCCACGCCCGCGCCCACGCCGGCGCCCACCACCACGCCGGCGCCCACCCCCGCACCGACGACCACACCGGCACCCACGCCCACGCCGGCCCCCACCCCGGCGCCCACGCCGCCCCCGCCCGGCTCGACCATCGTCACCTTCACGCTGACGGCCACGGCGAGCAACGCCGCCGCGCCCTTCAGCCTGGCGCAGGTGTTCAAGCGCGGCGACGTGCCCGCCGGCAGCGCCGTGGCGGTGAGCGGTGCCACGGCCCAGGTGGTGAGCAAGGGCACCTGGCCCGACGGCTCGCTGAAGCTGGCGCTGATCTCCGGCACGGCCACGCTGTCGGCCGGCACGCCGGCCATCGTCACGCTGTTCTCGGGCACCGCCGCCAGCGGCACCGCCCTGACCACCGCCGACCTGAAGGCCGCCCTCACGCAGCCAGTCAGCATCGGCTGCGGCGGCTTCGGCACGGCCAGCTGGACCGGCACCGACTGGGACGCGCCGTTCCAGACCTGGGCCAGCGGCCACCGCATGTCGTCGTGGATCTACCGCAAGCCGGTGGGCAGCGATGCGCACTTGGTGGCCTGGCTGGAAGTGCGCCTGTACGCCGGCGGCGCCGTGGAGATCCTGCCCTGGATCGAAAACGGCTATCTCACCGTGGCCGGGCCCACCAACAAGAGCGCCACCTACACCTTCACGATGGGTGGCACGCAGCGCTTCAGCCTGGCCATCGACCTGCTCAACCACCAGCGCACGCCGCTGGTGAACGGCACCATCCTGTCGCACTGGCTGGGTGCCGACCCCGGCGTGTCGTGGCGGCATGACGTGGCCTACATGCAGGCCACCGACATGGTGCCGCGTTACTTCGCCAACGTGCCCACCAGCGCGCCCTCGGTGGGCTTCCTGGTCACCAGCTTCACGCCGCTGCAGCGCGGCAACTGGCCTGGCGTGATGGGCAATGCCGGTGGCGACCCCAGCATCGGCCTGCTGCCCGACTGGGACGTGCACTACCTCACCGGTACCTCGACCGTGCCGTGGAAGGCCCTGCAGTTCCAGGCCTACAGCGCGGGCCGCTACGGCGTGCACTTCCGCGACCAGGTGACCAACCGCGTGGCCGATCTGCGCACCAACTACGCCACACTGGCGCTGGCCGACAACCACAACTGCGGCATCGTCTACAACGGCAATTCCAGCGCCAACAACTACACCCCGGTGGCCGGTGGCCCGACGCCGCCGCAGCACGTCAACACGCACTGCCCCAGCGCGGGCTTCATGGCCTACCTGGTGACGGGGCGCTATTTCCACATGGAGACGGCGCAGTTCCTGGCAGTCTCCAACTGGTTGCGCCAGACCGACAGCAACCGCGGCCCGAACGGCCTGCTGCGCACCGAAGTCGGCGCCTGCACGGTGCGCGGCGCAGCCTGGTCGCTGCGCTCGCTGTTCCAGGCGCTGGCGATCACGCCCTCCAACGACGCGCTCTACGCGCCGCTGCTGGCCTCGGCCGAAGCCAACATCGACTGGTACCACGCGCGCTATGTGGCGCAGACCAACAACCCGTTCGGCCTGGTACAGCCCAGCGGCGACTACACGCAGAACAACGACAACAAGTTTGTCGACGCCACCTGGCAGCAGGACTTCTTCACCGGCATGACCGGCTACGCCACGTTGCTGGGCCTGCCGATCTCCGCCGACAAGCAGACCAAGCTGGCCGCCTTCTTCCAGTGGAAGGCCAAGAGCGTGGTGGGCCGCCTGGGCACCACCGCCGCCGACCAGTTCCTTTACCGCGACGCCGCCTGCTACGTGATCCCTGTCGCTCCTACCGACAACCCGAACTTCGCCAACGGCACGGGCCCCTGGTATTCCAGCTGGGGCGCGCTCTACGACGCCGCGGCCCCGCTCGAAGGCGGCGGCAACATCCCGAGCCCGAAGGTCGACGGCGACCTGCGCACCGGCCACCCCGAGGACGCCGAGTCCTACTGGGGCAACATGCAGCCGGCCATCGCCTACGCCATCCGGCTGGGCGTGCCCGGCGCGGCCACGGGTTATGCGCGCGTGACGGCCACGCCGGCCTGGACGAACCTGCTCAACGAGTTCAACCTGCACCCGGTCTGGGCGGTGAAGACTTCCTGATCGTGGGGGCCGCGCACCCGCAGCGGCGGGTGCGCGGTTGTTCCTAGCCCGCTGCGGGCTTTCTGTCGTACAACTCCGCGCATGTTCAAGCCCTTGCTGGCGCTCGCGTCGCCGGCCGGCCCGCGCGCGCGGTTGTCGGTCTTCATTTTCCACCGCGTCCATCGCCAGATCGACCCGCTGTTCCCCGACGAGCTCGACGCCGCCGGCTTCACCACGGTGTGCCGCTGGATCCAGCGCTGGTTCAACGTGCTGCCGCTCGACGAGGCGGCGCAGCGCCTGCGCGAAGGCCGCCTGCCCGCACGCGCCGCGGGCTTGAGCTTCGACGACGGCTACGCCGACAACCACGATGTGGCCATGCCGCTGCTGCGCCAGCTCGGCCTGCCTTGCACCTTCTTCGTGGCCACCGGCTTCCTGGACGGCGGCCGCATGTGGAACGACACGGTCATCGAATCGATCCGGCTCACCGGCCTGCGCAGCCTGCCGCTGGCTGACCTGCTGCCCGAACTGGGTGAGCTGCCCTGCGCCAGCATCGAAGAGAAGCGCGCCGCCGTGGGCGCCGTCATCGCCCGTGTGAAGTACCGCGAGCCGGCCGAGCGCCAGGCGCTGGTCGACGAGATTGCGCGCCGCAGCGGCGCCACCCTGCCCACCGACCTGATGATGACCAGCCAGCAGGTGCGCGGCCTGCGCGCCGGGGGCATGCAGGTGGGTGCGCACACCGTGTCGCACCCGATCCTGGCGCGCCTGCCGGCCGATGAAGCGCGGCGCGAGATCGGCCAGAGCAAGCGCCACCTGGAAGAACTGCTCGGCGAGCCGGTGCGCCTGTTCGCCTACCCCAACGGCAAGCCGGGCGAAGACTACGTGCAGCAGAGCGTGGACATCGTGCGCGAAGCCGGTTTCGACGCCGCCTTCTCCACCGCCTGGGGCGTGGCCGGCGCAGGCTCCGACCCGATGCAGCTGCCGCGCTTCACGCCCTGGGAACGCACGCCGCTGCGCTTCGGGCTGCGCAGCCTGCACAACCTGCGCCCGCGCCCGCCGGCGGCGGTGCAGGTGTAGCCGCCATGAGGGTCTACGTCACCTTCGACATCGAGGTCTGGTGCGACGGCTGGTCCGACCTGGACGGCCGCTTCCCTTCCGCCTTCGACCGCTACTACTACGGCCGCTCGCCGGCCGGCGAGTACGCGCTGCCCAAGACCACGGAGATCCTGAACCAGCACGGCCTGGTGGGCGTGTTCTTCGTCGAGCCGCTGTTCTCGGCGCGTTTCGGCAGCAGCTACCTCGATACCGTCGCTGGCCTGATCGGCGGCGCCGGGCAGGACATCCAGCTGCACCTGCACCCTGAGTGGACCGACGAGATCACACCGCCCATCCTGGCCGACGTGTCGCGCAAGCGCCAGCACCTCGTGCACTACAGCGAAGGTGAGCAGGCCGAGCTCATCGCCGTCGGCCGCCGCCTGCTGGAAGCCGCCAAGGGCGCGCCGGTGGACTGTTTCCGCGCCGGCAGCTTCGCCGCCAACCGCGACACCTACCGAGCGCTGGCACGCAACGGCTTCACGCTGGACAGCAGCCTCAATGCCGGCTTCGACCACACCGGCGGCAGCATCGAGGGCATGCAGGACTTCGCCGGCGAGCGTGTCATCGAAGGTGTGCGCTGCTTCCCGGTGAGCGTGTTCCGCGACGGTTTCGGCCGCCTGCGCCCGGCGCAGGTGAACGCCTGCAGCACGGCCGAGATGCAGCGCGCGCTGCTCGATGCGGCGGAGCGCGGCGTCGAGCACTTCGTCATCGTTTCGCACAACTTCGACATGCTCAAACCCGGCAGCACGCAGCCCGACTGGTTCGTGGTGCGGCGCTTCGAGGCGCTGTGCGCCTTCCTGGCGAAGAACCGCAGCCTGTTCGAGGTCGGCCCCTTCACCGCCTCTGCGGGCCGGGCCGGCCGTGAATCGCGCCCGCAGGTGCCGCCCTGGGCCACCGCGCAGCGCTGGGCCGAACAACTCGCGCGCCGTGTCGTCTGAAGCGCGCGGGGCGATGAACCGCCCGTTCTCGGTCTACCTGGACCTGGTGCGCTTCGGCGCCGCCTGCCTCGTGTACCTGTGGCACTCGAACATGCGGCTGCTGGTGAACGACATCCTGCCGGCCAGCAACTACGGCCACCCGTCGGTGATCGTGTTCTTCGTGCTGTCGGGTTTCGTCATCGCGTACGTCACCGACACCAAGGAGAAGACCTGGGTCGACTACAGCGCCAGCCGCCTGTCGCGCCTGGGCTCGGTGGTGGTGCCCACGCTGCTGCTGACGCCGCTGCTCGACCTGGCCGGCCGCGCGCTGTACCCCGAGATGTACGACACCTTCCCCTGGGACCGCTTCGCCCTGCGCCTTGCCGGCTGCGCCCTGATGCTGAACGAGTCCTGGTTCGTCTCGATCACCTTCTTCTCCAACGTGCCCTACTGGTCCATTGCCTTCGAGTTCTGGTACTACGTGCTGTTCGCGCTGGTGATGTTCGTGCCACGGCCGTGGCGCTGGTGGGCCGTGCTGGCGGCCTGCGCCTTCGTCGGGCCCAAGATCGTGCTGCTGGCGCCCATCTGGTGGGCCGGCGTGCTGCTGTACCGCTGGCGCTGGCTGCGCAGCTGGTCGCTGCCGGCTTCGTGGGGCGTGGCTGCGGCCTCGACGGTGGCCATCGTGGTCATCCTCGAACTCGGCCTCTACGACTGGGCCACCCGCGTGACGAGCGCGTGGCTCGGCGAGCGCCTCTTCCTGGAACTCACCTTCGCGCGCTTCGCGCTGGCCGACTACCTGCTGGGCCTGCTGGTCTTCCTGCAGTTCGCCGCCATGCGCAACGTGGCGCCGCAGCTGGCGCCGCTCTTGCTGCGCATCGAAAGCCCGGTGCGCTGGCTGGCCGGCTACACCTTCACGCTGTACCTGCTGCACCAGCCGCTGTTCATGTTCTGGACTTCGGTGGTGCGCGGCGACCCGCATGGCCACGCCTTCTGGTGGACCGTGACGGCGCTCACCGCGGCTTCGGTGGTGCTGATCGGCTCGCTCACCGAACACCGCCGCCAGGCCCTGCGCGATGCGCTGCGGCGCGCCTTCCAGCGCGTGCACGAGCGCTACGTGCTGCGGCCCGGCCGGGCCTGATTCAGCCCTTCAACAGCTCGCGCATCACCGGCAGCAGCACCTGCGCGTTGCCGTCGCCGCCGGCGGCGAACAGGCCCGCGGTCTGGTCGGTGGCCAGGCGCGGCAGCCGGTGCGCCACCGGCTTCACGTGGCGCAGGCGCTTGGCCAGGTCGGCAATCAGCACCTCGGCCGCGGCCTTGGCCATGGCGTACTCGGTCATGCCCTTGGGGCGCTCGTCGACGAACACGGTCGACGGGTAGAACACCACCACGCGGCGGCCGTTGGCTGCGCTTTCCAGCGCTTGGCACAGGGCTTCGAAGCGGCGCACATAGAAGGTGAGGAATTCGTCGAAGGTGGCGGCGTCGAAGAAGGCGGCCTTCTTGCGGAAGATACGCGGCGTGGCGAAGTACCACACGGCGTCGGGCCAGGGTGCTTCGCGCAGCCAGGCCTCGATGGCGTCGTCGTGCAGCAGGTCGAGGTGGCGCGCCTGCGCCTGGCCCACGCCGGCGCTCGTGATATCCCGCACCACCCGTTCGGCGTCGGCGGCACCCGAGGCATGGCTCAGCACCACGCCGCCGCCGCCGGCTGCGGCCAGCTTGCCCACCAGTTCACCCAGGCCGCGCGAGCCGCCGATCACCCAGTGCTGCGTGCCGGCGAATTCACCGGCAGTCACCAGCGCGCGCAGCTCGGCCGTGCCCGGCTGCGCCTGGGCCGGTGCGCGCAGGAAGGCGCGCAGCTCGCCGCGCAGCACGCCGTCGAAGGTGATGGTGAAGAGGCGCAGGCGCGGGTCGAAGCGGCGCACTTCGAAAGTCAGGCCGGGCGCGGTGGCGTCGCCGGCTTCGGCGCTGAGCGCCGAGAACACCGAGTGCAGGCCCGGGCACACCATGCCGACGTAGGTGGACAGCAGCGCGATGGCGGCCACCGCGCGCTCGCCGATGCGTGCGGCGCTGACCGGGAAGGCGGCACTGAAGTCCGCCGCCGTCAGGGCGATGAACTGGCGCCGGCTGACCCACGATGCGGCCTCGCGGTCCAGCGCTGACGCACCCGGCACGATGGTTTCGGCCTCGGCACCCGGGGCCAGCGGCGCACGTGCCGGCTCTGCGGCACGCACCGTGGCCCGGCAGCACACCAGCGCGTCGACCGCGGCCACCAGCGTGGGCGTGCCCATCGCGTCGGGCTCGAAGGTGAAGGCCACGCCTTCGTCCACCGACACCGGGTTCAGGAAGTCGGCATCCACGCGCCAGGCCGCGCCGGGCCAGGCGGCAGGCCACAGCTCCAGCGCCGTCAGCAGCGTGTGCACGCCGTGCACCACCTGGCGCCCGGTGAGCAGGCGGCGTGCGGCGACGGGGTCGACGTGCATCGGGTTGCTGTCGCCGCTGAGGGCGGCAAACAGGTCCTGGTCGGCCGCGCTGTAGGTGCGGCGGGCGAGCGTGTGCGGGGCGGATGGCAACGACATGGCGTGATGCGGTCGACGAGGCGCCGATTGTGGGACGCAGCCGTCTCTGCGCCACGGCCCATGCCTCTGGGCGAGCGTGAAATTGTTGTTTCCCCCTCGGCAGGGCCGTCACGGGGCCGATGCGAGAATCCCGGGTCCACTTTCACGATGCCCGCGCGCCAGCCATGGCAACCGCCAAACCCGAGTTCGACGACATCCTGCGCACCACCTCGCGCGACGCGCTGCAGTCCGCGCTGTGGCGCTGGGCGCCGCCGCTGACGCTGCCGCAGGCCGAACGCGTGCGTGCGCATGCCATCACCCTGAGCCCCGCGCCGCAGCCGCTGCGCCTGGCCGTGGTGCACACCTACACGAGCGACCTGCTGGAGCCCTGGCTGGCCTTCCAGTCCGCGGTCGAAGGCTTCGAGCTGCAGGCCTACCACGCGCCCTACGGCCTGGCCATGAACGAGGCCGCGCCCGATTCGAAGCTGGTGGGCTTCAAGCCCGACATCTGCCTCTTGATGCTGCGTCGCGAAGACCTGCATCCGGACCTGTCGCAGCCCATCGTCAACCTGGGCGCCGAGCGCCTGGCCGCGCTGCGCGCGCAGAGCCTTTCACGCCTGCGCGAGATCGTCGCGGCCTTCCGCGCGCAGCCGGTGGGGCAGATCGTGGTGAGCCTGTTGCCTTCGCCGCTGCCCAGCAGCCTGGGCCAGTACGACCTGCAGTCGGGCAGTTCCGAAGCGGTGTGGTGGCAGCAGCTGAAGGCCGAGTTCACGGGCTGGCTGCGCGAGGCCTGCCCGGCCTCGACCTTCATCGACCTGGACGACATTGCCGCGCGCATTGGCACGCAGGGCTTCTTCGATCCACGCTACTGGTATTCGGCGCGCTACCCCTTCAGCGCGCCTGCCGCGGCCGAGTTCGCGCGCCGCATCACGGTGGTGGGCGTGCTGCTCAAGCAGCCGCGCGCCAAGGTGCTGGTGCTGGACGCCGACAACACGCTGTGGGGCGGCGTGGTCGGCGAAGACGGCTTCGACGGCATCGCCATCGGCCCCGACTACCCCGGCAACGCCTACCTCGACTTCCAGCGCCGCATCCTCGACTTCCAGCAGCGCGGCATCGTGCTGGCGATGTGCAGCAAGAACAACCTGGCCGACGTGGACCAGGTGCTGAACGACCACACCCACCAGCTGCTGCGCGACGGCCACTTCGCCGCGCGCCGCGTGAACTGGATTCCGAAGGCCGACAACCTGCGGTCGCTGGCCGAAGAGCTGAACCTGGGCCTGGACTCCTTCATCTTCGTCGACGACAGCGACCATGAATGTGCCGCCGTGCGCCACGCGCTGCCGCAGGTGCAGGTGGTGCAGGTGCCCTCGCGCGCCGTGGACGTGCCGGCCTGCCTGGACCGCGTGGCGCGCCTGGAGGTGCTGTCGCTGACGAAGGAAGACCTGGCCAAGACCGAGATGTACGCGCAGGAGCGCCAGCGCAAGCAGATCCTGGAAGATGTGCAGCAGTCGGGCAGCGGCGACCACCTGGCGCGGCTGCAGATGAAGATGCGAATCGGCGTCGACCCGCTGCCGCACCTGGCGCGCCTGAGCCAGCTCACCAAGAAGACCAACCAGTTCAACCTCACCACCCGCCGCTACGACGAGCAGCAGGTGCGCGGCTTCATGGACGATGCCAATACGCTCGTGCTCGACTTCTCGCTCGCCGACACCTTTGGCGACAGCGGCATCGTGGGCCTGGCCATATGGCGCCAGCAGGGCGCGCGTGCCGAGCTCGACACCTTCCTGATGTCGTGCCGGGTGATCGGCCGGCTGGCCGAGTCGGCCTTCCTGGAGGCCGGCCTGCGCCTCCTGGCCGCACGCGGTGTCGCGGAAGTGGTGGCCGACTACATCCCCACCGCCAAGAACGACCTGGTGCGCGAATTCCTGCCCCAGCACCGCTTCAACCAAGGCCCCGACGGCCGCTACCAGCGCCGCCTGGGCGACGAGCCGCCGGCGCCGGCCGACAGCTTCCCCATCGAGGTCGCGCTCGACGCGGCCGCGCCTTCTGCATCACCTGCCGCATCCGGAGTCCTGACCCCATGAGCCTGTTCGAGCGCCTACAACCGACGATCGCCAATGCGCTCAAGGTGCCTGCCGGCCAGGTGACGCCCACCACGCGCGACGAAGACCTGTCGGCCTGGGACTCGCTGGGCCAGGTGAACCTGATCATGGCGCTGGAGCAGACCTTCGGCGTCTACATCGAGGTGGAAGACTTCGAGAAGCTGAAGTCGGTGCCGGCGATCCTCGAATACCTCGCTGCGCAGAACGTCAGCTGAGCCGCGCGCCGGCCCGATGAGCTTCGTCGAATTCGCCTCCGGGCTGGCCAAACGCTTCCTCAACGAAGAGCGCGTCGAGGGCCTGCGCAACGTCTACTTCAAGGGCCGCGCGCAGCTCTCTCCGCTGATGTGCCGCCTGTACGGCACCTTCGACAGCGCGGCGCTGCGCGAACACCTCGAAGAGCGCATCGGGCGTGACTTCGACGTGCTGATGGTGCACAGCTCGGTGAACCACATGAAGCCGATGTTCACCGACGGCCCGCTCGACCTGGTGCGCATGCTGATCGACTTCTGCGGCCCCACGCGCACGCTGGCGATGCCGGCTTTCTACTTCGGCGAAGGCGGCGAGGGCGCCTATGCCAGCTTCGTGCGCAACCCGCGCTTCGACCTGCGCCGCACGCCGTCGCAGATGGGCCTGGCCACCGAGCTGTTCCGCCGCATGCCGGGCGTGAAGTGGAGCCGCCACCCGGTCTACCGCATCTCGGCCCTGGGCCCGCTGGCGCAGGAACTGACGCAGGGCCACGAAAACGCCAGCAGCGCCGCCGGCCGCGGCAGCCCCTTCGAGACCATGGCGCGGCTGGACACCTGCATCCTGGGCCTGGGCAAGGAAGTGCAGGTGCTCACGCAGGCGCACCACACCGAAGAGCTGATGGGCGACGAGTTCCCGGTGCCTTCACGCGCCGGCACGCCGCTGCCGATGACGCTGATCGACCGCGAGGGCGAGATCCCTTTCGAATTGCGCGGGCGCAGCGTCGACGGTCGCTTCGACATCTGGAAGGTGCGCAAGCTGATGACGCCCGACAGCCTGCGCGAATGGCAGTTCCACCATGTGCCCCTGTTTGCCACGCGCGCCGCCTCGGTGACGCAGCAACTGGTCGCGGCCGCCCGGCAAGGGCGTACGCTCTACGATCCGCTCTAGTAGCCGGAAGTAAAGGCGCGGTCTGTGGCCCAGGCCACATACAACCCCCCGGATCAGGGGGTTTGGGTCCAGAAACCCCGTTCTGGTGTTCGCGCCTGTAACCGGGTGCGTTTAGACCGGTTTGCCGCACGCTAATCTGCGGATTGGTTCACGGGCAGGCCGGACACACTGTGTTTGGGCTGCGGTGGCGTCACGTATGCCCCTTGTTACGTGGGACGCCTCGCCATCTCTGAACATTCAAGCTCCCCTGGTGTCGCCGTCCGCAGGGACTCACCAAGCGCTTCCCCACCGACTCGACCATGACCCAAGACCGCGACAACTCCTTCCCCAGAACCGTCCCTTCTGCGACCTTCCAGCGGCGCCAGTTCCTCACCCGGCTCACCGCCATGGCGGCCAGCGCCACCGGGCTCAGCGCCTGCGGCGGGGGTGGCGACGGCGTTGAAGTGACGGTCGGTGAAGGCGGACTCAGCTTCTCGGACAACACGCTGGGCGTCACGGTCGGCGTGCCGGCGCGCATCACCATCCGCAACACGACCGTGCTGCCCAGCGGCAGCTGGACCCTCACGGCGCCCGGCACGGTGACCGTCACCCCGGGCAGCGGCGGCTCGGTGTCGGCGGGCAACTCGGTAGAGGTCACCGTGACGGCCTCGGCCGTGGGTAGCTTCGCGGTTCAGGTCAAGGTTGGCGCGCTGCCGACGCAGACCCTCACCGTCAATTCGACGCCTGCACCGACCCCCGCGCCGACGCCGGCGCCAACGCCCGCCCCCACGCAGGCACCCACTCCCAGCCCGACGCCGGGCCCGACGCCCGGCCCCACGCCGGCGCCGACGACGACACCTGCGCCGACACCCACGCCCACGCCGCGTCCCACGCCCGCGCCGACGCCGGCCCCCACCACCGCGCCGACGCCCGCCCCCACCACCGCGCCCACGCCGGCGCCCACCACGGCCCCCACGCCCGCGCCGACCCCGGCGCCGACCAACTCGCCTTCGCCGACAACCGCGCCCTCGCCCACACCCGCGCCAGCCCCCGTGCCCACCCCGAGCTGGCTGCAAGGCGTGGCCATCAACCAGTGGGTCGAGATCCCCAACAGCAGCATGAGCACGGTGCCCGCCGGCATGCCCGCTGCCGGCACGGCGCCTTCGTCGCGCATGGATGCCTGGAACGGCTACGCGCTCAAGGGCACCGACGTCTACAGCGTGCGCCAGGGCGGCCACGGCGACTACTTCGGCAACGAAGTGATCCGGTTCAACGCGGCGTCGAACACGCCGGGCTGGACCATGATCAAGAACTCCAGCCCGGAGAGCGTGGTCACCAACGACTCCAGCCGCTACACCGACGGCTCGCCGGCGGCCGTGCACGGCTACCACAGCCAGCGCTACGTGGCGCAGCGCAACTGGGTGCTGAGCGTGGGCAGCACGGCCATCAGCCGCCAGGGCGGCACCAAGCCCGACTGCGTGGTCTACGACATCGCCAGCAACACCTACCTGCCGCCCGGCACGGTGCCGGACATGCCGCCGATGATCCTGGCCGAACAGGGCATCTGGGACGACCCGCTCACCGGCGACATCTATCACACGGCCGGCTACGTCATCAACCGCTGGAACCAGGCCACCAACACCTGGAGCCTGCGCGTCACCGAGGTGCCTGACTTCTACGGCTTCGCCAGTGTCTGCTGCACCGACACCACGCGCCGCCGCGCGCTGCTGCTGGCCGGCGACCCCGCCAAGCGCATCCCGCAGCTGTTCACCTTCTCCACCCAGCGCGCGCAGAACATCTCGATGAGCGGCGACACCAGCATCGTCAACAGCACCGGCCACTACGGCATGGTGTTCTGCCCGACGACCGACCGCTTCTACGCGATGACGGGCGGGGCAGGCAGCACCGGCCTGTACGAGATCAACCCGACCACCTGGGCCATCAGCGCCAAGACCACGACCGGCGGCAATGCCATGCCGGCCGGCGCGCCCACCGGCGTGTTCACGCGCTTCCTGTACGTGGCGCAGCTCGGCGGCATCATCTACTTCCCGCGCTACTCGGCCAACGCCTGGTTCCTGAAGCTGCACTAGCCGCTGCGGCGGTGCAGCGTGTCATGCGGCACGAACCCAGGGGCCCATGCCCCTAGGGTGCGACCGTTCGCCCGGACCCGGCCCTATAGAATTTCTCGCTTCGCCGGCCGATCCTCCCGACATGCAATCCAGTGGCAACCAACTCCCGCAGCCTTTTTCCACCGGGAGCACGGGCCGGCCGCAGATCGCACTGGAAACAGCCGCGCTCTACCAGTACGGGCACCTGGTCCGCATCACCGAACAGCTGATCCTCGACCTTTTCGGCCGCGGCCTGCTTTCGGGCACCACGCACACCTGCCTGGGGCAGGAGCTGTGCGCGATGTCGGTGGTGCGCGCGCTGTCGGAAGACGACGACGCGGTGTTCTCCAACCACCGCAACCACGGCCACTTCCTCACCTATTCGGGCAACCCGCTGGGCCTGGTGGCCGAGATCATGGGCCGCGAAGCCGGCGTGTGCCGCGGCTACGGCGGCAGCCAGCACATCGCCTGGCGCCGCTTCCACAGCAACGGCGTGCAGGCCGGCATGACGGCCATCGCCTGCGGCCAGGCGCTGGACGTGAAGCGCCGTGGCGGCCGCGGCGTGGTGGCGGTGATGATCGGCGACGGCACGCTCGGCGAAGGCCTGCTCTACGAGAGCATGAACCTGGCCTCGATCTGGCAGGCGCCGGTGCTCTTCGTCGTCGAGAACAACGGCATCGCGCAGACCACCATCACGCGTGACACCGTCGGCGGCAGCATCGAAGCGCGCGGCCAGGCCTTCGGCCTGCGCACCTGGCGCCTGGACGATGCGTCAACGACGTTCATGGCCGACGTCGACGCCATCGTGGCGCAGATGCGCGACGGCCAGGGTCCCGGCATGCTCGTCATCGACACCCGCCGCATGGGCCCGCACAGCAAGGGCGACGACCTGCGTGATGCCGCCGAGCGCGACGCCATCGCCGCGCGCGACCCTCTCGCCGCCCTGGGCCGCCAATTGCCCGCGGCCGAGCGCGACCAGATCGAGGCCGCCAACACCGCCTACCTGAAGGCCGTGGAAGAAGCCGCGATGGCCTCGCCCGAATCGCGCTTCGAGACCGTGCCTTTGCACGCCATGCGCCCGGCTGCCGATGCGCGGCCCATCCGCGTGGAAGCCAGCGCCAGCAATGTGCGCGCCTCGCTCAACCAGGCGCTGCACGCGCTGCTGGAAAGCGTGCCCGACGTGCTGCTGCTGGGCGAAGACATGCACGAGCCCTACGGCGGCGCCTTCAAGGTGACGGCAGGCCTGTCTTCGGCCTTCCCGGGCCGGGTGATCAGCACGCCCATCAGCGAAGCCGGCATCACCGGCGCGGGCATCGGCCTGGCCATGGTCGGGCGGCGCCCGGTGGTCGAGATCATGTTCGCCGACTTCCTGACGCTGTGCATGGACCAGATCTACAACCATGCCGTCAAATTCCCCGGCATGTTCGACGACTGCGACGTGCCGCTGGTGGTGCGCACGCCCTGCGGCGGCCGCCGCGGCTACGGCCCCACGCACAGCCAGAGCGTCGAGAACCTGATGGTCTCGGTGCCCGGCCTCACGGTGGTGTTCGGCAGCCACCGCCACAACGTCGGCCAGTTGCTGGTGGACGCCGTCACGCGCTGGCCCAACCCGGTGGTGTTCCTCGAACACAAGCTGCTCTACGGCGAGAAGCAGGACCCGGCCAACTACAGCGTGGCCCCGGCCGACGCGGCCGACCAGGGCGCGGCGCTCTTCCCCACGCTGCGCCGCGGCAGCAGCACGCCCGACCTCACGCTGGTGGCCTTCGGCGGCATGCTGCCGCTGGCCGAGCGCGCGGCCGAGCAGCTCGAGCGCGAAGAAGAGCTGTCGGTCGAGATCGTCTCGCCCTCGTTGCTGGCCCCGCTGCCGCGCCACACGCTGAAGGCGCTGCTGATGGGCAGCCCGCGCGTGCTGGTGGTGGAAGAGTCGCACCACGAATTCGGCGTCAGCGCCGAACTGCTGGCCAGCCTGTGCGAAGCCGGCTACCGTGGCAAGGCCGCGCGCGTGGGCATGCCGCCGGTGCCGGTGGCCTCGGCGCGCAGCCTCGAGAAGGCCCAGCTGCCCGACGAACAGACGATCATCGCCTCTGCGCTGTCGCTCTTCTGAGCGGCCGCGCGCCCCCTTCCCCGGAGTTGTGTCCCCATGGCGATCGCCACGCATGTCCCGCGCATCAACAACAACGACGACGAGGTCAAGCTCGTCGGGCTGCAGATGGCCGTGGGCGACCGCATCACCAAGGGCCAGGTGATCGCGCAGGTCGAGACCGACAAGGCCGTGGTCGACGTCGAAGCTTCGGGTGACGGTTTTGTGCTGGCCATCCAGGGCGCGGTTGACGACGTGGTGCAGGTGGGCAGCGTGCTGTGCTGGACCGGCGCCACGGCCGACGAAGCGGTGCCCGCCAGCGGCGCACCGGCCGCTGCTGCCGCCGGTGCCGTGCGCTCCGCGCCCACGGCCAAGGCCGCGGCGCTGCTGGCGCAACATGGCCTTGATGCCGCGCAGGTGCCCGCCGAAGGTGAACGCCTGACGGTGGCCGACATCGAGCGTTTCCTCGCCGCCGGCGGCGCGGCTGCGCCCAAGGCGCCTGCCGCGGCCGCGGCCCCGGCGCGCGAATCGAAACCCGAAGTCGCCGGCCAGCTGAAGGCCCTGAAGAACGAAGAGCGCGGCATGCTCGCCACCGTGCTGTGGCACCGCGATACCGCGGTGCCCGGCTACGTCGAGATGGGCTACGACCCCGCGCCCTGGGACGCCCACGCGTCGGCCTTCGGCAGCGCCAACGGACTGCTGCTGAACCCGCTGCTGCCGCTGATGGCCTGGCGCCTGGTGGAGCTGGCGGTGGAAGACCCGCGCCTGAATGCCACCGTCGTCGGCAACCAGCGCCACGAATACGACGGCGTCAACCTCGGCTTCACCGTGCAGGCCGGCGACGTGCTGTACCTGGCCGTGCTGCGCGACGCCGCCAAGCTGGGCGCCCTGGGTTTCGTCAACGCCCTGGTCGACCTGCAGCGCCGCGCTGCCGCGCACAAGCTGGCGCACACCGAGGTGCAGGGCACGACCATCGGTTTTTCGAGCATGGCGCGCTGGAAGGTGTCGCGCCACGTGCCCATCCTGTCGCCGCACACCGCCATCATGGTGGCGCACGCCCAGGGCCACGACGGCGCCGCGGTGCTGGGCGCCACCTACGACCACCGCGTCTTGAACGGCTCCGACGTGGCGAGCCTGCTGCGCAAGCTCAGCAAGCCGCCCAAGACTGCCTGAAAGCTGGAACATGAACCTCGACCGTGACGCCATCATCGCCGCCATCAAGGCGGAAATCGTCCGCATCGCCGCGACGATGGACACCGACGCGTCCGACCTCGCCAGCGACGAACTGATCCCGGCCTCGGGTTTCATCGATTCCGCCGGCCTGCTCGACCTGGTGGCCTGGTACGAAGCCGCCTACGACTTCCGCGTGCCGACCGAGGACTTCACGGTCGACAACCTGGGCACCATCGAGGCCATGGCCGACTTCGTGCTCAAGCGCAAGGGCCTGCGCTGAAGCCGTGACGGCCGTCGAGCCCTTCTTCCTGCCGACGCCCGGCGGCCCCGCCTTCGCCGTCCTGCACCTGCCGGCGCCGGACGTTCCTTTGCGCGGCCATGTGCTGGTGGTGCCGCCGTTCAACGAAGAGATGAACCGCTGCCGCAGCATGGTTACGCTGCAGGCGCGTGCATTGGCGCAGCAGGGCTTCGGCACGCTGCTGCTCGACCTGCACGGCACCGGCGACAGCGCCGGCGAGCATGGCGATGCGCGCTGGACGATCTGGCTCGACAACCTAAAGGCCGCGCTGCAATGGCTGGCCGCACGCCCGGGCGGCTGCTCGGCCGTGCTGGGCATCCGGCTGGGCGCCATCCTGGCCGCCGAACTGCTGGCCACGGCCGGGCACGCACCGGCCGCGCTGGTGCTGTGGCAGCCGGTGGTGGACGGCAAGATCCACATGAACCAGTTCCTGCGCGTGCGCATGGCCGCACAGCTCGACCGGCCCAACCTGCCCAAGGAAACCACGGCCTCGATGCGCAAGCAGCTCGAAGGCGGTGAGTCCATCGAGGTGGCCGGCTACGAGTTGCACCCGGAACTGGTGCGCGGCATCGATGCCGCGAATCTCGTGAAGCAGCGCCCGGCCGTGCAGCGGGTGCTGTGGCTGGAGAACGTCAGCGCCGACGGCGGTGAACTGCCGGGTCCGGCCGTCGCTGCCGCCAAGGCCTGGGCCGAGGCCGGCATCAGCGCCGAGATGCAGGGCTACGTGGGCCCGGCCTTCTGGCAGGTGCACGAGCGCGTGTTGACGCCATCGATCATCGATGCCACCACGTCCTGGCTGGCGGCGAAGGTGGCGGCATGAACGAGCAGGCCCTGGTGCTGCACTGCGAAGGCGCGCCGCTGGTCGGCATCCTGCATCGCAGCGACGAAGCCGCCAAGCGCGGCGTACTCGTGGTCGTCGGTGGCGGCCCGCAGTACCGCGTGGGCGGCCATCGCCAGCTCACGCTGTGGGCGCGCAAGCTGGCCGCCAGCGGCTACCCGGTGCTGCGCTTCGACTACCGCGGCATGGGTGATTCACACGGCGACTTCCGTGGATTCGAGGATGCCGACACCGACATCCAGGTTGCCGTAGACCGCCTCGTCGCCGAGGTGCCCGGCCTGCAGGAGATCGTGCTCTGGGGCGAGTGCGACGCCGCCTCGGCCATCCTCTTCTACGCCCACCGCGATCCGCGCGTGAAAGGCGTGGTGCTGCTGAATCCCTGGGTGCGCACCGCGGCCGTCGAGGCCCAGGCCATCCTGCGCTTCTACTACCTCAACCGCCTGATGCAGCCGAGCTTCTGGCGCAAGGTGTTCAGCGGGCGCTTCAACCCCTTTGCTTCGGCGGCTTCGGCGGTCAAGCTCGTGAAGCAGTCGCGCGCGGCGGCAGGGCCTGCGCCGGCTGTTTCCGCCGGCCCGGCCCTGGGCGCGGCGCTCGACCGCAACGTGCCGCTGCCCGACCGCATGCTGCAGGGCGCGCAGCGCTTCAAGGGCGCGGTGATGCTGGTGCTGAGCGGCCGCGACCTGATCGCGCGCGAGTTCGAGACCCTCGCCGCCGGTTCGCCCGCCTGGCAGGCGCAGCTGCAGCGCAGCGGCCTGACGCGCCACGACATGCCCGACGCCGACCACACCTTCTCGTCGGCCGCGCAGCGCACGCAGGTGGTGAACTGGGGCCTGAACTGGCTGCGCAGCTGGTAGCGCCACGCACACGACAACAAGACCATGGCCCGACCTTCCATCGAACCCGTCACCGACGCCACGCTGCCCGAGTTCGCGCAGTTCCTGCACCTGAACCTGATGACATCGCGCAGCCCGGCCGAATGGGAAGCCGGCCTGCGCACGCAGTGGCTGCCCGATCTTGCCAACTACGGCTTCGTGGTGCGCGACGAAGGCCGTATCGTCGGCGGCATCGGCGCCTACTACGCCCAGCGCGAGATCCGCGGCCAGACCGAACGCTTCTGCAACATCACCAGCTGGTGCGTGCTCGACGCCTACCGCCAGCAGAGCATGCGCCTGGCGATGGCGCTGCTGGGGCAGAAGGGCTTCCACTTCACCAACTTCTCGCCCACCAAGGTGGTGGGCTCGTCGCTGAAGTTCATGAAGTTCAAGGAACTTGACGAGCGCGTGGCCGTGGTGCTGAACCTGCCGCAGTTCTGGCAGGGCGGTGCGAAGCTGCTGGTGCGGCAGGCTGACATCGAAAAGGCACTGACCGGCGAGGCCTTGCGCACGTACCAGGAGCACGCGCGCTTTCCCTGGCTGCGCCACGTCGTCTTCGGCCAGCCCGGGCGCTGGTGCCACGTGGTCTACAAGCGGCGCAGCTTCAAGGGCCTGCCGGCGGCCGACATCCTCTACGTCAGCGACCGCGCCGTCTTCGACCAGGCCTTCGGCCGCCTGGCCACGCACTTCCTGGCGCTGGGCATGGTGAGCACGCATGTGCCGATGCGCTGCGTCGACCGCGCGCCCTGGCCGTCGAAGATGCGCAGCGGCTTCAACCCCAAGTTGTTCCTGAGCGAGACGCTGGGCGAGAAGGACATCGACTGCCTGTACTCCGAGACCGTGGCGCTGGACCTTTGACCGACATGGCGCGCCACGTCCTGCTCATTGCCTTCCACTACCCGCCGGTGCGCGGCAGCAGCGGCATCCAGCGCACGCTGAAGTTCTCCAGCTACCTGCGCGAGCACGGCTGGGAGCCCATCATCCTGACCGTGGCGCCCAGCGCCTACGAGGCCACGGGCAACGACCAGATGGGCGAGATCCCGGCCGGCATGCAGGTGGAACGCGCCTGGGGCCTGAACACCGCGCGAGATCTTTCGATCAAGGGCCGCTACGCCGGTTGGATGGCGCAGCCCGACCGCTGGGCCTCGTGGTGGCCGGCGGCGGTGTGGCGCGGCTGGCGCGTCATCCGGAGCAAGCGCCCCGAGGTGATCATGTCCACCTACCCCATCGCCACCGCACACCTGATCGGCCTGACGCTGCAGCGCCTGAGCGGCCTGCCCTGGGTGGCCGACTGCCGCGATTCGATGACCGAGCCCGGCTACCCGGTGGACCCGCTCACCTGGCGCAGCAACCGGCGCCTGGAGCAGCACATGGTGAAGCGCTGCGCGCGCGCGGTGTTCACCACCGCCGGCACGCTGCAGATGTACGCCGAGCGCTACCCCGAGGTGGAAGCCAGGCGCTGGTCCGTCATCGAGAACGGCTACGACGAAGAGAACTTCAAGGGCGCCGAAGCCGGCATGGACAGCGCGCCGCTGGGCCCACCGGGGCAGATCATGCTGCTGCACAGCGGCATCCTCTACCCCGCCGAGCGCGACCCGCGCCCCTTCTTTGCTGCGCTGCGCGGCCTGAAGGCGGCCGGCGAGGTGAGTGCCGATTCGCTGCGCGTGCGGCTGCGCGCCACCGGCAGCGACGGCCAGTACGTGGAGATGCTCAAGACCTACGGCATCGAAGACCTGGTGGAACTGGCGCCTTCGGTGGCCTACCGCCCCGCGCTGCAGGAGATGCTGCGCGCCGACGGCCTGCTGCTGTTCCAGGCCGCGATGTGCAACCACCAGATCCCGGCCAAGCTCTACGAATACCTGCGCGCCGGCCGGCCGGTGCTCACGCTCACCGACCCCATCGGCAACACCGCCGAGGCCATGCGCACGGCGGGTGTGGACGACATCGTCGACATCAGCAACGAGGCTTCCATCACCGCCGGCCTGCGCCGTTTCCTGGCGGCCTTGCGGGCGGGCCAGGCGCGCGGCGCCAGCCCCGAAGTGGCCTCGCTCAACTCGCGCCGCGCGCGCACGGCCGAGCTGGCGAAGTTGCTCGACGAGGTGGCGCGCGAGCCGCGCCGCTGAAGGTTTCCTAAGCGCCCAGCTTCTGGTTCACGAACGCCAGCAGCGTGCCGACGGTCTCGAACACCGAACCGTCGACCTCGTCGTCGTCAACGCTGAAGCCCAGCTTGTCCTCGAAAGCGGTGAGCAGGGCCACGACACCCATCGAGTCCATCTCGGGCAGGGCGCCGATGAGCGGCGTCTTCTCGCTGAACGACGCGGTGCGGCCTTCGAGGTTGAGGGTCTCGTCCACAAGGGACAGCAGTTGGGCAAGGGTCAGCATGGGTGCGGGTGTCTCGGGAAAGGGTGTGCGGCGCCCTATCGCGGCGCCGAGGCCGGCTCGGCCGCGGCGGTGGCGGCTGGTGGCGGCTCGGTCCACTTCTTCGCCGCCACCAGGCGCGCCTTGAGCTCGGGCCGCATGAAGCCGAGCGCCATCGACTTGTGCGCCTGGCGCAGCGCGGCGTCGTAGTCGCCAAGCTCGATGTAGACCATGCCGATGTTGAAGTGGGTGTAGCCGCTGTCGGCAGTGATGGTTTCGGCGTAGGCCAGCTGTTTCAGCGCGTCGGGTATGCGCTTCTGGCCCTTCAGGTACACGGCGTAGAGCATGCGCACCGTCGGGTCGTCGGGGCGGTGGTTCACGGCGCGCACGAAGTAGCACTCCACCGAGAAGGCGGCGCCGGGCACGAAGTTGTCCTTCAACTTCTCGCCGTAGCGCGACATGGCGCTCAGCGCGCGGTGGTGGTTGGGGTAGGCGCGCAGCGTGTAGTCGAGGTCGCCGCCGATGGTGCCGGTGGTGCCGCGGATGAGCTGTTCCACCGCTGTATTGAAGTGGTAGGCCTCGACGATGACGAGCTGCTGCCGGTCGGTGCGGTAGTCGAAGGGGCCGTACGAGTTGCGCAGATTGCCGCAGCTGCCCAGGTCACCCGCCTGCGCCTCGGTCTGCGCCTGCGCCAGCACCTGCGTCGGCAGCAGGGCGGCCAGCACGCAGGCCGCGAGCAGGTGCTTGGCGTTGGGGCTGGGGTGCATCGAGGTGGCCATGGATGGCGCGATTCTAGAGAGGCGCTGCCGCGGCAGCGCGCCGGCGCCGTGCAAGGAGCCACAAGGCCGCCAGGGCGATGAGCCAGGCGCCGCCCAGCAGCAGCGACTGTTCGCGCCGCTCGGCTTCGGCGGTGCGGAAGCGCGGGTACTGGCGCCGCACGGCGTCGCCCGCGGCCTCGATGGCCGCCAGTTCGGCGTCCACCGCCGGGACGGGTGCGAGCGGGATCGTTACCGGCCCGCCGGCGCCGCCCGTGACAGCGAGCGTGCGGCCCTGGCGCACCAGCGCCAACGGCCCGCCGGGCAGCGGCAGCTCCATCGCCCAGTCGTCGGCGCTGGTGTAGCGCTGCATGCGCGCCCGCAGCGGCGGCTGCCCGGCTTCGGCCAGCTGCAGCGTGGCCAGCATCCAGCCGCCGGCGGCCGGCACGCGGGCATCCAGCGCTGGCGCCGCCACGGCCTTGCGGTCGAAGGCCACCCAGCCGCCGAAGGGCTTGAGGCTGCCGCTCAGGGGCGTGGCGCTGACGCCTGCGCCACCGTCCACCACCACCGAGAAGCGCAGCGGCAGGCCGGCGCGCGACAGCGTGTAGGCGCGCTCGCCCGCCGCCGCCTGCGTGGTCTCGGGCGCGCCGGTCCACAGCACGCGCAGGCTGCCGTTGCGCGGGTCGTGCACGCTGTCCAGCACCAGCCACTGGCGCGCCTGCCACTGGATCACCTGGCGTCGCAGCCGGGGCCCGCCGGCCACCACGCGCTCCAGGTCCAGCAGGCGCAGGCCGTCCTGGTCGGCCTGGGCCAGCAGCGTGGTGCGGCGCGCGCTTTCCGCCGGCTCGTCCAGCAGGTGCGGGCCGTTGCCACCACCCCAGCCTGCAGCCAGGTTGAAGCCTGCTTCGTCGCTGTTGGGCCAGTAGCCGGTGTTGGTGCTCCAGTCGGTGCCGGCCGACCAGACGTGCAGGCTCATCTCCTGCGCGCGCCTGTGCCCGTGGCGGGCGAACCAGCCCCAGTGCAGCACGCTCTGCACGCCACCGTCGGCACTGCCATCGGCGTCCCACCACACGGCGTGGCCCGAGACCGGGAAGGTCTTCGTGAAACTCGCCCGGCCCCGCAGCGCGGCGCCCCAGGCCTCGTCGTCGGGCTGCACCAGCGCCGGCAGGCGCCAGGCGTAGCGGTAGGTGTTGCCGATGGCCGGCAGGCTGCGGTCGGGCCGCTGCAGCGTGGCCATGAACGCCCGTGCGCCGTCGTGTGCCTTCTGCCAGGCCTCGGGCACGGGCCGGCCCATTTCGCGCAGCAGGCGCACGATGTAGCCCGAGAGCACGACACCGTGGAAGTGGTAGCCCGCGGTGTGTTCGAGCACGGCCCCGTCGGGGCCGATGTACATGGGGCGCTGCTGTTCCAGGCGTTGCAGCGCGGTGTCGCGCCAGCCTGCGGCCTCCGGCAGCGCGGGGAAGGCCGCGGCCAGCTGCAGCAGGCCCACGTTCTGCATCACGCCGTGGTTGGTGGCGGCGATGAAGAAGCCGGGCCGCGCCAGCAGCGTGCCGGTGCGCAGCGCGAAGCCCTGCACCGTGCGCACCAGCTCGTCGCTGGCGTTCTTGCGCGCATGGCGCCAGAAGCGCGCCAGCACCCCCGGGCGGTTAGAGACGGCATGCGAATTGGCCAGCAGCCCTTCGGGGAAGTGCACACGGGCTTCGTGCGCGATGTAGCCACGCAGGTAGCGTTCGGCTGCAGCCAGATAGGCCGGGTCGGGCGCGTGCTCGTGGGCGCGCAGTAGCAGGTCGGGCACGATCAGGCTGGCAACCCAGACCTGCTGCACCGGCACGCCAGCCTCGAGCTGGGCCGGCGCGAAACCGTCGCCGATCGCCAGCGGGGGCAGCGCAGGCAGCGCCAGCTCGCCTTGCAGGATGCGCCGCGCCGCGGCCACGGCGGCGTCGCCGCGCAGCGGGTGGTCGGTCATCATCGAAGCCTCGGCCACGGCGGCCAGCACGCTGTCGGCCGGCTCCTGCCGATGGCGTTGCAGCACGGCGGCGTCGATCGGTGCCACCGAGACGTGGAAATGCCGCCACAGCGGCCCCCACACCATCACGTTGCCCACGCCCATCAGCAGCACCGTGGCAGCCACGGCGGCCCATGCCAGCGTGCGCGGATTCACGTCGCGCGGCCGAGGCGCACCAGCAGCATCGAGCGCAGGCGCGTGAACAGGGCCACCTCCACGCTCTGTGGCCGCCCCGCGGCCAGCCACAGCAGCGCGATCACCGGCGGGTACACCAGCGTGCCCACCAGGCTGCCGACGACGAGCCAGGTGATGGCGTCGACGATGCTGGCATCCAGCCCGCCGCCCGGCAGCACCAGGTACAGCACGAAGCCCATCACCAGGCTGGCGATCAGCGGGCGAACCAGCGCGGCGAAATAGGTGAGCGGGCTGAGCTTGAGTGCGTGAGCCAGGATGGGCACGCTCACCGCCAGGCTGCCCAGCGCCGCCAGCACCTCGGCAAAGGCCGCGCCCAGCACGCCGTAGCGGTTGGTCAGCACCCACAGGCCCAGCAGCAGCAGGACCATGCGCGCCAGCAGGGTGGCAGCGCTCAGCTTGGGCTTGCCCATGGCCTGGTAGGCCGACATGTTGTTCGAGGTGAGCGCCGACACCGCCCCGGCAAACGCCAGCACCTGGATCACCGGCACCGCCTCGGGCCACTTCTGGCCCAGCAGGATGCGCACCACCTGCGGCGCCAGCAGCGCCACGCCCACGCTCACGGGCATCACCAGCAGGAAGATGGCGGCGGTGGCGTCGACGCAGGTCTTGCGGAAGTTGTCGATGTCGCCGGTCAACCGCGACAGGCCGGGGAACATGGCGCGATTGACCGGCGCCACCAGCTCGGTGTGCGGCAGGTTGGCGATCTCGGAACCCACCGTGTAGGCACCCAGGCTCTGCGCGCCGAACATGCGTCCCACCACGATGTGCGGCGCACGGTTCATCAGCACCTGGGCCAAATTCCCCAGCACCATCCAGCTGGAAAAGGAGAACAGCTCGCGCACGTGCACCAGCGCCAGGCGCGGACGGAACGGCTCCATCGCGTAGCTCATCACGACACCGGTCAGGCGGCCTGCGGCCATGCCGATGATCAGCGTCCAATACGACTGGAACATCCATGCCGCCACCATCGTGACCACGAACGAGGTCACGCGCTTGGCGGCCAGGAAACGGAACTCGCGGCCGAAGTCCATCTGGCGCCGGAAGTTCACCGTGCCGATGTTCTCGAAGCCTGCGGTCAGCCAGATGGCGCCGATGGCCAGCATCACCAGCGACAGCCGCGGATCGCCGTAGAAGGCGGCCGCCGGCCAGGCCGCGGCCACCGTGACGGCGGCGCCCCCGGTGGCCAGCATCACGTTGAGCGTCCACGCCGTGTCGTAGTGCTCGCGCGTGGGATCCTTCTTCTGGATCAGCGCGACGTCGAAGCTGAAGGCCGTGGCCAGTTCGATGATGGCGATGACGGACATCGCCATGGCCACCAGGCCGAAGTCGGCCGGCAGCAGCATGCGCGCCAGCACCACGGTGCTGATGATGCCGATGGAGCGGTCGAACAGGCGGAACAGCACCATCCAGGCGGCGCCTCGTGCCATCTCGGCCTTCATCCGCGGGTCCTTTCGTCGGGGTGTCTGTTCATGGGGCGCCGGACAATACAGCAATGGCGGGCCCCTGCCGGCCGGCGCGCGGCGGCCGCCGAGAACTATGCGACGCCGGCCCTCAAAGCGTGCCCATGTGCACGCTCATGAACCCGTACTTGGCGTGCACGGCGCAAGGCCGCGCCGCGCGCGGAACGGCTGCATGCCGGGCGGCGTCAGAAGCTTTCGGCGCGGAAGCTGCGGAACCCGTACCTGTTCGCAGCGCTGCCGCCGGCAAGCGTGCGGCGGAACGAGCCGATCCCCATGCCGCTGCCGAGACCGGAGATGCTCCCGCTGGTGAGCCTGAGAATCTGCACGCCGTTGCGGTAGGTGATGACGGTGTTGGTCGAGCGATAGAGCTCCGCGACCCACACGTCACCGTTCGCCAGCAGAAGTCCGGAGGGGCCGCTGTCGCTCGGAGCAAGGATGGTGTAGCCGTTCGCCGGACCGTTCATGAGCGCCATGATGCGGACCCCGCCGCGGTCCCAGGTGCATGAGATCCACCGGCGCGATCCGGCGCTCGACGAGCAGCCCAGGAGCAATTCCAGCTCATGATTCGCGGTTGGCGCGTATCCAGCGTCAACGTACATGGTCGCGGTGATGCGCTGATTGCCGCTGAAGCCAGGCACGAAAGCGAAGCTGTCCAGGTAGTCCCAGGGCGCGTCCTGGCCGTTCGCGTCGCCGCCAGCCATGTTGCCGCCACCCGAAGCCGCAGCGATGACGCGCATCGAGCTCTGCGCGTTCATCGCGACGTTACCGCCAGTTCCCTGCGTGTTGTTGGTCCAGACACCGCCGGCCGACAGTGGGTTCTGGACAGCGGTGGCGGCGAAGTCGATGAAGTAGCTGCCACCAGGTGCGGGGGTGGGTGAGGGTGTCGGCGCGGTGGTTGGCGCCGGGGTTGTCGTCGGCGCGGGGGTGGGCGCCGGCGTGGTCGTGGGCGCTGGAGTTGGCCGCGGCGTGGTGGTGGGCGCAGGGGTCGGGGCCGGCGTGGTGGTCGGAGCCGGCGTCGGCGCAGGCGTGGTCGTCGGTGCCGGCGTGGGCCTGGGCGTGGTGGTCGGCGCAGGCGTGGTCGTGGGGGCCGGTGTCGTCGTCGGGCCTGGCGTCGGAGCGGGGGTGGTCGTCGGCGCCGGCGTCGGTGTGGGGGTGGGCGCTGGTGTCGGTGCGGGTGTCGAATTGACGGTCAGGGTCTGGGCCGGCAGTACACCCACCTTGACCTGCACCGAGAAGTTGCCCACCGCCGAGGCAATGACCGTCACCGTCACCGCGTTGCCGGCCGAGACCGATCCGCCGCTGCTCGGCGTGACCGTCACCCTGTTGTCGTTGGTGGTGATGGACCAGCTGCCGCTGGGCAGCACCGTCGTGTTGCGGATGCTGATGGAGGCAGGTACGTTGACCGTGACGCTCAACGTGTTGTCCGAAAAGCTGAGCCCGCCTTCTCCGACCGTGACCTCGACACCATCGTCGCCACCGCCGCAGGCGGCAAGCCCGCTGGCGCTGGCCGCCACGGCAGTGAGCTGGGTGAGGAAGCGACGGCGCTGGAAGACCGCGTGGATCGAAGGTGTGGGGCGCTGATCGCCGCGGTCTTGGCTCATGGTCCGGTCAGTGGGGGAAAGGATACGGTGCACGGCCGGTTGGCCGAAAGCAGGCCGGCCCGGTCCGGGCCTAACCAGACCGCAGTGTGCGGCACGGCCCGGCGCGCCTTTGGAACCGCATGTAAGCGCCGCGGGCCCGCGGCGCTGCGGTGTGAACTAACTCACGCCGATGTGTGCCGGGTGCTGGACTTCAGCGCATGTCGCCCAGCGCCAGCGTGGCTGCTTCTTCGCCGCTCTTGTAGCTGTCGTCGGTCCAGAAGTAGGCCCAGTTGCCGTAGCGGCCGGCGTGGCGGATGCCGTTGTCGTCCATGTAGCCGTGCACGGTGCGCAGGGCCTCTTCACGGTCGTGGTCGAAGATGATGTTGGCGTAGTCGACCAGCTTGGTGTCGGTGAACAGGATCTTGTCGTCCTCGCGCAGCAGGCCCACGCGCTTCAGGTCGCGGATCACCGGCTCCACGTAGTCGGCCGGCTGGCCCACCAGCGGCTTGTACTTCTTCGAGAAGTACACCTCCACCTGCACCGAGCCGCAGCCCGGCGGCACGTTGTTCGGCGACATCAGGTGCGGGCTGCTCGTGCGCGAGAACACGATGTCCTTGTCGTAGTAGTAGCTGATGTGGGCGGGCGTGAGGTCGGGCCGGTTGACGCCGATGTTCACGAGCACGCAGCTCGAGCAGGCCAGCTTGTCGGCGGCAGCGCGCACGTCGTCGGGCACACCGGCGATCAGCGGGATCAGGTCGGGCAGGGCGATGGACGACATCAGGCCGTCGTAGCCCTCGCGCACGCCGTTGCTGAAGGTCAGCACCTTCTGCTTGGTGTCGATCTGCGTCACCTGGTGCCCGAGCTTCATCGTGACGTTGCGCGCCCACTTGTCCAGGTAGCTCTGGAAGCCGCCGCGCGAGGGGTAGCGGAAGCCGGTGATGTAGTGCGTGGTGGCGGTCTGCTTGCCCAGGGCGCCGCGCAGCAGCTCTTCCAGCGAAGGCCGGTACATGCGCGGGCCGATCCAGTCGGTGGTGAGGTTGCGCGGGTGCGTGGTGTGGTACTTCTCGGTGTACTGCACCGGGAAGTTGTCGGCGAAGTAGCGGCCGTAGGCGGCCACCAGCCAGTCTTCGTAGTTGCGGATGTCGGTCTGCAGGGTGGACTGCTTCGCGAAATCTTCGATGACCTTGGCCATCACGTCCACCGGCAGGCCGTGCATGTTGGTCTGCACCGGGTGCGGCAGGCGGTGGCCCTTCCAGTGGTTCTCCAGCTGGTACTGCACCGTCTCGAACTGGCCGTCGACGGCGTCGGCCAGGATGTTCAGCACCCGCTCGTCCTTCGTGAAGGACACGTGCGGACCCTTGTCGAAGATGAAGCCCGAGGGCGCGCGGAACGAGACGGTCTGGCCGCCGTAGAACGGGGCCTTGTCGTAGAGCACGACATCGACGGGCTCCTTGGCCAGCCGGTGTGCGGCCCCGAAACCCGACATGCCCGTGCCAAGTACTGCAATCTTGGACATGGTGTCACGCCCCTCCTGTTTGACGATAGAAATGAATGGTGCGGCGCAGGCCTTCTTCCAGGCTCACGCGCGGCGCCCAGCCGATGGTGGCCAGGCTGCCCGCCACGTCGGCAGCGCCGGTGGGCTCCATGGGCCGGTCGGGCAGGGCGCCGAAGCTGGGCTGGATGTGTGGTGCGGCCAGGCGGCAGATGGTGTCCACCAGGTCGGACGTGCTGATGAGCGTGCCGGTGCCCAGGTCCACGGTCTTGCCGATGGCGGCGTCGGCCAGGGCCAGGCGCACGAAACCTTCGGCCACGTCCTCGGCGTAGATCCAGTCGACGAGCCGGCGGCCGCTGGTGATCTGCGGCGCCTCGCCTTTCAGCAGGCGCAGCACGCAGTAGGGCACGAGCTTGGTCAGGTCTTGTTGCCCCGCGCCGTAGACCATGAACACGCGCGCGGTGGTGACGGGCACCTTGTACAGCGCGTGGAACATGCGCACGTAGGCGGTGCTCGCGAACTTGGCCGCGGCATAGGGCGAGGTGGGTGTCATGTCGGCGGGCGAGGCCGAGGGCTCCATGAACGAGCCCGTCATCACGAAGCGCTTGCAGCCGCGTTCGGCCACGGCCGTGAGCAGGTTGACCGTGGTCTCCAGGTTGCCGTGGAAGGCCGGCAGCAGGTGCTTGAGGTCGGGTGCGCCCTGCACGTGGCTGGCGAGGTGGAAGACGTAGTCGGGGCGCACCACGTCGAGCAGGCGGCACACGGCGGCGTAGTCCGACAGGTCCACCGCGTGGTGGCTGAAGTGCTGGTTGCCGGGGTGCTCGCGGCGGCTGGCGGAGTGCACCGTGGCACCGGCCTCGGCCAGCTTGGCGCACAGGTGGCTGCCGATGAAGCCGGCGCCGCCGGTGACCAGCGCCACGGAGCCGGGTGGCATGGTGCTCAAGACACGGCCTCCAGCAGGCCGGCATCGCGCGCCGCCGTGGCGGCCTCGACGATGCTGGCGAAGTCCATCTTCGAACGTTGGGCGATGGACAGGAGGTCGCGCGTGCCGTCGGACTGGTTCAGCACCCACAGCAGCGCGTGTTCGAACTGGCTGGGGTTGCGGCCGCTCGCGTTGCGGTACAGGCCACGCGGGCCCAGGCGCGGTTCGCACTTGGGCAGCAGGTTGCGGTAGGTGACGTTGCCTTCGAGCACGCTGCAGATGCGTTCGCAGGCCTGCAGCGACGCGCCCAGCGATTCGGCGGTGATGAAGTCGAGGTTGTCCGCTGAGCTGTGGTATTCGGGGTAGCGGCCGTTGGGCGTGCGCGAGAAGCGGCCCACCGGCAGGTCGAAACCGGGCGAGCAGAACTGGCGCTCGTCGTAGCCGTAGGGCGAAAAGTCCTCGACGCTGCCTTCGGTGCCGATGACGTGTTCGACCACGCGGTCGACCTCGGCATCGCCGCGCCGGCTGCGCTTGTAGACGAAGGCACCGCGGTCACCCAGCGAAGCCAGCACCAGGCCGTGCCTGATGCGGCCGACGTTCGCCTCGTTCAAGGCCAGCCAGGTGATGGCGCCGATGGTGGTGGGCGCGAACACGAAGCGGTAGGTGTACGCACGCGGCCGTGCCGCGAGCGAACGCGCCAGGTGCGCGGCCACCGCGATGGCCGACAGGTTGTCGTTGGCCAGCGAGGGGTGGCAGACATGCGTCCAGATCAGGATCTCTTGGCTCGAATCGCCCGGCAGCACCGCCTGGCCGAAGCTCAGGGCGCCGGGCTCCAGCGTGGAGTCGATGCAGACCTCGTACTCGCCTTCGGGCAGCGCCTGCAGTGCCTCGTGCGTGAGGCAGAAGCCCCAGTTGTCGCGGTAGTAGGTGGTGCGGTACGGAATCCAGCTCGGCTGCTCGGGCAGGCTGAACAGGTGCGGGCGCAGCTCGGCCAGCGACAAGCGCGCACGGATGGGCGTGGAGTAGCTCATCACGTGCAGGTTGTGGCGCTGGAAGTCGACCACCTTCTCGCCGGCGGCGTTCTTGATCCAGGCGTCGCGGATGTTCCACTCGCGCGGCACGTCCCAGTCGAACACCTTCGTGCCGGTGGGCACCTCCACACGTTCCAGCGGCACGATGCGCGAGATGGCATCGAGCGTGGCCCGCGTGCCCGCGCCGGTGATGCTGCGGCAGATGGGATAGAGCTCGCGCGCGAAGCCATGCATCGCGGCGCCGAGCGTATCGGCGCTGTTCATCTCACTCAATGACGTGCACCGAGGGCATCGGCACCACGAACTTGCCGCCCCAGCTGCGGATGTCGGCCATCTGCTTGACGATCTCGTCCTTCAGGTTCCAGGGCAGCAGGAACAGGTAGTCGGGCTTGGTCTCGCGAATCTTCTCGGGCCCGTAGATCGGCAGCCGCGTGCCGGGCAGGAAGTTGCCCTGCTTGTGCGGGCTGCGGTCGACCGTGTAGTCGATCAGGTCGGTGCGGATGCCGCAGTAGTTCAGCAGCGTGTTGCCCTTGCCCGGCGCGCCATAGGCGGCGACGCTCTTGCCCTGGCGCTTGGCTTCGATCAGGAAGCTGAGGATGGCGCGCTTGGATTCCTTCACGCGCTCGCCGTAGCTGAAGTAGTAGTTCAGGTCGAAGTGGCCGGCCTTCTTCTCCTTCTCGCGCATCGCCAGCACGCGTTCGTGCACCGGCTTGCTGGCGTCTTCGGCATGGCGGCCGTAGATGCGGATGGAGCCGCCGTGCGTGCTGATGTCGTCGACGTCGAACAGCGTCAGACCTTGCGCGGCGAAGATCTTCTCCACCGTGGTGAACGAGAGGTAGGAGAAGTGCTCGTGGTAGACGGTGTCCCAGTAGTTCTGCTCGATCAGGTGCAGCAGTTGCGGGAATTCCATCGTCACCACGCCGTCCTTGGCCAGCAGGATCTTCATGCCGCCGACGAAGTCGTTGATGTCGGGCACGTGGGCCAGCACGTTGTTGCCCAGGATCACCGAGGCCGGCCCGTCGCTGGCCAGCACCTCGCGCGCGGTGTCGCGCCCGAAGAACTTGGTCAGGCTCGGGATGCCGTTCTTGATGGCGATGGCCGCGGTGTTGGCGGTGGGCTCGATGCCCAGCACCGGCACGCCGGCGCGCTTGAAGTACTGCAGCAGGTAGCCGTCGTTGCTGGCGAGCTCGACCACCTTGCTGTGCGCGCCCAGGCCGAAGCGCGGGGTCATCATCTGCACGTAGGCCTCGGCGTGCTTGAGCATGGTGTCCGAGAAGCTCGAGAAGTAGCCGTACTCGGCGTCGAAGATCTCCTCGCGCGCCACGTAGGCCGGCAGCTGCACCAGGAAGCAGTGCTCGCAGACGTAGACGTGCAGCGGGTAGATGGCCTCGGCGTGGTCGAAGCGCGCCGGCGTCACGTGGCGCTGGCACAGCGGGCTGGTGCCGAGGTCGACGAAGGTGTGGCGCAGCGGCTGGCTGCAGAAGCGGCAGCTGTAATGGCGTGCTTGCACGGGGTCGGCTTGAGCGGCTGCAGTCACCGAGTGTTCTCCTGGCTTTCGGGGGTTGAAGGGTTCTAGCACAGCGGTAACCAGTTGATGCGGGCGCCTTGCGCGGTGCAACGGACAAAGGCGGCGCGCACGCGGAGAGCGTCGACTGCGTCACGACCCGCCGTGCGGCGCCGGCGCGAAAAGTTTCATCAATCCTCCACACCCGCGCGCCAACTGGCAATCGGCGAGCTGGGGATCGCCCCTAACATCGAGCGCTTTGCCTGCGCGCAAACCGTTGACCAAAAGAGGGGTGGGGATGAAGTCTGCCAAGATCTGGCTGAGCGTGATCGCTGTGGTTCTGCTGGTTTCCGCAGGGGCCACGTATACCGTCCCGGAGCTGCGCTGGCGCGCGCAGGTCATAGGCCTGAAGGCCTCCGGCCATTTGCCGGAAGTGCCCACTGCCGACATGTTGCGCTGGCTGTCACCCGGCAGCCCCGTGTACCTGCAGGGCCTGACGGACAGTCCCACCGCCGACGCCGGCATCCTGAACAGCTTCGTTGACGACGCAAGTTACGCACAGCGCGGCGAGCAGAAGTACCGCCAGACGTGCGCGCAGTGCCACGGCGCCAACGCGCAGGGCGGCACCGGCCCCAACCTGATCGCCTACGTGGGTCGCGCCACGCATTGGGGGTTCTTCCACACGGTGAAGCATGGCCGTACGGGTACGAGCATGGCCGCCCAGCCCGTCGGGGAACAGGAAATCTGGGAGGTCCACAGCTACGTTCGCCAGCTGGCGCGCGCATGGGCGCGCGAGGCCTCCGCCCACGCTCCGGCCAACATGCCGGTGGTGGATGTGCCGTACGAGCGGCTCGCCAAGGCCGAAGAGCACCCGGAAGAGTGGCTCATGTTCAACGGCGACCTGAAGGCGCACCGCCATAGCGCGCTGGCGCAGATCAACCGCGGCAACGTCAAGAACCTGCGCGTGGCGTGGGCCACGCAGTTGCGCCCGGCGGAGAAGCCGCTGGCGGCCACGCCCATCGTGGTGGGCCACACGATGTTCGTCAGCGAGGCACCTGACGGTGTCGTGGCGCTGGACGCGCGCAACGGGCGGGTGCTGTGGCGTTTCAGGCGGCCCGTCGATCCCTCCGTGCTTCCGGTCTGCTGCGGCGCGTACAACCGCGGCGTGGCGGTGCTGGGCAAGCGCGTCTACATCGCCACGCTCGACGCGCACCTGGTGGCACTCGATGCCGCCACCGGCCAGAAGGTCTGGGAGATCGAGGTCGCCGACGAGAAACTGGGCTACTCCATGACCACCGCGCCGCTGGTGCTCAAGGACAAGATCGTGGTGGGCGTGGCCGGCGGCGAACTGGGCATGCGCGGTTTCCTGGCGGCGTACTCGCCCGAGGATGGCAAGCGGCTGTGGCAGTTCTTCACCATACCGGGCCCGGGAGAGCCCGGCAATGAAACCTGGGCCGGCGACTCGTGGAAGACCGGCGGCGCCAGCACCTGGAGCCTGGGGGCCTACGACGCCAAGCTGGACCTTCTGTACTGGACCACCGGCAACCCCTGGCCGCTGTTCGACAAGTCGAGCCGCGAAGGCGACAACCTCTACAGCAACAGCCTCCTGGCGCTGGACCCGAACACCGGCAAGCTGCGCTGGCACTTCCAGATGACACCGGCTGACGTGCACGACTGGGACGCCACGCAGCAGGTCGTGCTGGCCGACGTGCAGTGGAAGGGCGAGACGATACCGGCCGCGCTGACGGCCAACCGCAACGCCTTCTACTACGCGTTCGACCGTCGCGACGGCAAGTTCCTGTACGCGAAGCCGTACGTGAAACAGACCTGGGCCCTGAGCATGGACGAGAAGGGGCGGCCGCAACGCGACCCGAAGTCGATACCGACACCCCAGGGCGCGCTGGTCTACCCGTGGCTGCACGGTGGCACCAACTGGTGGCCGCCCTCGTACGACGCCAAGCGCAAGCTTCATTACGTTCCGACCGTCGATGCGGCGTCGACGTATTTTTCGATCCCGGAGAAGCTGAAACCCGGCACGATGACGATGCGCGGCACCACGCAGCTGGCCTCGAACCTGCCCGCCGTGGTAGCGGTCAAGGCCATCGATCCTGCCACGGGCGAGATCCGCTGGTCCACGCGGCTGGACGAAGGCGACTTCATCCAGTTCGCGCGCGTGACCGGCCTTCTGTCCACGGCTGGCGACATCGTGGTGGGCGGGTTCATGGATCGCATCAGCATCATGGATTCCGACAACGGCTCGATCCTGTGGACCTTCCGTCCGGGCGGGCTCGTGAACGCAGGGCCGGCGACCTACTCGGTCGACGGCGTGCAGCACATCGCGCTGATAGCGGGCAATGTGCTGTTCGCGTTTGCTCTGCCCCCTGCAGAGGCTGCACCTGCTGCATCGGCTGCCGCGGCCAAGGGGAAGTAGGACGTGACCAGCTTCCTGAAGACCATCGCGCTGCTGGGCATGGCCTTGCTGGCCGCCATCGCGGTCGCCGTGGTCGGGTTCGCGGCGATCGGCGGCATCGTGGGATGGCTGATCGGCGTGGCCGGTGCGGCCGTGGCACTCGGTTTGAGCGTCTTGATCGCCGGCGGCTGTGTGGTGGTGTGGCGCGAAGCGCGGCGCCTACGCGGCGGAATGGATCCGTTCCTCGAGATCACGGGCCGACGCCGCGAGCCCGAACTCGAACGGCCGTCGGGATTCCGGGCTGGCGCCATGCGGCGCTGGCTGGCGCGCCGGATCATGGGGCACGACCTGCTTCCCGGCGACACCGTACGCATCAGGCCGCTGCCGGAGATACTCGCGACGCTGGATGCCAGCGGCTCGCTGGATGGCATGCCGTTCCAGCCGGAGATGATGAAGTTCTGTGGCGGCGAGGCCCGGGTCTTCCGCTGCCTCGACAAGATCTATGACTACGGTCGAACCAAGCACATGCTCCGCCTGGACGGTTGCGTGTTGCTCAGCAACCTGCGCTGCGATGGCAGTGCGCATGACGGCTGTGAGGCCGCTTGCTACCTGATCTGGAAGGCGGAGTGGCTGCAGCATTCCGAAGCCTCGCGCGCGGAAGTGGCGCGACCGGCCACTGTCGATGTGGCCCGCGTTTCCGATACGGTCGCGGCGGGCACTCGCCACGGCCAGGTGCATCGTTGCCAGTTCACGGAACTGCACGCTTGCACGACGGAGTACGGCAGGTGGTCGCTGGGCAGGGACCTCATCCCATGGCTGTGTGGCAACTACTCGGCCCAAGCCTGGTTGGTGGCCGTGCTGACGCGCGTCTTCAATGGCGTTCAGAGGCGGCGCGGTGGCATCGGGTTTCCTCCGCTACCCCCCATGGGTGAACATCTGGCGAAGGATCCCACCGCACTGACCGTCGGTGAACGGGTGGCGGTGCTGCCGCTCGAGGAGATCGCACGCACCCTCAACAGCCAGGGCAAGAACAAGGGTCTGTGGTTCGACGTGGAGATGGTCAAGCACTGCGGGCGCGAGTACCGCGTGACGGCGAGGGTGCAGAAGATCATCGACGACGCCACGGGGGAGATGCGCTTCATGAAGACGCCGTGCATCATGCTGGACACCGTTGACAGCACCGGCGAAGGCCTGCACTTCAACGCGCAGCACGACCCGATTTTCTGGCGCGAGTCCTGGTTGCGTCGAACGGAATCCCGATCCTGATTCACTCCTGCCTGGGTCGTCCGGCACGGCGCCGTGCGGCCGGTCCCCCAAGCGGGGGTGCTTCATAGAGTGAGCTTGTCACTACTCAAGCCGAATAGAGCCAAGTACACAGTCGCTGCCACTTGCAGGCCGTTGCGAGACGGTTAGCATCGTGAGCAGCCGTACGAGACAAAACCAGTGGAGTTCAGATGCTTAAGCAAGTGATAGGTCGTACCTTGGGCAAGGTGCTCAAGCCTTACGGCTACGAGTTGTACAAGACCCGCGACACGTCGCTCGGCGCGAAAGACGCCCAGGACGAGATGGCGGAGCACCTCAAGGAGCTGTTCGCAGCACTCGAGATCGACACCATTCTCGATGTCGGCGCGAATTACGGTCAGTTCTACGAATTCTTGCGCGGCCGCGTTGGATTCACCGGGGATATCCATTCCTTCGAGCCCATCCCCGAATTGGGCGCGAAGCTGGTCGAGCGCTCGGCCAGCGATCCCAAGTGGCACGTCAATCAATGTGCGCTGGGCATCAAGACCGGAAGGGCGCAGTTCCACGTCAGCGACAAGCCTGGCTGGAGTTCGCTGCGGGAACTGAAGCGAGGCCAGTCGCGACCGACCGATGCCTTGACGATCACGAAGGTCGTCGACGTCGAGGTGCGCAGCGTCGACGATGTACTGAAGACCCTGAAGTACGGCAATCTGTACCTCAAGCTCGATACGCAAGGTTCCGACCTGGATGTCCTGCGCGGTGGCGAAGAGACCTTGAAGGTCGTGAAGGGTCTGCAGACCGAGCTGGGATGCATCCCGTGTTACGACGGCGCTGCCACGCCGTCCGAGGTTCTTGCATTCCTGGAAGCGCGCGGATTCTGGATGACCGCCGTGCATTCCCTCTGGCGGGACGACGATTTCCGCATTGGCGAGGCCGACGCCGTGTTCAGGCGTATCGGCAGCGGTCCCAAGGGGCGTTGATCAAGCGGCCTGCGTTGCAGGCTCTTGATTCTTGATCTCACCGACCCGCGGGGTCGTGAACCGTGATCGCGCGCGAGCAGGCGGCGCAGCGGGTCAGCGCGGAATGATCTGGGCGCCCAGTTCCCGCAACAGGATGCCGCGGTCGTAGCGCATGCGGCGCAGGATGTCGATGGACAGCGCCAGCTTGTCGGCGGCCGGTGCCGGGCTGCGTGCGATCAGGCCCAGCTGGAAGCCGAAGCGCTTCCAGGTGCCCACCGCCGACAGGCCCTTGGCCTTCGGCGCGTAGTAGGCGGCTTGGTGCTTCGCATCGCCGCGCGCCCAGCTCGACGAGGCGGCATGGAAGCGCCGGTAGAAGCGCACGTCGGGCAGCACGTGGAACTTGCCGATCAGGGCCATCTCGGCGAGGAAGTCGACGTCGGAGGCCAGGTGCCCGGCGATCAATCTGGTCTTCAGCATCGCATCGCGGCGCAGCAGGCCCAGGTGGGCGTTGCACAGGCCGATGAGGCTGTACAGATCGCGAAAGCGCTTGCGTGCCGACTCGGCATCGAGTTCGAGGTTGTCCTCGTAGTCTTCGATCTTGCGGCCTTCGGCGTCGATGAGCTGGGTTTTCGGGTAGCACAGCACCACGTCGGGCTGCGCGTCGAGCACGGCCACGGCTTCGCGCAGGAACTCGGGGTGCCAGTGGTCGTCGGCGGTTGACCACTTGTGGTACTTGCCCGTGCACAGCGAAAACACGTAGCGGAAGTTGCCGGGGCCGCCGATGTTCTCGCTGCGGCGCACGTAGCGCACGCGCGCATCCTGCTGGGCGTAGCGGCGGCAGACGGCCTCGGTGCCGTCGGTGGACGCGTTGTCGGAGATGACGAGTTCGAAGTCGCCGTAGCTCTGGCTCAGCAGCGACTCGATGGACTGCGCGATGTAGCGCTCGCAGTTGTAGGCCGGGATCGCGACGCTGACGGGCGGGGCCATTTCAGGTTCTCCACACCATCCACGGGCACTTGCCCTGGGCCTCCATGCGGTCCAGGGTGATCTTGTCCTTGAAGGTGTCCATCGCCGACCAGAAGCCGTTGTACTGGTGCGCGCGCAGCTTCTTCTGCGCCATCAGGCGCTGGAAGGGCTGCTCGACCAGTTCCTCGCCTTCGTTCATGACGTCGAAGATGCTCGGACGCAGGCAGAAGAAGCCGGCGTTGACCCAGAGGTCGGACTTGTGCATCGACTCGATGCCGGTGACCAGGCTGTCGGCGCCCACGCTGACGGCGTGGAAGCTGGCGGGCGGGCGCACCGCCATGAAGCTGGCCGTGGCGTCGCTCTTCTCGAACTCGCCGATGGCCTGGTTCAGGTCGAGGTCGGACAGGCCATCGGAGTAGTTGGCCAGGAACATGGGCTCGTCCTTCAACAGGTGCTTCACCCGCGTCAGGCGCATGCCCAGGTTGGCGTGCATGCCGGTGTCGACGAAGGTGATGCGCCAGTCTTCCACGCCCTTCTTCAGCATGTCCACCTTGCCGTCGGGCAGCGAGAGCGTGAAGTCGCTGGACATGCAGTCCTGGTAGTTGAGGAAGTACTCGCGGATCATGTCGCCGCGGTAGCCCAGGCAGAGCACGAAGTCCTTGTGGCCGAAGTGCGCGTAGTAGCGCATCAGGTGCCAGATGATGGGCCGGTTGCCCACCGACACCAGCGGCTTCGGAATGGTGTCGGAATGCTCGCGCAACCGGGTGCCCAGACCACCGCAGAACAGCACAACCTTCATAACGCTCCCGACCCTCGTTGATTCGTTTGTAGATTTATCGGCCGATGCCGTCGTAACGGGCCAGCGCCTCGGCCTTCAGCACGCGCCGCCCGTCGATCACCACCGGCTGCCGCGCGCGGCCCTGCAGCAGTTCCGGCACGCGCTGGAACTCGGCCCAGCGCGTCACCAGCAGCGCCGCGTCCACGTCGGCCAGCACCTCTTCCAGCGACGTTGCATAGCGTACGCCAGTCGGCAGCAAGGGCTTGGCCGCCGGCATGGCGATGGGGTCGTAGGCGATGACCTCCACACCCTGCTCGACCAGCATCTTCACGATGGGGATGGAAGGCGACTCGCGCATGTCGTCGGTGTCTTCCTTGAAGGCCAGGCCGAGCACCGCCACCTTCAGGCCCTGCAACTTGGGGAAGTGCGTCTGCAGCTTGCCCAGCATGCGCTGCGGCTGCGCGAGGTTGGTGCTGATCACCGCGTCGAGCAGCGGCATCGGCGCGCCACGCGCAGCGCCGTGGGCCGACAGCGCCTTGGTGTCCTTGGGCAGGCAACTGCCGCCGTAGCCGCAGCCCGCCCAGAGGAAGGAGCTGATGCCGGCCTTCACGCGGCGGCCGTCGTCCAGCGTGCTGGTGAAGTAGCGCGCCAGGTGCACGCCGCTCATCACGTCGGCCACGTCGACGTTGCCCAGGGCGCTGCACAGGTTGCCCATCTCGTTGGAGAACGAGATCATGGTCGCCAGCACCGAGTTCGAGACGTACTTGATCATCTCGGCGGTCTTGTTGTTCGTGGCCATCGTCGGCGTGCTGGCGAAGGGCGCGTAGACCCGGCGCTGGGCCTCGATGCTGCGCTCGTCGCTGCCGCCGATGACGATGCGGTCGGGCCGCATGAAGTCGTCGATGGCGGTGCCTTCGGTCAGGAACTCGGGGTTCATGCCGACGCCGAAGTCGACACCCGCCTTCTTGCCCGAGGCCTGCTCGAGTTCGACCCGCACCACGTCGTCGGTGGTGCCGGGCACCACGGTGCTCTTGACCACCACCACGTGAAAGGCCGGCTTGTCGCGCAGCACGGTGCCGATCTGGCGCGCCACCTCGCGCACATAGCTCAGGTCGATGCGCTGGCCGTCGAAAGGCGTGCCGACGGCGATGAAGGTGATCTCGGAGTCGAGCACCGCGGCGCGCAGGTCGGTGGTGGCGCGCAGGCGCGTGCCGACATGCTTGCGCAGCAGATCGTCGAGGCCGTTCTCGTGGATCGGCGCTTCGCCGCGGTTGATGCGGTCGACCTTGGCCTGGTCGACGTCGACGCAGACGCAGTCGTGGCCGATCTCGGAGAAGCAGGCACCCGAGACGATGCCGACGTAGCCGGTGCCGATGACGGAGATCTTCATCAGGCCTCCTCGGCGTCCTGGTTGTGGTGGTACCACATCAGCGTGCGGCGCAGGCCGTCCTCGATGCCGATGCCGGGCTCGTAGCCCAGCTGCGTGCGGGCCTTGTTGATGTTCGGGCAGCGGCGGTTGGGGTTGTCGACCAGGTACACGGCTTCCGGGGCCGGCTGGTGCACCAGCTTGCCCTTGTAGCCGAACAGATCGCCGGCGGTGGCGATCAGGCGGTCGGCCAGTTCCTTCATCGAGATCTCGGGCGTCTCGGTGCCCACGTTGTAGGGCTCGCCGTTGCCGCCCTTGACCAGCACCTTGTAGTAGCCGGTGATGGCGTCGGCCGAGTAGCAGAAGGTGCGCTTGGGCGTGCCGTCGGAGAACATCACCAGGTCGCGCCCGGCGAAGATCTCGCGCGCGAAATCGGGGATCACGCGCTTGTCGGTGATCTTCAGGCCCGGGCCGTAGTTGTTGAAGGGCCGCGCCTGGCGCGTGGGCACGCCGTACTGCTGCGCGTAGATCACGCAGATGGTTTCGCCGAAGCGCTTGCTCTCGTCGTAGCAGGCGCGCGGGCCGGTGCACGAGACCAGGCCGCGGTAGTCCTCGGGCGTGGGAATGGCATCGGCCGAGGGGTCGCCGTAGATCTCGCTCGATGAGTAGAACAGGAAGCCCTGCACCGGCTTGCCGCGTTCGGCCTGGGCGACGCAGCGGTCGAGCAGGTTGCGCAGGCCATTGATGTTGGCGTCGATGGTCTTCAGCGGGTACTTGCGGTAGTACGGCGGCGACGCGATGCCCGCGGCGTGGATGATCCAGTCGAAATCGGGCATGTCGGCGGGCAGCGGCTCGATCAGGTCGTAGCGCTGCATCGTGAAGTTCGGCGTGCCTTGCAGGTCGGTCAGCCACTTCGGCGTGCCGCGGATGAAGTTGTCCCACACCGTCACGCGGATCGGCTGGCTCTTGCCTTCGTTCTTGTTGAAGTGCAGGGCGGCCAGCACCAGGTAGTAGCCCAGGAAGCCGGCGCCGCCGGTGATCAGCAGGCTCTGGCCTGCCATGCGGCCGAACTCTTCCTTGAGGTTGGCGCAGATGTAGTCGAGGTCTTGTCTGAGCAGGTCGTCGAGCGAGGGGATCTTGGTTTGCGACATGGATGGCGGAGGTTGGGGTGAATTCTTAGAGCGCGATGCAGGTCTTGCGGCCGTGGAAGGCTTCGGCGAAACCTTCGGGTGCGTTGCATTCGATGCCGCGCAGGCGGGCGATGGCCTGGAAGGTGTCCGGCGTGAACCAGCTGCGGCTGTGCTGGCTGGGGAAGCACGACATCAGGATGTCGCACTTGCGCTGCATGTCGGCGCGCGTGATGGGCACGAACACGTTGGGCACGGACATGTCGCCGTCGAACTTCGGGATCTCGTATTCCAGCACCGCGTGGTTGCGGAAGGTGTTCCAGGTGAGCTCGTTGATGACGCGATGGTCCTGGTGCAGGTCGGCACGGAAGTGGGTGAGCACCAGTTCGGGCGCAAAGCGCTTGAGCGCTTCGAAGCGGTCTTTCAGCTCGGGCCCGCTGTACGGCAGGTAACTGCCGCGAAAGCGCTCGATGATGACTTCGGTCTCGGCCGCACCGCGCAGCAGCTGCGCGGCGGCGCGCCGGGTCTCGGCTTCACGCTCGTCGTCGGCGCTGAAGGTGACCCAGACGAAACGAGCGCCCGGGTAGCGCGCAACCAGGCGCATCACGGTGGCGCCGCAGCCGATCTCGATGTCGTCGCAATGTGCGCCGAGCAGCAGGATCGTCGGGCGATCGGAAGTGAAGTTGAAGGACTGAGCGATCATGGAATCCCGGGCGCCCGAGGCAGGGACAAGCACGGGCGCCAGGACCACCAATGCCCAGCCGGAACCCCCGTGAGATGCACGCGTACGGCCGCCGACGCTGGTCTTGCATCACCTCTAGGCAACGATATTGTCACCATAAGCGTCAGGGTGACTCCGTGTCTCTCCCTCAATGTGTGGGATGCCGTGAGGCAATGCACGGGGCCAGCCGGCTTTTGGCCGGGCGGCTTTTGGGGGCGCCGCGAAGGCGCCGGGCTCAGCGGCTGTCGGGCCGTTCGAACAGCACGTGCATCCAGTTGCCACGCCAGGGCGTCAGCGCCACCTGGAGCGTGGTGCCCCAGTGGGCCAGCCGGGTGGCGGCCTTCTGTGCCAGGTTGCGGTGCCCGGGCGGCAGCAGGCGCTGACCGCATTGCACGCAGGGCTCGTCCTGTTCGTAGGTGCCGAAGGGGTTGCCGGCAAAACGCATCAGGCCGGCAGAGACCGCGTTGGTCACCGCGCGCGTGCGGCCGACGTAGTCGACCTTCACCGGCTTCAGGCCTTGCATCAGGTGGGTCAGCCGCTCCAGGTCGAAGCTGTTGACATGTCCCCAGGGCGGGTTGACCGCGCCGCAGCTTCGGCAGGTGCAGCAGTCGACGCGCAGGTCCTGCTTGAAGGGCACGCCGATCACGACATGCCGGCTGGCGACGCGCACGATCTCCTGGCACACGCGCGGCAGCAAGGCCGGCGGGATATGTTCCAGCACCTCGGCGCAGACCACGGTGTGGAACGAACGGTCTGCGAAGCTCATCTGCGCGGCATCACCCTGCACGCAGTCGATGCGCGGGTGCTCCACCTGGGGCAGGGTGAGGTCCAGCGCCACCACGCGGTCGAAGCGTTCAGCCAGCAGCAGCGACAGGTGGCCGTCGCGAGCGCCGATGTCCAGCGCCGTGGGGCCGGAGCGGGCCATCAGCCCGAAGAGGCGCGAAACGCGCTCGACTTCGCGCGGATGCTCGCGGTAGGCACGCAGTTCGCCGGCGAGATTCAACTGGGAGTCGGGTGGCAGCGGGTAAGCGAACACGGGGGCATTTGTCGGCGGGGCGGTCCGCCGTCTCCTGGACAAGGGGCTATGAACTAGGGGGTTAGCCCCGGCGCGGCAGTCTAGCAGCGGCGTGCAGGGCGCAAATGACAGCCCTGGGTGTGAAAAGGGGTTCAATTGTCAGGATCTGTCAGACGCACACAGACAGGCGATGCCAGCCGGACCCTAGAATCTTTTGCACTATGTCGGGTTCATTTCCCATCTTCGACGGCGTGGTCGAGCAGCTGCTGGGCTGGATGGCGCCCGCCAGTGCGCTGGACATTGGCGCCGGCTCCGGCAAGTACGGCCGCATGCTCGAGCGGGCCGTTCCGGCCTGCGAGCGTCTGGCCCTCGAAGTCGACGCCCGCCACGTCGAGCGTTTCGCGCTGGGCAGCGTCTACCACCAGGTCGAGACCCTCGACGCCACCCGCTGGTGGCAGGAAGACCCGGAGTCGGCCTTCGACCTCGTGGTCATCGGCGACTGCCTGCAGCACCTGCCCAAGTCGGCCGGGCTCGACCTGCTGAACGCCCTGGTGTACCGCTGCGCCTGGCTGGTGGTGCTGGTGCCCGAGTTCATCATCCAGGGCGCCGTCGACGGTGCCGACAGCAGCGTGCACCGCTCGGCCTGGAGCGAGCGCGACATGCACTGGCACGACCTCTGGGCCTGGGACAACGCACGCGCCATCACGATGTTCGTGTTGCGCGGCTACCGGCCGTCGGCCTTGAACATCGACGACCTGGTGCGCCGCGTCAACGACGGCGCGCTCCCGCTGAAGGACTACGACGGCCAGGGCGTGGTGCGCCCCTGCCGGCTGCGCCTGGTGGACCACCCGCGCGAGGTCGGGTACCGGGCGCGATGAGCGCGGGCTCCATCTTCATCAGCATCGCCGCGTACTGCGACCCGATGCTGGCCTTCACGATCAACAGTGCGCGCTCGCAGGCGGCCGATCCCTCGCGGGTGTTCATCGGCGTGGTCGAGCAGGCCGCGGCCGGGCAGGCGCTGCGCATGGAAGACCAGTGGGCCCTGGAACACGTGCGCTGGACCCGCGTCGACGCCCTGGAAGCCCGCGGCCCCTGCTGGGCGCGCGCGCTGGCGATGGCGCTGTACCAGGGTGAAGACTGGTACCTGCAGATCGACTCGCACACCTGGTTCGAGCCCGGCTGGGACCAGCGCCTGGTGCAGTGGGCCGAGCGCTGCGGCACCGCCAACCCGCGCACCATGCTCACCTGCTACCCCAACCCATTCGTGATGCGCGACGGCCACCCGGCGGCGGAATCGGTCACCAACAAGGTGCTGGCGATGGTGGTGCGCGGCGACTCGGAGTTCGTGCCCGAACACCCGGTGCTGATGTTCGAGGGCGTGGCGGTGGAGACCGACGAGCCCGTCCCCGGCGTGCACCTGGCCGGCGGCTGCCTGTTTGCGCCCGGCAGCATGGTCGACGCGCTGCCCTACGACCCGCACCTTTACTTCCACGGCGAAGAGCAGTCGCTGACACTGCGCGCCTGGACGCGCGGCTGGGACATCGTGCACATCCCCGGCATGCCGATGTACCACCTGTACACCGTACCCGGCTCGCGGCCGCGGCCGATGCACTGGTCGCCCGAGCACGACGAACGCCGGGCCGTGCGCTCGGCAACGCTGGAGGCAGCGGCGCGCAAGCGGCTGTCGGCGCTGATCTGGGAAGGCGGCGACCTGGGTGTGTACGGCCTTGGAACACAGCGCAGCCTGGCCGAGTACGCGGCCTTCAGCGGCATCGATTTCGCCAGCCGCCGCATCGAAGACCGGGCGCGCAAGGCCCGCTTCGGCTACTGAGGGCCGTCGCGCGAGGCGCCGTTCCCGCCGAAAACGGCACACGCGCCGCGGCGCGGCGGGGAGGGCTTTCGGGTATGGTCCCGTCGCCGCCCGGCCACGGCCCGCGGCTTCTTCCGGCAATGAACCTCCCATGAGCGAAGCCCACCTCCTGCATGAACTGATCACGGTCGCCGCCACGCGCGACGCCGCTGCCGCCGCGCTGACCGCCGGCGCGCAGACGCTGAACTACGAAGCGCTGCACGGCGCGGTGGGCCGCATCGCCTCGGCGCTGCTGGATCTGGGCCTGGCGCGCACCGAGCGCGTGGGCATCTATCTGGAAAAGCGCGTCGAGACCGTCGTGGCCAGCTTCGCTGCGCCGGCCGCCGGGGGCGTGTTCGTGCCGATGAACCCGCTGCTCAAGCCCGAGCAGGTGGCCTTCATCGCGCGCGATTGCGCAGTGCGCGTGCTGGTGACCTCGCCCGAGCGCCTGGCCCTGCTGGCGCCGGTGCTGGCGCAGTGCCCGAGCGTCACGCACGTCATCCTCACCGACGACGCACCGCCTGGCCTGGCCCTGCCACCCGCACTGACGCTGCTGCGCTGGGCCGACCTGCTGCAGGCCGCGCCGCGCACGGCGCACCGCGTCATCGACACCGACCTGGTGGCCATCCTCTACACCAGCGGCAGCACCGGCAAGCCCAAGGGCGTGGTGCTGTCCC
>CAYREA010000009.1:0-61990 GCA_964423075.1 uncultured Rubrivivax sp. | reverse complement strand
CAGCGGACTCTTAATCCGTTGGTCGAGTGTTCGAGTCACTCAGGGCCCACCAACTACTCAACGGACAAAGACGTTGAAGACCAACGGCCTAGCGGCGACGCTAGGCCGTTTTTCTTTGCCTGACAGGGCCGGAAACCCGCGCCTGCGGGCCAGTTGGCACGGCAAGGGGCGCGCTGCGCAGACCGGCAAGTTGCTGTCACGACGGCAGGAATATCTTTTGGATCGGCATTGGATGGCTGCCGCCTTGCGACGCGGCACCGCGCTGGGCCTACTGCAAGGGCGCTGCGGCGGGGGCGACACCGTGCCCCGGCAGCCGTTCCAGGAGAACCCATGTTCAAGCGAATTGCTCATCCCGCGGCCCTGTCCTTGTGCTTGTTGCCCGCGTGTGGCGGTGGCGGTGGCGGCGTCGATCCCGGCAACGCGGATGTGATGCGGCCGCTCGCTGCGTCCGCCTCCCGCGCTGGCTGGACCCGCCTGGCCGACATGCCCTCGGCCGTTGCCAAGTTCGGAGTCGCGGCACTGGGGAACAGGATCTATGTGGTCGGCGGCTACGACACGCGGCGCAGCGTGATGGTCTATGACGTGGCGAGCAACACCTGGTCGGCCGCGCCCAACCTGCCTCGCGGCACCGACAACGTGGCCGCGCTGGCCACCAACGGGCGGCTCTACGCGCTGGGCGGCGAGGCCGCGACGGCGCTTCAGGTGCTAGACCCGGCCACGCGCACCTGGGTCGCAGGCCCCACGATCCCGACGGTGCGCTTCGCGTCCGCCGCGGCCGTGCTCGGCGCGCAGCTGCATGTGGTGGGCGGCTGGAACTACAACAACAACGCCAGTGCATCGCTGGCCTCGCAATCGGTGTTCGACATCACCAGCCAGACCTGGGGCGACGGCGCACCGCTGACCACCGCGCGCAACGCCGCGGCGGCCGCGGTGCTGCAGGGCAAGCTGCACGTGCTGGGCGGCCGTGCACCCGGCATCCGCGCCAACGACCAGCAGAGCATGGCCAGCATGGAGGTCTACGACGCCACCACCGATCGCTGGACAGCCGGCCCCGCGCTGCCGACGGCCCGCGCCGGCCTGAGTGCGGTGGTCCTGGACGGGCGCCTGTATGCACTGGGTGGTGAGTCGACACCGGGCGGTGTCAGCGACGCGGTCGAGCGCTACGACCCGGGGACGCGCGAGTGGTCGAGTCTGGCGCCGATGCCCTACCGCGGCCACGGGCTGGGCGCGGTGGTGGTGGGCGGCGCCATCTACGTGATGGGCGGCTTCACCGCCCCGTCGGATGCCGTCGGCAGCGAGTCACGGGCGCTGTACCGCTACCAGCCCACGCAGTGACCGAACATCACCAGCGCGCGCTTGAGTCACAGGCCTGGGACATGGCGCCAACACTCCCGGCACGGCTTCAGCGGGACGCCGGTTTCTGCCGCGGCGAAGCAAGCAGCACGGGGCGGTTGGCGGTGAAGTCGATCCATGGGTTGTCGTTCAGCGTCGCGGCGCCGTCGACGCTGGGGTCCTCGTATCGCATGACGAAGGACGAGGGGCCGTGGGCGTACGCCACCACCAGCCCGTCAGCGGCGTCGAAGAAGCCGCCGTGGGGTACGAGGCCGGGATAGCTGATGCGCCAGGCCAGGCCGCGCTCGCCGACCCGCCCCAGGCGGAGCTTGCCCACGACGTCCTGCGGGAAGACGAAGAACCACGTGTAGGGGCCTCCCGAGACGATGGTCATCACCTCGTCGATGCCGACGCCGGCCTCCGAGCTGTTCACGTGCAGCCGGCCGAACTTGCGCTGGATGAAGGCGGTCGTCGGGGCATCGAGTGCCTGCATGTCGTAGACCTTCGGGTACGGGGCGACGCCGATCTCCGATGTCTGCAGATGTCCGCCGCGGGGCATGGCGGGCGAGCGACCCGCGTTCAGGATCTCTTGCAGGAGTTCCTTGCGGCCGAGGTGAAACTGGCCGAGCAGCGCAGCCGACTCTTCGGCGTTCACGGCACGGGTCCGGGAGGCGTGGAGCATCGGCCTGGCGGCGGCAGGGATCTGCACCTCGGTCACGCGCACGCCGATGCTGCGGAGACGGGCGTTGACGGCCTCCAGGCCCACCGAGGCCGGTGTGCCGTCGCTGTAGTGGAGTGCGATGTAGCCGTCGGAATCCGGCGCCGGGGTGGCCGCCAGCGCAAGGCTGCTCAACAGCAGGGCGAGGCTCGCGAACAGGGTGGGTAGGGTCTTGTGTTTCATGATCAGTCTGAGCAGGAAGTTGGGTTGCGGGGATAAGGGTGTGACGGTTGCCGCTTGAGCAGGCCCCGGGTCAGCGCAGGTCAAAGAGCAGCACCTCGGCGGGCGCGTCAGGATGCGCATGCGTGATCACAGCGATCTCGCCCTCGATGAAGGCGGCGTCGCCGGCCGTGAGTGGTTCGCTGCCGAGCGCGGCCTGGCCCGCGACGACATGCAGGTAGATGCGCCGCCCGGCTTTCGCGCCATAGCTCAGCGACGTTCCGTCGACCAGCGCTGCCAGCACGCGCACATCCTGTGCAATGGCCAGGGCGCCGCCCTCGCCCGTGGGAGAAGCCAGGAGGCACCAGCGGTTGTGCTTGTCGGCCACGCGAACACGAAGGTGCTGATAGCCCGGCGCCAAGCCAGATACCGCAGGCCGGATCCACCACTGCAGATGGTGCTCGGGCTCGCGCTTCGACGCGTTCATCTCGCTGTGGCGGATGCCCCGGCCCGCGCGCATCAGGTGCACGTCGTTCGGTTGCAGGAGGGCCACGTTGCCGAGCGAGTCGCGATGCTCGACCAGGCCGGAAACGGGGTAGGACATGACCTCGACATCACGATGCCCGTGCTCCACGAAGCCCCCGCCCGGGGCGACATGGTCTTCGTTGAGGACCAGCAGGTCCGAGTAGCCATCGAAGGCCCGGTCCTGGTAGTCGCCGAAGCTGAAGCTGAAGCGCGCGTCGAGCCAGTGGTTGCGAAAGTGCCCGCGATCGGCACTGCGGCGGATGCGGATCATCGTGCGGCCTCCTCGACTGCCGCGAGGGGCTTGCCGGGCGGGGTTCTGTTGACCAACGCCAAGCCACCCACCACCGCGGCAATGGCCAGCCAGGCCGTGATCGGATAGCGCTCGCCGAAGACGGCCGCGCCGATCAGCAACGATGCAGCCGTGATGACATAGCCAAGCTGGCCGACGACCACGGGCCCGGCGCGTCGCTGCAGTTCGAAGGCGCCGAGGTAGAACATCGCGGTCAACAGCCCGCCCGCGAGCAGCATCAGATCACCCACCCCGCGGACGGGCAGTGGCCACTCGAAGTGCCCGGTAGCGAGCGCCAGCGGCACGATCGCGCCCGCCTGCAGACCAAGCATCAGGCTGGCCGCACCCAGCGGGGCCAGGCCCCTGGGCCAGGCGAGCGAGCGGAACAGGTTGCCGGCCGCCAGCAGCAGCGGGCTTGCCAAGGCTGCCAGCGCCCACGGCAAAGCCGCGTCGCCGGGCAAGGCCCCCGCCGGGAGCAGCAGGGCGAGCACGCCGGCCAGGCCCAGCACGATGCCGACGGCGCGCCGGCCCCGCAGCGACTCGATGCGCAGCGCCAGCGCCAACGCGTAGGTGAACAGCGGGGCCAGGGCACCGATCACGCCGATGAACCCGGCCGGCACGCGTGCCAGGGCGCAGAAGGTCACGAGGCTGGGTGCGCTCATGCCCAAGGCGCCGGCAATGGCCGCATAACGCAGGTTGGCCCTTGTCAGCGGCGCCTGCTCGCGCCGCCAGCAGGCGACCGCCGTGACGGTCGCGGCGCTGAAGAGCACCTGCCAGGCCAGCACGCCGAGTGCGGAGGCTTCACCGGCTTTGGCCAGTGCATAGATGCCTGCCATCAGCGAGCCGTTCAGCAGCAAGAGCAGGGTGGTCATGACGCCGCCACCTCGGCCTGGTTGGCCTCGTCCGCGCGCAAGGGCTTGGCGGGTGGGTAGTCGACATAACCGCGGCCCCCACCGGCGTAGAACGTGGAGGGGTCTGCCGCCGCCAGCGCGGCGCCTTGTGCAAAGCGGCGCGGCAGGTCGGGGTTGGCGATGAAGAGCTGCCCGTACACGATCGCGTCGGCCCCACCCGCGCGGATCAGGTCTTCGCCGCTTTGACGGTCAAAGCCGGCGCCGGCCAGGTAGGCGCCGTCGAACAGCGGGCGCAGCACGGCGTGACCGACGGTCGAACCGGGGGCCGGGGCCATCTCGAGAAAGGCCAGGTGCAGCGGCCGCAGCGCGCGCAGCAGGCTGGTGTACGTGGCCATGGGGTCGGCATCCACCAGGTCGTTGAACTGCATCTCGGGCGTGAGCTTCAAGCCCACACGGTCGGCGCCGACCGCCGCACTCATCGCCTCCAGCGTCTCGACGACGAACCGGATGCGTTGCTGCACGCCGCCGCCGTAGCGGTCGCTGCGCTGGTTGGTGCCGGTGGACAGGAACTGCATCGGCAGGTAGCCCGAGCCGGCATGCAACTCGACGGCATCGAAACCGGCTTCGACGGCGCGCCGGGCCGCCTGGGCGTGGTGGTCGATCACGGCGGCCACCTCGTGCAGGTTCAATGCACGCGGCGTGACATGCGCGCGAGGCCCCTGGTCCGTGTAGGTGGTGCCGGCCGGTCGCACGGCGGACGGTGCCACGGGCGTCGCATTCCCCGGCAACAGCGAGGGGTCGCTGATGCGGCCGGCATGCATGATCTGCGCAGCCATGCGGCCGCCCGCGCGGTGGACGGCGGCGGTCACCTCTCGCCATGCGGCGACGTGGCCGGCATCGGCTAGACCCGGCGTGCGTACGTAGCCGCGCCCCATCGGCTCGGGGTAGATGCCCTCGCTGATGATCATGCCGGCCCCGGCGCGCTGTGCGTAGTACTCGGCGGTGAGCGGGCCGACATGACCCGCGTCGTCGGCCCGGCTGCGCGTCATCGGTGCCATGAGAATGCGGTTGGGCAGTTGCAGCCGACCGATCCGCAGTGAAGTGAACAGGTGGTTCATGAGCGGTTCCATCGTGAAGAGAAGCGATGCCTCGCATCGAGAACTTCATGGTGGTTGCCGGCGGCCGCAAATGAAAACGGATAATTTCGGCGCACTCGATCGAATCCATCGAACGACTCCTGCCCATGCTTCGCCTGACCCTCGACGCGCTCCAGGTGCTCGACGCCATCGCACGCTGCGGCACCTTCGCGGCGGCCGCCGGCGAGCTGCACCGCACGACATCGACGCTCTCCTACACGGTGAAGAAGCTGGAGGACGACCTCGGCGTCCAGCTGTTCGACCGCAGCGGCTACCGGGCCACGCTCACCAACGCCGGGCGCCTGCTGCTCGACGAAGGCCGCGCGGTGCTCGACGCGGCGCGCGCGGTCGAGCGTCGCGTGCGCAGGCTCGGTGACGGCTGGGAGGCCGAGCTCGTGATCTCGGTCAACGAGCTGGTGCCGGTGGAGACGGTGCTGGCGGCTGTGGCCGACTTCTACGCGGCGGGCCACCCGACCCGCATCCGCGTGGGTACCGAAGCGCTGGGTGGTGTGTGGGAGTCGCTGGTCGCCCAGCGCGCCGACGTGGCACTGACCGAGGTCGAATCACGCAGCGCCTCGGACATCGCCCATCGTCCCATCGGCGCCATCTCCTTCGTGTTCGCCGTTGCGCCCGATCACCCACTGGCGCACGAGAAGCAGCCGCTCAAGCTGGCGACGATCCGACGGCATCGCGTGGTGGTGGTCGCGGACTCGGCGCGTGCCGCCGCGCCGCGCTCGTCGGGCATTGCCCAGGCTGCCGACGTGCTGACGGTGTCCAGCATGCAGGCCAAGCTGGCGGCCCAGGTGGCCGGCATGGGCGTGGGCTTCCTGCCCGAGCCCGTGGCATCCGGGCCGATGGCGCAGGGGCGACTCGTGGCATTGCGCGTCGCGGCGCCCAAGCCACGTGTCCAACTCAGCGTGGCGTGGCGCAGTTCGGAGGCGGGGCTGGCGCTGTCATGGTTTGTCGAGCGATTGCGTAGCATCGATCTCGCGGCGCCGGGCAGTCTCAAGTAGCGCGTTGGAGGCCCGCGCGGTGAAGCGCCTGGGCAGCATCGGGGCCACGCGCGGCGCCCCGCATGCCGCTTCGCACCGCGCCCTTGCGGCAGATCATGGCCCCACCGTGACGTCGCGCTAAGCTGGCCGCATCTTGCGTCGCTTGGTGCTTGTCCTCTTCGCGTTTGCCCTGCTGTGCCAGGGCGCCCTGGCAGCCCTGTCGCCCGAATGCCGCCTGGGCAGGTGCTGCGCGCCGGGCGGCGCCGATGTCGCCATGGCGGCGCAGGCTGTCATGCCGCAGGCCGACCTGCACGCGCCCTGCGAAGCGAGCCACGAGCCTTGTGACGACGACGGCTGCCAGTGCCACGTTCCTGGGCTGACCGCCTTGCTGACGCCCCCGCCGAAGGTGCCGTCCACCGAGCCGGATGACATCACGGCCAGCGCCTGCCTGCGGCAAGTGGCGCAGCACGTGCCGGGCGGCCCGCTGCGGCCGCCGCACCGCCTGGCCTGCTGATCGCGGCGCAGGCCCGCCCTGCGGCGCAACACGCTGCCCCGTCATCCCTGGTGTGTGCCGTCGTGCACCACCCTCCCGGAGTCATTCATGAGCCGCAAGTCCCAGAAGAACCAGAACCCCATGGAAGCTGCCACCACAGCGCCGCAAGGCGCCAATGGCAGCCGCCGAAACTTCGCCATCGCCGCCGCCGCAGTGGCCGTCGTCGGTGTGGGTGCCGTCGTGTACGGCCGTCGCGGCGCCGGCGACGCCGAAGACGCCGCGCTGGCCCAACGCCCGGGTCTGGCCAGCGCCCATGCCCCCACACTGGGCGAAGCCACGGCCAAGGTGCAGATCGTCGAGTTCCTCGACCCCGCCTGCGAAACCTGCGCGGTGTTCTACCCGCTCATCAAGCAGGTCATGGCGGCCAACCCCGGCCAGATACGCCTGGCCCTGCGCCACGTGCCCCTGCACAAGGGCGCCGACTACGTGGTGGCGCTGCTGGAGGCCAGCCGCAAGCAGGGCAGGTACTGGCAGACACTGGAAGCGCTGCTGAAAGGCCAGGAGCGCTGGGTCGTGCGACACGTGGTGCAGCAGGCGCGTGTGCCTGACGTGATCAACGACCTGGGCCTGAACTGGGACCAGCTGGCGCTGGACATGAACACGCCCGAGGTGCAGCAGCGCATGGCACAAGACCGCGCCGACGCCACGCTGCTGGGCGTGAAGCAGACGCCGGAATACTTCGTCAACGGCCGCCAGATGGAAAGCTTCGGCCGTCAGCAGCTGCTGGACCTGGTTGACCGCGCCGTACGCAAGGCCTACCGATGAGTGCGCCGCTACACCGCTTCTTCGTGACGTTAGGCCTGGTTCTGGGCCTGGGCCTGGTGATGGCTCTGCCGGCCGACGCCCAGGACACCGGCGCGGCGGCGCCTGTCGCGTCTGCCGCGACGGCGAGCGCGCCGGCCGCGAAACGGCAGCGCATCGAAGTCTTCGTGCGCGAAGGCTGCCCGCACTGCGCCAAGGCCGAGGAATTCCTGGCCGGCCTGGCCAGGCAGCGGCCCGAACTCGACATCGCCATCCGCGACGTCACCCAGGAGCCGGAGGCCATGCAGCGCCTGCAGGACATCGCGCGTGAACAGCACGCGGGCAATGCGCGTGTGCCGGCGTTCTTCGTCGGCGGGCAGCTCATCTTCGGTTATTCCGCAGAGGCCTCGACGGACCGCCTGATTCTGGGCGCCCTGCAAGGCCGCGGGGCGCAGCCTGCAGCGGGTGCGGCATCGGCCGCGGAAGACACGAGCTGCGCTGCACAGGACGACTCCACCTGCAAGGCCGAGGTGCCGCCGGCAGCTGCCTTCGAGCTGAGCCTCTTGGGCCGCACCCTCACGCTGGACGACGTGGGCCTGCCTGCCTTCACCATCGCCATGGGCCTGCTGGACGGACTGAACCCGTGTTCGATGTGGGTGCTGATCCTGATGATCTCGCTGCTGGCCACACTGAACGACCGCAAGCGCATGCTGGCCATCGCCGGCGTCTTCGTGCTGGTGGAAGGCATCGCCTACTTCGTGTTCATGGCCGCCTGGCTGAACCTGTTCCTGTTGATCGGCCTGTCGCGCGCGTCGCAGCTGGCCATTGCGGCCATCGCCATCGTCGCCGGGCTGATCAACGTGAAGGACTTCATCGCGCCCGGCGTGGGGGTGTCGCTGTCGATACCCGACAAGTCCAAGCCCGGCATCTACGCCCGCATCCGTGCCATCCTGCAGGCCAGGAGTTTGGCCGCGGCCATCGTGGGTGTCATCGTGCTGGCGCTGCTGGTGCAGGTGGTGGAGTTCCTGTGCACCTCGGGCTTCCCGGCCCTCTTCACGCGCATCCTCACGCTGCGCCAGCTCGACACGGCCGGCTACTACGGCTACCTGCTGCTCTACAACGTGGCCTACATGTTCGACGATGTGATCGTGCTGGCCATCGGCGTGACGACGCTGTCCAACCGCCGCCTTCAGGAAAAGGAAGGCCGCTGGCTGAAGCTGATCAGCGGCCTGGTGATGGTGGGGCTGGGGGTGTACTTGATCGTGGCCTAGCGCTTCACCCCATGGGTTCGCGGATCGATAATCCCCGGACCCGTCCGATCATGGCGTCCTCGTGCTGCCGCACCCCATCCCTTCGTGACCGAGCCGCGCAAACCCCGTCGGAGTTCGCTGCCCGCAGCGGCTGGTGCCGCGCCTGCGCCCGAATCCCTGGAGGAGGCGGATCCTGCGCTGGAGCGCCTGCACACCCAGATGCGCAAGCTGCTGGCCAGTGCGCGCCAGAAGGTGCAGCGCGCGGTCAACGATGCCATGGTGCAGACCTATTGGGAAATGGGCCGGCTGATCGTGGAAGGGGAGCAGGGCGGGCAGGCTCGCGCAGCCTACGGCGAGCGCACCCTGCCGCTGCTGGCCGAGCGCCTGGCAGCCGAGTTCGGCAAGGGCTACTCGGTGCAGAGCCTGTGGGCGTTTCGGCAGTTCCATCAGAGCTTCCCGAACCTCTCCACGGCGTGGAGAGAATTGACGTGGTCGCACTTCCGGCTGCTGATGCGGGTGCAGGACGAGGCGGCGCGCAAGTGGTACGCCTACGAGGCCGCCGGCCAGTCCTGGAGCGTGCGCGCCCTGGATCGCCAGATCAGCAGCCTGTACCGGGAGCGTCTGCTGTCCAGCCCGGACAAGGCCGCCACGCAGGCCGAGGCGGTTGCGTGGATTGCCGAGCAGGCGCCGCCGGGCCCGCGCGACTTCATCCGCGACCCGTACGTGCTCGAGTTCGTCGGTGCGTCGCCGGGCGTGGCGCTCTACGAGAACGAGCTGGAGCAGGGCTTGCTGGCCCAGCTGGAGCGGTTTCTGCTTGAACAGGGCAAGGGCTTCGCCTTCGTCGCGCGCCAGCGGCACCTGCGCGTGGACAGCGACGACTGCTTCATCGACCTGGTCTTCTACCACTACGTCCTCCGGTGTTTTGTGCTGGTGGATCTGAAGGTTGGCCAGCACGCGCAGCAGGACGCAGGCCAGATGGACATGGTCTTGCGCGTGTTCGACGAGCAGCAACGCCAGGCCGGCGACAACCCGACGCTGGGTCTGATCCTCAGCAGCGAGCGCAACGAAGCCGTCGCGCGCTACGTGTTGCAGGCGGCGAGCGAGCCGCTCTTCGCAAGCCGCTTCCGGCAGTTCGTGCCGAGCGAGGAGGCGCTCAAGGCCGAACTGGAGCGCGACCGGGCCCTGATCGAGGCGGGGCGATCCGCGACGGAAGCGTCCGGCTGACCTCGCGATGTAGCGCGACGAAGAGCGCCGGCGCGGTGTTCGAGGGCCACGACCTGCCGGGCTTCAAGACCATCGATCACGCGTGCGTCCCCGGATCGGAGAAGGCTGCCTGGTTCAGGGGCGCCGAGAGCGCAACGGCCTCTGCATCGTCGATGGCCTCACGACCGTGCCGCGCCCGCGCCCTGGGCGGCGAGCAGCTCGTCGAGTTGGTTGAAGGTCTCTTCCATGTCGCCGCTCGTGCTTCCGGAGGCAATGGCTTCGTCCAGCGCTGCCTTTGAGGGATAGAGCTCGTGCACGACGACCAGCGTCTTGCCCGCCTTCTCCTCGAACGTGACCGTGGTGACCTGCCCGCCGCCGCCCGCTTCTTCGTTGGTCCAGACGAGGCGAGAGGGCGGTGTCACTTCAAGGTAGGTGCCGTGGAAGGCCATGGGCTCAGGAGCAGCCTGGAACACGAGGCGGTACTTGCCGCCGACGCGAACATCCATGTCGCAGGACAGCAGCGTCAACCCAATCGACTTCGGAACCCACCACCGCTGGAACAGCTCGGCGCGCGTCCATGCTTCGAACACGATGCGCGGCGGGGCATCGACGGTGCGCGTGACGACAAGCTCGCGCCCGGACCTCCGTTCCGCCGTGGTGCGGTGCTTCATGGGGCTGGGTTCTCTATCTCTTCCTGCGTCCATCGGCTTTCTCCTCGCGTTTCATTTCCTCGACCATCTTGTCCAGGTTGTCGAAGCGGGCGTCCCAGAGCTGGCGGTACCTTTCGATCCACAGCGCTTCTTCCTCCAGCCGGCGTCGGCCGAGCTTGCAGGTGCGCACGCGCCCGACCTTCTGCGTGGTCACGAGCCCGACCCGCTCCAGAACGTCGACGTGCTTCTTCATCCCCGTGAGGGTCATGTGAAACGTGTCGGCCAGCTCCGTGATGGTGGCGTCGGCGCGCACGAGTTGCTCCAGGACGCCGCGTCGCGTGGCGTCAGAAAGCGCGGCGAAGGAGGTATCGAGGCCGCCCCTATACTGAACCATATTGTTCACTATAGCGCCCGCTCGAGCGACCTGCACGCGCAGTTCGGCCTCGACGGCAGCACGGTCCAGTGCAGCGAGGTGCACCGTGCGACGTGCAAGTGGAACTCGATGACGGCCACTGCCGCTTGCATCGAACACAGCGTCGTCCTTCAGGTCCCGGAGCCCGCCAGGTGTTTGCGCCCACACCGTCCTGGGCCCGGAGGCGCTGGTCGCGCACGAACGGGCTGTACGAGTGCAGATCTGGCCGGGCGCGCGCGCCCGACAGGCTGAAGCCTCAGCGCTCGGCGATCAGAAAGGACAGTGCCTGGGCGGCTCGCGCCTCGTCCAGCAGCGCCTCGATCCTGCGCAGCCTGCGCATGAGGGAAGCGGGAGTCTCTGTTTCGAACGCCGGATCGGCGATGCCGGCTGCGAAAAGTTCAACGGCGGGCATGGTGCGGTCGGTGGCCTGCGGCAGTTGCTGCGCGGGCGACGCGTCCGCTTGATGCTGATCCTGCAGTTCCGCATCCACCAGGCGGACATGTCGGATCAGTCGCGCGCGGGTGTCGTGTCCGACCCGGTCCGCACCGCGCCTTCGTCGCAGCCGTGCAGGAAGCACTTCGGTCGGTGTATCCATACCCACCAGACCCGGATCTGACGGTCCCTCCGCTTCGATAGCGGCCGCCGGGCGCAGCGTGAAGACCCGCGAAGCGCGCTCCGCGTGGTCCCCGGTACCTGGGGTCGCGCCGCCAGGGGGCGGCATGCTTGACGACGCCAGGCCTCGTTTGCGGAGCACCGTCACTTTGACGATCGGCTGAGTCAAGGGACCGGGCCGGTCTGAGAAGGCTGCCTCGGCCGCCATGCGGGCCGGGCTCACGGCCACGGGCTCGGTGCCCAGGCCCTGTAACGAGTTTGCGCCACGGCTTCGAGCCGAGGATCGCCCGACCGAGTGGCCGATCAACCTGCGTGCGTCATGCATCGTGCTGAGGTTCCCCGCGGCAAACACTGCCGAATCAACTGGCCTGTCTGAATCGCAGCGTGCATTTCGCACGCGGCCCCTCATTCTATCGGCCACGGTCAAGGTGACCGCCTGGCCTGTGGACCGGCGCAAAGACCAGCCCGCAGGCTGAAAGGTCCGCTTGCTCTCGGAGCTGTTGTTTTGTACAGTGTCTATCCACCCGATGCACCTTCGTTTTGGGTTCGCGGTGCCGTCGATGCACACAGGTCTGAACCGACGCCCGCCGAGCCGAACCAGGGGCGCCTTGCCCCGCATGTCCGTCATCCCGCCGTGAGCGCCAACCCGTCCTTCGTTCCAGAGATCGTTGTTGGCCATGCCGACAACGTGCAGCCGCTCCTGCCCCTGGCCAGCAACGGCATCCTGCGCTGGGTCTGGCAAAGCCGCTATGGCGCGATCCTCATCGAGGTGGCCGGTGGTGAGGTGTTCGTCAACGGCCAGCGCGTCGTGCCCCATGCTCCGTGATCGTCCGAACTCCGCGGCCTCGGCACCGCGCAGCAGCGTGGCCATCAGCTTCGGTTCGCCGGCCAGCGAGAGTGGTGTCACGCGACTGGATCTCAATGACATCCTGCTGCGGCACCCGCTGGCGGCCTTCCTCATGCGCATCGCCGGCGACTCGATGCGCCAGGCGGGTGTCGACGACGGAGACCTGGCGCTGGTCGACCGGGCCGGCAACGCAGCGCACGGGAACGTGGTGATCGCCATCGTCAACGACGAGTTCCTGTGCCGTCGCCTGTATCGCAGAGACGGCGAGGTGCGGCTGCAGGCGGCTGATCCCTCGTGTCCCGACTGGGTGCCCGGCGAAGGTGAGGAACTGCAGATCTGGGGCGTCGTCACGCACGTCATCAGGCCGCTCGCCGCATAGGCCTCACGGTGTTTGCGCTCGTCGACGTGAACAACATGTACGTCAGCTGCGAACGGGTGTTCCGCCCGGCGCTGAACGGCCGGCCCGTGGTCGTGCTGTCCAACAACGACGGCGCGTGCATCGCGCGCAGCAACGAGGCCAAGGACCTGGGCGTGGCCATGGCTCAACCCTGGTTCCAGGTGCGGCACCTGGAACGCGAGGCCGGCCTCGTCGCGCTGTCAGCCAACTTCGAGCTTTACGGTGACATGTCCAGCCGCATGATGTCCTTGGCCGCCGGGTATGCCCCGCGCCAGGAGATCTACAGCATCGATGAGTGCTTCCTGGACTTCAGCGGCGTGCCCGGGGATCTGGTCGCCACCGGCCGCGACCTTCGCGCCAGGGTCTTGACGTGGGTCGGCCTGCCCACCAGCGTGGGCTTCGGTGCGACGAAAACGCTGGCCAAGCTCGCCAACCATGTGGCCAAGTCGGCCGACCGAAAGCCCGGTAGCTACCCGCCGGGCCTGGCCCAGGTGTGCAGCTTCGGCAGCCTCTCGCCGCAGCAGCTTGAAGCCGTGTTCGGCAGCACCGAAGTCGGCGCCGTCTGGGGCATCGGCCGCAAGACCGCCGAGCGCCTGAACGCGGGCGGCATCCGAACCGTGCTCGATCTGGTACGGGCTGATGCGCCCAGCTTGCGACGCCAATTCAGCGTCGTGATCGAGAAGACGGTCCTTGAACTGCGGGGCACACCTTGCCTCGACGTCAATGACGCCCCCGATGCCAACCAGCAGCTCATGTGCTCACGCTCCTTCGGTGCGCCGGTGACGGATCTTCCGACGCTCATCGAAGTGGTCAGCCAGTTCACGAGTCAGGTCGGCAGGAAACTGCGCGAGCAGAACAGCGTGGCGCGCGCGGTGCACCTGTTCATCAGCACCAGCCCCTATCGCAAGGCCGACCGGCAGCACGCTCCGAGCGCCACGCTGCCGCTGTCGGCTCCGACGGACGACACGCGCGAACTCGTGCGTGCATCGGTGCGGGCCCTGAGGAACCTGTACCGTCCAGGCTACAACTACGCCAAGGCGGGTGTGATGCTCGTCGATCTGCAGGCCAGGGGCGGCGACCCCACCACAGGGGACCTGTTCGATTCCGAGCTCGATGCCCCAGTGCCGGCGCCCGGGCGGGCCAGCCTGATGAGCGCCATGGACGCCTTGAACGAACGCTTCGGGCGCCATGCGGTGACGGTGGGCGTTGCGGAGCGTCGTTCCGGTTTCAGCCCGCACGCGTCCAGGCAGGACAGGCGATCACCGCGGTACACGACGCGACTCGACGAGATCGCGACGGCGCGGGCCTAGCATTGCGCAGGGCATCGAACGCCCTGCCGCAGCGGCTGCCGGTGGCCTTCGTGTCGTGTGACAGCGGTATGGGCCGTCCTTGACCGTTCCTGGGGGCCAGTACGCGGCCCGTTCAGCGCTTCGCAGCGCGCGAACGCTCCGACCCGATCGGCTGCGGCCGCCGCGCCATCGTCCATTCATAGAGACTCTCCGCGGCCGCCGAGAAGCCCCGATCGCGCTTGCGCACCAGGTAGATTCGTCGCGTCAAGCCCGGCCAACGCAGGGCCCGGATGACCAGGCCGGGCGATCGAAACTGGTACAGCGTCAGCGCGGGCACGATGCTGATGCCCAGGCCCGCCCGCACCATGCCGGCCACGGTGGCGAGCTGGTCGACCTCGAGCAGCGCCGGCATGGCCTGCGGCAGGGTCGCCGCATCGATGTACTGGCGCACGCTCGACGTGCGCGACAGGTGGATGAAGGGCCACGCCGCCACGTCCCGGGGCCGTGGGTTCGGGTGGGTGGCCAGCGGATGGTCGCTGCGGCACACCAGGTGGAAACCATCGCTGCAGAAGGGCTCCGCCCGCAGCTCCGGCGTGTCCGCCCGCGTGGCGGCCAGCGCGAAGTCGGCCTGGCCGCTGCGCACACGTTCGATGCAGGGTTCCGAGAGCACGTCGGCCACGTCCAGGTCGATGTGCGGATGCGCGCTGCGAAACCCCGCCAGCACTTCGGGCAGCCAGTCGGCCGCCAGTGAGGGCAGCAGCGCGATCGCGACCCGGCCTCGCTGCAAGGTGGCGCGTGCATGCATGCCCGACATGGCGGCCTCGAACTCGGCCAGCACGCGGCGGGCGGAGACCTCGAACTCCTGCCCCTCGGCGGTGAGCTCCACGTGGCGCGTGCTGCGGTCGAAGAGCCGCACCGCCAGCGACTGCTCCAGCTGGCGGATCAGCGTGCTGAACGCCGACTGCGACAGGTGGCACACCGAGGCCGCCCGCGTGAAGTTGCGGCTCTCCGACAGGGCGATGAAGGCGCGCAACTGGCGGGTCGAGATATTCATCTGTGTTCTCGATCAATTCATCCAAAGTTTACGTTTCACGGCAGACGCTCGTCTACCTAGAGTCCGTCTCCAGAAGTCCAGGGCTCAAGACCCGGCCCCATCCTCGACGGAGACAAGACGATGCGATCCACGATCCTTGCGGCCGCGCTCGCGGCCTGCCTGCTTGCCGCATGCGGCAATGATGGCGATTCGACACCCGCGGCAGCCACCCCGCAGTTCAAGCTGACCATCAGCGCCACGGAAGACTTCCCCGGCAGCTACGGCGCGGTCGGCGCGTACGAGAAGCTGACCGGCACGCTGGCCGGTGAAGTCGACCCGAAGGACGTGCACAACACGATCATCCAGGACCTGGCGCTGGCCCCCGTCAACAGCCGCGGCCTGGTCGAGTACAGCGCCGACTTCGTGCTCATCAAGCCCAAGGACATGAGCAAGTCCAACGGCGTGCTGCGCTACGACGCGCCCAACCGCGGCAACATCCTGACCCTGGTCAACCCGACGGCGAACCCGTCGGACGCGGAGTACCTGGAACGCGGCTACTCGCTGCTGTATTCGGCCTGGCAGGGCGACGTGCCCAAGTCCAGCCCCGCGCGCCTGACGCTCACCGTGCCGGTGGCGAAGAACCCCGATGGTTCGTCGATCACGGGGCCCTACCGCGCCGAGCTGATCCTGTCGGCCGCCACGCCGGTGATCGCGCTGCCCAGTGGCGTCTTCAATGGTTCGATGATCCCCTACGCGCCGGCCAGCCTCGACAACACGCTGCCCGGCTACACGCTCACCAAGCGCATCAAGGAAACCGACCCGCGCATCGCCATCGCGGCGGCGGACTGGAAGTTCGCCAACTGCGACACCGGCGCCAACCCCTTCCCCGGCACGGCCGACGGCAGCAGGGTCTGCCTGCGCGGCGGCTTCGATCCGAGCTACCTCTACGAGCTGGTCTACGTCGCGAAAGACCCGAAGGTGATGGGCGTGGGCCTGGCCGCGCTGCGCGACACGATCAGCTTCTTCCGCAAGGCAGCGGCCGATGCGACCGGCACCGCCAACCCGCTGGCCGGCAGGATCCGCCACGCCATCGGCCAGGGCACCTCGCAATCGGGCAATGCGATGAAGACCTTCCTGCACCTGGGCTTCAACGAGGCACTCGATGGCAGCAAGGTGTTCGAAGGCCTCTACGCCCACGTGGCGGCACGCCAGACGAACATCAACACGCGCTTCGCGGTGCCCGGCGGCGGCGGCGCCATCCGCACCGACCACACCGCGTTCGGCCAGACCGCCCCGCGTGGCCTGGCGGCCGACTACCGCGACGACGTTGCCGGCCGCAGCGGCGGTGTGATGAAGCGCTGCGCGGCCAGCAACACCTGCCCGAAGTTCTTCCTGGGCCTGTCGGGCACCGAGTTCTGGCAGTTGCAGGGTTCGCCGGCATTGACCGACGCCAACGGCTTTGCCGACCTGGTGCAGCCCGACAACGCGCGCATCTACTACTACTCGAGCACCCAGCACGGGGGCAATGGCGGCACCGGCAGCATCAACTACGTACCATCGGCCGGGGTCTATCCGCTGGGTACGGTGACGCAGCACGTCGACACCTTCCGCGCCCTCTTCATCGCGCTGGAGGACTGGGTCGTGCGCGGCACCACGCCGCCGCCCAGCCAGGTGCCGAAGGTCGCCGACGGCACGCTGGTGCGCCCCAGCCAGGTGGTGTTCCCGGTGATGAAGGGCACCAGCTGGCCCGTGGCCGGCGTGGCGACGGCGGTACCCGACTTCCAGTACCTGGCGCGCTACAACGGCTGGTCGCTGCTCGACTTCGGGCCGCAGTACCTGCCGCAGGACGAGTCGGGCATCGCCACCTTGCTGCCGCCTTCGTACACCAACCGCGACTACGCGATCCTGGTGCCCCAGGTCGACCCGAACACCGGCCTCACGACCTCGGGCATTCGCAGCGTCGCGGTGCGCGCGCCGCTGGGCACCAGCATCGAGTTCAACCCGGTTGCCAACCCGCTGTTCGGCGAGAACGTCAGCCTGGCCGGCGCCTACATCCCCTTCCACCAGACCGAGGCGGCGCGCCTCGCGGCGGGCGACACCCGGCCCTCGCTGGAGGCCTTGTACGGCAGCCAGGCCGGCTACGTGGCCGCGGTCACGGCGGCGGCCAACCAGCTGGTGGCCGAACGTGTGCTGCTGCAGCGTGACGCCGACCGCATCATCGCCGCGGCGGTGGCCACCCCGGTGCTACCGTAGGTTCCATCCCATCCCACGGAACCGTCCCCATGGCGATCAAGCCCACGCTCCGCATCGGCTGCGCCGCCGGCTTCTCCGGTGACCGCACCGACGCGGCCGGCCCCATCGTCGATGCGATGCTCGCCGCCGGCGGCCCCGCGGTGCTGATCTTCGAGACCCTGGCCGAGCGCACCCTGGCGCTGGCGCAGCTGGCTCGCCGCAGCGACCCGGCGGGTGGTTACGAGCCGCTGCTCGACGAGCTGCTGCGGCCGATCCTGCAGCGCTGCATGGACGGGGGCATCCGCATCGTCAGCAACTTCGGGGCGGCCAACCCGGCCGGGGCCGCGAGCCACATCGTGGCGCTGGCGCGCGAGCTGGGGCTGCGCGTGCCGCGCATCGCCGTGGTCGAAGGCGATGACCTCAGCGGCGCCGCGCAACGCCGGCTGCTGGGGGCTGCGGCGCAGGGCCTGGCGCTGGTCTCGGCCAACGCCTACCTCGGCGCCGAGGCCATCGCCGATGCCCTGCTCGAAGGGGCCGAGATCGTCGTCTGCGGACGTGTCGCGGACCCTTCCCTGACCGTCGGCCCCGCGCTGGCCCACTTCGGCTGGGCGCGCGACGACTGGACCCACCTGGCCCGCGCCACCATGGCCGGGCACCTGCTCGAGTGCGGCTCGCAGGTCAGCGGCGGCTACTACGCCGACCCCGGCGTGAAGGACGTGCCGGGCCTGGCGACCCTGGGCTACCCCATCGCCGAACTCGACGCCGACGGCGACTGCGTCATCTCGAAGGCGCCCGGCACCGGCGGGCGCATCGACGCCCACACGGTCAAGGAGCAATTGCTCTACGAAGTGCACGACCCGGGCGCGTACCTGACACCCGACGTGGTGGCCGACATCACCGAAGCCGAAGTCATCGAACTCGGCCCCGACCGCGTGCAGCTCACCGGCGTGCGTGGCCACGCCCGGCCCACCAGCCTGAAGGTCAACATCTGCCACGAAACCGGCTGGCTGGCCGAAGGCGAGATCTCCTACGCCGGTGTGCGGGCCGAGGCGCGGGCGCGCCTGGCGGCCGACGTGCTGCGGCAGCGGCTCGCCGGGCTCGGACCCTTGCGGGTCGACCTGATCGGCGTGGCCAGCATCTTCGGCGACGACGCCGGACTCTGGCTCGATGCCCTGGAGCCGGGCCCGGCGCGCGACGTGCGCTTGCGTGTGGCCCTGAAGCACCCACAGCGCGCACAGGCCGAGCGCCTGGTGCGCGAAGTGACGGCCCTGTACTGCTGCGGCCCGGCCGGCGGCGGCGGTGTGCGCACCGCCTTGCGCCCGCGGCTCGGCACCGTGTCTTGCCTGGTGCCGCGCCAGGCCGTGCCGGCGCGGCACCGCTTCATCGATGGTGGCGCGCCATGAGCGGCCTCATCCGGGTGAGGCTGCACCGCGCCGCACATGGCCGCACGGGCGACAAGGGCGACCGCTCGAACATCAGCGTGATCGCATGGCACCCGGCCTTGTGGCCGGTGCTGGTCGAGCAGATCACCGAAGAGGCCGTGGCGCGCCAGTTCGCGCACCGCTGCCCCACGGACGTGCGGCGCTATCTGCTGCCGCGGCTGCACGCCATGAACTTCGTGCTGGACGGCGTGCTCGACGGCGGCGTCAACGATTCCCTGAACCTGGACACGCACGGCAAGGCGCTGTCTTTCCTGCTGCTCGACCTGCCGCTAAACGTGCCGGCCGAACTCACCCCTTACCTGGTCGGCCCCGGCTGACCGTGTGCATGCTTCCCAATCAACGACAGAGAGACAAGACACCATGAACACCCACCCGCATTCCCGCCGCAGCGTGATGGCCGCGACCCTGGCCGCGCTGGCGGCGGCGACCCTGCCGGCGCCCGCGCTGGCGCAGGCCTACCCGTCCAAGCCCATCGTGTTCCTGGTGCCCTTCGCCGCCGGCAGTGCCACCGATCAGCTGGCCCGGGCCCTGGGGCAGTCGATCACCGAGCAGACGAAGCAGGCGGTGGTGGTCGACAACAAGGCCGGTGCCAGCGGCATGATGGCCGCGCAGGCCGCGGCACGCGCCGCTGCCGATGGCTACACCGTGCTGATCACCACCAACACCACGCACGCGGCGAACACGCACCTGTACAAGAAGCTGCCCTATGACCCGGTGAAGGACTTCGCCCCGGTCAGCGGGCTTGGCAAGGGCGGGCAGGTGCTGGTGGTGAACGTCGCGTCGCCCTACAAGACCGTGGCCGAGCTGGTGGCCGCGGCGAAGAAGAACCCGGGCAAGCTGAGCTTCGGCAGCGGCAGTTCCTCGAGCCGGGTTGCCGGCGAGATGTTCAAACAACTCAGCGGCACCGACATCCTGCACGTGCCCTACAAGAGCAACCCGATGGCGATCACCGACCTGCTCGGCGGCCAGATAGACCTGATGATCACCGACACCTCGACCGGCGTGCCGCAGATCAAGGCGGGCAAGCTGCGCGCGCTGGGCTACTCGACCCAGAAGCGCAGTGCCATGCTGCCTGAGGTGCCGACCATCGACGAGGCCGGCGTGAAGGGCTACGACATGGGCTACTGGTTCGCCGCCTATGTGCCGGCCGGCACGCCGGCGCCCGTGGTGGCCCGGCTGAACGAACTGCTCGGCGTCGCGGTGAAGAGTGCGGCGGCGAAGACCTTCTTCGACACCGCCGGCTCCGAGCCCTGGACCACGAACCCTGGCGAACTGGCGACCTTCCAGGCTGCCGAGACGCAGAAGTGGGGGGGTGTGATCAAGGCTGCGGGTATCGAGCCCGAGTGAGCCGCACGCTGCGGCGGCCGTCATCCCGATCAAGCTCTCAGTTACCGCATGCTACGACGCAACATTGGGCGCTTGTGGCCTGATGGCCGGAGGGCAGCCGGCGGTGCACGCATCAGCAAGAATTCGTCGTCCATGTCGTTTCTGCCAGCGTTTCTATATCCTCGGTGGCAGCAGCGGGTCGATAGCCGCCCACGAGGGCTACTCGGTCATCGCTAGGCACTTGACCGACCGCAGACCTTCCGGCTCTCGCATCCCTACCGACCTCAGCGAATATCTGTGGATGCCGCCAGACGGCGGGTCTCCCCCGAGCCCTGGTCCCGGGCAAGTGACAACACTGCCGCGGGTTCCTCTCCCTTCTCACCTCCTGGACCCCCTGCCTCCTTGCGCGCAGACGGCCGGTGAAAAGAGCCGAATCAGACCGTCCTACGCCTGCCCAAGCTCGGCCATCGAGGTCACCTGATCACCGGCGTGGCCTCATCAACCACGTCCTCTTTGCCGAAACTCACAAGCACTGATTGACGGGCTCCGTTCGATACGACGCGAAGTCCAGCGCCTCACGACTCCGGCGACTTTTTCAATGAAGGTCGCATCCCAGAGCTACGCTCGGGTGCAGACGTCCACCAGAGGCTTGGAGAGGCGCCTATTTCGCACCACGTAGAGTCCGCTGGGCGATTCCTGAGACTGACTCCGGAACTCTGGCTGCGAGTCGATCGACCCCTGAACCGCTCGACAGTCAATCTCTCGCACTCCATGGGCGACACTGCACTCTTCTTTCCTCGCGCCGTGCTGCGACTTACACCACCACCTGCGGGTTTGCCGTAGTACTGCCTAGTAGAGTTCCGTTGCCATACTAATGGCCGGCAAACTGATCGCCAAGTCACGCCAATACCAGGGAGAAGCGATGCACTCGCCACTTAATGATCAGGCTTTCGCTGCAGCTTTTCGAGCCGGGGATTCTCGACGCTTTGATGTCGACTTGAAGAAGGACCGCTTGGCTGTCATCCAAGCCGCAGTCACAGTCGCCACAAATGGCTTTGCAGCGTACGCACCCGTTCACACTGCCATGGTCAAGGGTCGCAAGTGCTACTCCATCGGAGACTACTCGCAAGCATTGATACTGAGGATTGTCGCCAGGTTCATTGCTCGACGCTTTCGAGTTGAAGCAAAAAATAGGGATCGCATCGTTAGGGGAGTGATCGAGTCGCTCTCGGACTCAACACCGATCTACATAATTCGACGTGACATTTCCAGTTTCTACGAGTCCCTTCCGCTCGACCGGACCATCAAACGACTGACCCACGAAGTATTCATTCCAACCCAGCTTCGGCAACACCTCGATTGCTTCTTTAGCACGTTCTGCGCGGGCGCGACAGCCGGACTACCGAGGGGCATTTGCATAAGCGCCGTAATTGCAGAGTTGGCAATGGAGGATTTCGACAGGTCCGTCAAGAATCTCAAAGGCGTGTACAAGTACTTTAGGTACTCGGATGATATTCTAATATTTTCCTACGAGCCTACTGCTGCAATTGAGGCGGCGCTGCCAAGTCTGCTGCCGCAAGGGATGGTATTCAATCCGAAAAAGTCATCCAGCATTGCGCTGGACTGCGAAGACAAGAGTGTGCAAAAACTTGAGTCGTTTGAGTATCTGGGCTACAGCTATCGAATGACCAATCTGTGCGGAGCCAAGGACCCGCGCAAAATTCATGTAGGCATCTCGGATCGCAAAATATCAAAACTAAAGACTCGAATATTCTGCAGCCTTAAAGCCTATCGAAAGGACAAGAATTTCGAGCTTGTCCGGGATCGTCTCGAGTTTCTATCGGGCAATTACATCGTGTATCGACACGGCGCATCGACAGTTAAATCATCAAAGTACGTAAAGTCAGGCATTCACTACAATTACAAGTTGTGTGGCGCCTACGAAAAGGGAGAGATGCGGCCATATAGCGGGAGCGAGCTGAAGGCGCTCGATGGTTTCTATCACTCACTTCTGGCGCCAACTGGCCTACTCGGGGCGCACTTGAGTCTGTCTCAGCGCGATGGGCTTAAGGTGCTCTCCTTTTACAAAGGATTCGCGCTCAAGATCATGACCAAATTCCCCGCTGCGCGTGTGCAAGAAATAAAGGGAGCGTGGAGAAATGCCTAAGCTTACAAAGAAGAACTTTTGGCACTTCAGGCCGCTTCTGACTGAGACCTTGCCGTATGAATTGCCGGTGATATTCGGCAACGACCGGCTCTACTACAGCAAATGCAGGTCCGTTGACGCACTCGCAAAGCCGCTTCTTGAAAAGCTCTTCCGACCGGCCCGCGGGCATACGATTCCGTACAGCTTCGGAATTCGCAAAGACAGTGACAGAACGACGCAGCTAAGCCTTGTGCACCCGCTAATGCAATTAGAGTTCTGTGACTTTTATGCGCAGCATGAGTCCTCAATCCTGGAGTACTGCAATAGAAGCGAGTATTCGCTGCGTCATCCGGCGGCAGTCGCCGCGGTCTATGTTGCGTCCCTCGGGGAGATAAATGAGACTGTGCACAAAACAGGGGAAGTTCACCTGATCCCGGAAGGGGCCGAGCCTGAACTCTCAAAGCTCGTCTCGTACTTTGTCTATGAAAAGTACAACCTCCTGAACAAGTTCTACGAATCGAGAGAGTTCATTCGACTTGAGAAGAGGTTCGAGGTCCTTAGGCAAATTGATATCTCAAAGTGCTTCTACAGCATCTACACCCACTCGATCACCTGGGCCGCCAAGAGCAAGGAGTTCGCGAAGAAGAACAAAGGTGCGCACTCGTTTGAGTCGAGTTTTGACTCGTTGATGCAGCGTTCGAACTACAACGAAACAAATGGAATTGTTGTTGGTCCTGAGTTCTCCAGAATATTTTCTGAAGTAATTCTCCAGGATGTGGATAGACGGGTTCAGGCATCGCTAGTGAGCGACTCTCTTTTCGAGGGGCAGCACTACGCAATACGTAGATACGTTGATGATTATTCGATCTTTGCAAGTAGCAGCGAGACGATTGACAGGATAGATAAGCTATTGCGGAGCGAGCTACTCAAATACAAACTCTACATCAATGAATCGAAGATCCGCGAGTTTCGTCGGCCGTTTGTCTCAAACCTGACGCAGGCTCGGTCGGAGGTTCGGGCAAGGCTTAATACAATTAGCGAGTTGCTTGCGAGTGCGGATTGGAAGCTGGACGCGCCCGCCAACGGTAGAGAGCGCCACCTAATTGGTTCGCTTGTGCAGGATGTGCGGGTCATTGTGCGGCGTCACGACGTGCGATTTAGCAATCTAAGTGGGAGCCTTTTAGGAAGCCTCAGAGCGCTTGCTCGTGCTGCCAACAAGGCGTTGATCAAGACTTCCGCCGCTTCGATCGACAATTGGATTCTTGTTATGCGGAGCATTCTCGATTGTGCCTTTTACGTCACTTCGGTCGATCTGCGGGTTAGAACTACATATAGTCTGTGCCAGTTACTGACTATTGTGCAGAGCGGATCCAAGGTGCTCCCAACTGTTGCGTCCGATCTGGTGGCTCACACTATCGCCGAGGAGCTTGTAAGCATCGCAAAGAGCGCGATGCTTACCTGTAGGTCGAATCCACACGAGGAGAGCATTGAACTCTACAACTTGCTAATCTGTGGCGCGCACTTGCTCAGGGAGCGCTTCACCAACAATGGTCAAGTCGAGAAGATCTTCGCAGAACTCCTAGCCCAAGACCTCAGTTACTTTAAGTACATTACGCTTAAGTATTGCTTCTTGCGCGCACCAATCCGTTTCGCGCCATCGCTGACCCATCTAAACCACAGTGCTGAAGCACTACTTGCGAGCGTTGAAACCGTGAAGCTTAAGAGCGAGCACTTTCACCTGCTCTGTGATTTCCTCGGCGCGCCAGACATAGACGTTGGCCGCAAGAGGACCGTCTTTACAGCCCTATACGGGGGTGCCCCAAGCAATGCTGCAATGGCGAAACTCGCGGAGTCGATAGGCTTCACGGACTGGACCGGCATGTGGATTGAACACTCGCTTAAGAGACGTCAGATGCGGCCGGTCTACGCTGTGGCATAGTGCTTTCGGGAGGCGCGTTTGGGCGAAGATCGTCCAGCCTAGAGCACTTGCGGTTGGACTTACGCGCTCTGATTGGTAACGGTCAGAGTACGGGCTCTCACGGGCACACACATGTCGTCTGGGCGTGCCTCCCACCTCGCAAGCCGCGACAGAGAGCGCCGGTCGGCGGGCGCTTCCTTCACCATTTCACTGCGACCTCGGGCGGTGTACTCCGTTCAGAGGCCGGGCCCCGGTCGCCGGCGCCGCTTCACGCCTCCGGCTTCAGGTACGGCGCCAGCAGCGCCTGCGGCAACTGGCGCAGGCCGCGCGCCACACAGGCGGCGTTGAAGCGTGCGCCGGCGTCGTTGGTGTGGGTGCGGGCGTCGGAGAAGAAGCCGTCCACGCCTGCGGCGCCCAGGGTGCGGTAGGCCTCGGTCACCAGCAGCGTCAGGTCGACGAACAGCGCGCCCTCGCGTGCGGCCACCTCGCGGCCCCAGCTGGCGAAGTCTTCGAAGTCGCGGCCCTGCAGCCAGCGGTCCTTGTGCGGCACGGGTGAAAGCACCACCGGCACCGCGCCCGCGTCCAGCGCCTCGCGCAGGTAGCGGGTGAGGTACGCGCCGAAGCTGCGCACGGTCTCGCGGGTGCCGTCGGGCAACACCTCTTCCGCCAGCTCGGGCCCGGTGCCGGGCAGCACGCCGCGGTTCTTGGCCGCGGGGTCGCCCACGCGGCCGCCGTCGTTGTGGCCGAACTGGATCAGCACCACGTCACCGGGTTGGAGCTGCTTGCGCACCGCATCCCAGCGCCCTTCGCGCAGGAAGGTGCGCGTGCTGCGCCCGCCGATGGCGTGGTTGGCGAGTGTGATGCGCTGCAGCTCCAGCCGTTCGCCCAGCCTTTCGCCCCAGCCCCAGTGGCCGTTCTGGCCGCCGCTGCGCACGGTGGAGTCACCGACGACGAAGAGCGTGGGCAGGCGCGACGCCGGCGCCGCGGTGGCCGGGCGCAGCAAGGCTGCCTCGGGCAGCAGCTTGTGCGCACGCAGCCCCGCCAGCGCCACTTGCGCATTGAGCGCCGCGCCGGCCCAGTTGGTGTGCACGCGTTCTTCGGGCGCGCTGCGCGGGAACAGCATGTCCACCACCGCCGGGCCCAGCGCGTCGTAGCGCGTGGCGATGCCGGCGTCCAGGTCGATGAAGGCCACGCCCTCTTCGCGTGCCACCGCCTGGGCCCAGCCGGCGTAGCTGGCGCTGCCGCGCTGCGTGCGGCCTTCGGCGTCGAATCGCTTGCGCGGCACTGGCGATGCGATCACCGGCGTGGCGCCCAGGGCGCGGATCTCTGCCACGTAACTGCGCAGGTAGGCGCCGTAGCTGAACACGGTCTCGCGCTGGCCGGTGAGCTGGTTGACGATGTCCTCGCGCTCGGGCCCGGTGCCGCGCAGCGTGCCGCGGGCGCGCTGGCTGTCGTTGACGGGGCTGCTGTCGTTGTGGCCGAACTGCATCAGCACCACGTCGCCCTGCTTGATGAAAGCGCGTGTGCGCTCCCAGTGGCCGCCGCTGCGGTAGGTGCGGCTGCTCAGGCCGCCGATGGCGCGGTTGACGACATTCCACTGCTTCGCATCGACATAACGCGCGATCAGATGGCCCCAGCCCCATTGCCCCACCGGGCCCAGGCCCTGGCCGTCGTTGCGGCCGTTGCGTACGGTGGAATCGCCGATCAGCACCAGCGTAGGCAGCGCGCGGTCGGTCGGCTCGGGCAGCACCAGCGGCGGTGTGCGCGGATCGGTGTTCACGGCCACGGGTGCGCTTGCGGGCGTGCTGCAGCCGGGCAGGGTGGCCAACGCCGCGAAGGCGGCCAGCCACTCGCGGCGCTTGAGGATCAGTGCCTGGGTCATGGGAGTGCGACGGTAAGCGAAGCCGCCCCGGGCAATCGATCAAGTTCATGAGCGAAGGGCGGCCGCAGCCACGGGCCGCGCGGGCTGTGGCTAGAGTGCGCCCATGCACATCCGCCACGCTCTCGCCGCCTTGCTGTGCCTTGCCGCGGCTGCCGCCACGGCCCAGATCGGCCAGCGCTTCCCGTCCGAGCGCCGCGTCGTGCCCGACCCCGTCACCGGCGTGCCGCTGATCTTCCTCACCACGCAGCCGCGCGGCGATTCCAAGATCTACCCCACGCACCCGCAGTGGACGGCCGACGGACTGTGGCTTGTGTTCCGCTCCGACCGCGCCTGCCGCGAAGCCATCGCCGTGCACGAGGCCACGGGCGAGATGGTGCAGGTGACGGAGGGTGGCTACAACGGCATGCTGAACCTCGACCCGCGCGCCAACCGCCTGGTGTTCCTGCGTGATGCGGCGGGCACCCCCGGCGCGATGCAGGCGGTGGAGGTGGACCTCGACCGCCTGTTCGCCGACAGCCGCGCCGGCACGCTGAAGCGTGATGCAGAAGCGCGCTACCAGCGTGTCTTCGCCACCATCCCCGCCGACTGGGCGCCCGTGGGCGACAACGCGCTCGACGCCGACGGCCAGTGGCTGTACTTCCGCGTCGGTGCCGCGGGCGCACAGCGCCGACTGCCGCCGGGGCTGAAGATCGAGCCGAACTTCGGCCCGCGCAACATGGGCGCCGGCCCCACCGGCATCGCGCGGGTGCAGCGGCAGACGGGCGAGATTCAGCACGTGGTGACCGTGGGTTTCCAGATCGGCCACATCCAGGCCAACCCCTGGGTGCCCGGTGAACTGGTGTTCAGCTGGGAAACGGGCGGCAAGTCACCGCAGCGCACATGGACCGTGCGCGGCGACGGCAGCGGCCTGCGCCCGCTGTACGCCGAGCCGGCGCACGACTGGGTGACGCACGAAGCCATCATCACGCGCGACGAGGTGGCCTTCGCGATCATGGGACACCGTCCCGTGCCAGCCCACGCGGCACAAGCCGCATCCGCCACCAGCTGGGAAGGCGCGAACCCCGGCCAGGAGGCGGCCTGGGGCCCGAGCGGCACGCGCGCCAGGCCCACCGGCCTGGCCATCGTGAACCTGCGCACGGGCGCCATGCGCATCGAGGCGCAGACAGGTTCAGGCAGCGGCCTGTGGCACGTGCACGGCTCGCCCGACGGCCGCTGGGCCGTGGGCGACGACTTCTCGCGCAGCCTCTACCTCGTCGACCGCCGCGACGGCCGCATGCGGCTGCTTTCCAGCGGCCACCGCGAGACCGCGCGCGACCACCCACACCCCACCTTCAGCGCCGATGGTCGGCGCATCCAGATCCAGAGCGCGATGCTGGCGCCGGACGGGCGGGCCATGAACATCGTGGTCATCCACGTGCCCGAGGCCTGGGTGGCCGAGGGTGGCGGTGCGGCGCGCTAAAGCCGCGCATCGATCCAGCGCGCCGCCAGCGCCGGCCACTGGTCGTGCGTGCCGGCCAGTTCGCGCAGAGCGAAGCCGTGCGGGGCCTGCGGGAAGACGTGGGCTTCGACATCACCGCCGGTCTGCTGCATGGCCTTGATCAGGTTCAGCGCATGGTCCACCGGCACCACCGCGTCGTGCAGCGCGTAGGCCAGGAACACGGGCATCTTCGGCAGGCCGTGCGACTCGGCGGTTATGCCCACCGGCCAGGCGTCGTAGAAGGCCTGCTTCTGCGGTGGCGGGTAGTCGGGCTTGCCGGCCGGGGCCTTGTAGCGGCGGTGGTTGGCGTTCAGCGGCGCGTAGGCGATGAGGGCGCCGCGGGCCATCAGCGCGTGGTCCTGGCAGGCCATCACGCCGGCCAGGTGGCCGCCCGAAGACAGGCCCACGTGCAGCAGCGGCAGTGGGGGCAGCGTGGCCAGATGGTCCATGCAGCGCAGGCTGTCCTGCAGCGCGATGTCGAAGGGCCACACGCCGCCGCGGCCGTCGTCCTGCCCCGGCAGGCGGTGCACCACCACGCAGGCATCGATGCCCAGGCCGTTCAGCCAGCGCGCGATGGCCACGCCTTCCTTGTCGTGCACCAGCGCCAAGTAGCCGCCGCCGGCGTAGACCAGGGCCCGCGCACGCGCCGTGCCGGCGGCTTTGTAGGCGTGCAGTTCCAGGCGCCGGACGCGCGTGACCAGGCGGTCGGGCCAGTTGCCTTCGAAGGTGTTGGCGGTGCCCTCGGAAAGAACGACCACTTCATCGGGTAGCGTGTGCTGCACGCTCACGGTTCCACCGCCAGCACCAGCACCGCCTTGGCCGGCAGCACCAGGCGCAGCCGGCCGTCGCGCGCCACGGCCTCGAAGGGCTGCGGTCGCACGCGCTGCGGCGCGTCGAAGCTGTTCTCGGCGTCCATCGCCGGCGCGGTGAGCAGCTGCCCGCGGGCCGCGCGGGCGGGGCGGCCGCCCAGGGCCACATCGGCCTGCAGCGGCTCGCGCGGGTTCAGGTTCACCAGGCCCAGGTAGAGCTTGCCGTCGCGCCCGCGCGCGGCGGTGGCGCTGAGCGCGGGCATGCTGTGCTTGTCCAGCGTGTAGGCCGGGTTGCCCTGCAGCGTTACCGGCAGGAAGCTGGCGTCCTGGAAGGGGATGTGCATCTCGAAGGCGTGGTAGGTGGGCGTCAGCACCATCTGCTCCTTCTTCGTCAGCACCATGGCCTGCAGCACGTTGACCATCTGCGCCACGTTGCTCATGCGCACGCGCTCTGCGTGGCGGTGGAAGACATGGAAGTGCAGCGCCGCCAGCACCGCGTCGCGCAGCGTGTTGCGCTGCACCAGGAAACCGGGGTCGGTGCCGGGCTCGGGGTCGTACCAGCTGCCCCATTCGTCGAAGTAGAGGGCCACCTTCTTCTTCGGGTCGTTGCGGTCCAGCACCTCGCGGTGGCGCGCCAGGTTGGCGTCGATGGCCAGCGGCACGGCCAGCGTGGAGATCCACTGCGATTCGGGGAAGCCCACGGCCGCGCCCTTCACCTTCCAGTCGCCGGTGGGCAGCGAGTACTGGTGGTGGGTGATGGCGTCCATGCGCTGCTTCACCTCGCGGCTGAGCACCTCGGTCCAGCTCAGGTCGCTGCCGTTGCCGCCGCTGGCCACCAGCTGCGGGCGCCTGCCGCCGGGTGTCTTCAGGAAGGTGGCCACCTGGCGGTACAGGTTCACGTAGTACTCGGGCGTCATGTGACCGCCGCAGCCCCAGGCCTCGTTGCCCACGCCGAAGAAGTGCACACGGAAGGGTGCTTCGCGACCGTTGTTGCGGCGCGTCTGCGCCAGCGTGGAAGGGGCGTCGGCCGTCATGTATTCCAGCCACTCGGCCATCTCCTGCGCACTGCCGGTGCCCAGGTTGCCGTTGACGTAGGTCTCGGCGCCGAGCTGTTCGGCCAGGTCGAAGAACTCGTGCGTGCCCACGGCATTGGGCTCGGGCACGCCGCCCCAGGTGGTGTTGATGCGCACCGGGCGCTGTGCGTGCGGGCCGATGCCATCGCGCCAGTGGTACTCGTCGGCGAAGCAGCCGCCGGGCCAGCGCAGCACCGGCACCTTCAGCTTCTTCAGCGCGCCCACCACGTCGCTGCGCCAGCCGCGCACGTTGGGGATGGGCGACTCCGGGCCCACCCACAGCCCTTCGTAGATGCCGGTGCCCAGGTGCTCGGCAAACTGGCCGTAGATGTGGCGCGAGATCACGGGGCCGGGCTGCTCGGCTTGCACGTTGATCTGCACCGGCGCGGCCGGGGCCGGGGCGGCGCGGCAGGCCAGCACTTCGAAGTCGCGCACCTGCAGCCGGCTGGCGGTGGTGCGCAGCGCGAACCAGCCGCGCTGCAGCGGCTGGGCATCGGCGCGGGTGAAGAACGTGCGGCCGTCGATGGACCAGCGCAAGTGCGCGGGGTCTTGCGCCGAGGCCTCGCGCGAGACGATCTGCACCGTCATTGCCTGCCCCGGCACCAGGCGCGTGGCGGGGCTCATCGTGGCGCCTTCCCAGCCGGCCAGCAGCTCGCGCGCGCCGCGGCCGTCGTAGTGGCGCAGCCGCGTGCTGGTATTGCCGTTGGCGCCGTAGCCCACGTAGTAGGAGCGCAGGCCGTCGTAGGACGCGAAGGCGCCGTCACGTGCGCGTGGCTCGGTGCCATCCGCTTCGGTCGCGTTCCAGAACATGTTCAGGTCGGACACACGCCCAGCCAGCGCACCAGCGCTGGCCGGTGCAGGCAGTGCGGTGGCGGTGAATCGCACGGCGTAGTCGCCCGAGAGTTCGTGCCGCCACCACAGGCTCAGGCCGGCCGGCGTCTGCACGTCGAGCACGCCGTCCTGCGCGCGCACCTCGGCGCGCGGATCCTGCGCTTCCAGGCGCCAGTGGCCCAGGCCGTTGCGGAAGTCATCGGCGGCCACCCGCTGCACCTGGCGCGGCGGCGCGCACCAGGCCTCGGACTGGGCCCAGGCCGGCGCGGCCAGGCACAGGGCGGTGAAGGCGAGTGCGTGCTTCATGGCAGATGGAACAGCGGCTGCAGCGGCCATTGCCGCGGCTTGAAGTCGGGCTCGGTCTCCATCAGCGGCGCCATGTGCTCCCACCAGCGGCGCATCACCGGCAGCGTGGGCAATTGCTCGAAAGGACCGCCGGGCTGGCGCTTGAGCACGGCGAAGAGTGCCAGCGTGTCTTCGTCCAGGAAGATCCAGTAGTCGGCGATGCCGGCTTCGCGCAGCGCCTGTGCGAGCTCGGGCCAGAGCTCGTCGTGGCGGCGCTTGTACTCGGGCACCACGCCGGGCTTGAGCTGCATCTTGAAAGCCAGGGTCTGGACGCCGTGGGCGTCGGTGTCGGGGATGGGGTTCATGGTCTCCTCGTCGATTCGGGTCGTTCAGCTCACGTCCTGCACATGGCTGCCCAGCGTGGATACGTCGCGGCGCGGATGGTGTGCGTTGACGCACCACACGTCGGAAGGCAGGCCGCGCACGGCGGCCGCATCGTGCAGCACCAGCGGCGCTTGCAGCGCGAGTCGCGTGCGCACGAACTGCCAGCCCTGCGCGTCGAGCAGGTGGCCGCCGGCGCGGGCTTCGATGTCGACCTGCTCGAAGCGGAAGTCGCGCAGTGGCGACGCGGCATCGGCATCCACCTCGAAGGCCGTGTCCGCGCCGCGTGCGACCAGGTCCTTGATGTGCACACCCTGCAGCACCATCAGTCCCTGCCGTGGCGGCACCGGTGCAGACAGCACCCGCCAATGCGGCGGCGCGTTTGCGCTTTCGGCAGGTGGCAATACCGCGCGGCTGTAGGCCGGGTTCCAGTCCAGCGTGATGCGCAACACCACGCCCACGCCATGCAGCCGCAGGCCGCTGAGCCTGATGTCGCGCCCGTAACCGCCACGCGTGCGAGCCGACTTCACCAGCACGCCCACCGGCACCGGTGCGTGCACCGTGAGCCGGCGCACGCGCACGTTCTCGAAGCCGCCCGAGGTCTCGCTGCCGAAGGCCACACCGGTGGCGCCGTCGCGCACGGTGCAGTCGGCCACCAGCACGTCGCACGTGGGGCGCGCCACGCGCAGGCCATCGGCATCACGCCCGGCCTTGAAGGCGATGGCGTCGTCGTTGACGGCGATGTCGGCGCGGCGCACCAGCACGCGCTGCGAAGAGTCGATGTCGATGCCGTCGGTCGACGGGCCGCGGCCGTCGTCGTTGTTGCGGATGGTGATCCGGTCCACGCGCACCTGCTCGCTGTAGCAGATGTGCAGCGTCCAGAAGCCCGAGCGGCGCAGCAGCAGGCCGCCGCCGATGCACACGCGGCGAGAGCTTTGCACCAGCAGCAGGCGCGGCCGTTGGGCGTCGTAGTCCGAAGCCCAGCGCAGGCCACGCGCTTCGTAGGCCGCCCGCAGCGCCCAGTAGGCGGCCCAGAACACGGCGCCGTCGCCGTCGATGGTGCCGGTGCCGGTGATGGCCACGTCCTCGATCCCGATGGCGTTGACCAGCGCCGCCGGCCAGCGCATCTCGATGCCGGCCACGCGGGTGTTGATGACGGGGTAGTCCACCAGCTGGGTGGAGCCGCGCAGCGTGGCTGTGGCTTCGACCTGCAAGGCCACCCCGCTGCGCAGGAACAGGGCGCCGCTGCGGAAGCAGCCATCCCGCAGCACCACCCGGCCACGCCGGGGTGCGGCGGCTTCGATGGCGCGCTGCATTGCATCGGTGTCCAGGTGCTCGCCATCGGCCACCGCGCCGAAGTCGCGTGGGTCGAACTCAGGGCGTGCGTGAGCGCTCATGTTTCGATCAACTTCCGATCACGCCTGCGAGCGAATGCCGATTGACCGGTGGCCCTGCCGCGCCTACGCTGGCCCGCGCGCCAGCATGCGAGACCGAGGCTCCGATGATCAACCACCAGCGCCACAAGCGCCTTCTCAAGCTGCTCGAAGAACACGGTGAAGCCAGCACCGAACAGCTGATGGCGTGGCTGGCCGCATCGGCCGCCACCGTGCGGCGCGACCTGGGCTGGTTGGCGGCGCGCCAGCAGATCACGCGCACGCGCGGTGGTGCGCGGCGCCTGCAGCAGCCGGCCAGCGGCGCGTTGCGCAGCCAGGCCTTCCAGGACGGTTTGTGCCGCCAGGCGGCGCAGAAGCGCGCCATCGCGCGCCATGCCGCGGGCCTGTGCGAAACGGGCGAGACCGTCATCATCAACGGCGGCACCACCACCTTCATGATGGCCGAGTTCCTGGCGCAGCGGCAGCTGCGCATCCTGACCAATTCCTTCCTGCTGGCCGAGCGTCTGCTGGCCACCAGCGACAACCAGATCATCCTGCCCGGCGGCAGCATCTACCGCGAACAGAACGTCATCGTCAGCCCCTTCGAAGACGACGTGGCGCGCCACCACTACGCGGCCAAGATGTTCATGGGCGTGCACGGCCTGTGCGCACTGGGCCTGATGGAAGCCGACCCGCTGCTGGTGCAGGCCGAGCGCCGCCTGATCGCGCAGGCCGAGCAGCTGGTGGTGCTGGTGGACAGCTCGAAGTTCAGCCACCGCGCCGGCCTGGTGCTGTGCGGGCTGGACCGCGTGGCCTGCGTCATCACCGACACCGGCGCGCCCGACGCCGTGTTGCGCCACCTGGAACGCCAGGGCGTGCGCGTGGTGACGGTGGCGCCCGACGGCGACGACGCGCTTCACGGTGTGGGCCGCTCCCTGCCGGCCCCGCGTGGTGCGGCGCGGGCGCTCATTCCAGCAAGGCCTGGCGTGCCAGCACCTTCACGCGCTGGTTGAGCGTGCTGTCGCCGGCCGGCCGCAGCTGGGCCATGTAGATGAAGAGCAGGCGCTGGCGCGGGTCGACGACGTACTGCGGCGAATAGGCGCTGCCCCAGCCGTAGGCGCCTTCGCTGCCGAGTTCGCTGCGCGTGCCGGGGCTTTTCTGCACCCAGAAGCCGAAGCCCGCGCCTTCGCCGTCGCCGTTGTAGCGCGCGCCCAGGTGGTCGCGGTGCAGCATGTCCACGGTGGCGGGGCTGAGCAGGCGCACGCCGTCCAGCGTGCCGCGATTCAGCAGCATCTGCAGCAGGCGCGCGTAGTCGCTGATCGTCGACACCAGCCCCGCGCCACCCGAGGCCAGCTTGCGCGGGCCATGGATGAAGTCGCTCTGTGCCGCCGTCTCCTTCAGCACCAGCCGGCCCTGTTCCAGCGCGTAGACATTGGCCAGGCGCGGCGCCTTCTGCGGCGGCAGGAAGAAGTGCGTGTCGGGCATGCCCAGCGGGCCGGTGATGCGCTTGGCGATGAAGCGTTCGAGCGGCATGCCGGACCACACTTCCACCAGGCGGCCGAGCACGTCGGTGCCGTAGCCGTACTGGAAGCTCTCGCCGGGGTGGCCCTGCAGCGGCAGGCGGGCCAGGCGTTCGGTCCACTGCGCCAGCGTTTCGTTGTGGCCCAGGATGTACCAGTCACTGAAGCCCTCGCGCTTCCACTCGGCCGCAGCCGGGCCGGCGCCGTAGCTCAGGCCTGCGGTGTGCTGCAGCAGGTCACGCACGGTGAGGGGCTGGCGCGGCTTCTCCAGGCGCGGCGGCTGGCCTTCGCTCGTTGCCACAGCAACCCGTTGATTGGCGAACTCGGGCAGGTAACGAGAGACCGGGTCGCGCAGCAGGAAGCGGCCTTCCTCGTACAGCATCATCGCGGCGACGGTGGTGACGGCCTTCGTCATCGACGCGATGCGGAACAGCGTGTCTTCGCGCATTGGCAGCTGGTTCTCGATGTCCTGCCAGCCCTGGGCGCGCTGGTGCACGACACGGCCGTCGCGCACGATCAGCGTCACCGCGCCGGCCAGGCGGCCGCGGGCGATCTCTTCGTCGACCGCAGCGTCCAGCCGCGCCAGGCGCTCGGGGGCGAAGCCGGCTGCCACGCCGTCACCATCACCCGCCGGGCGCTGGCCCGTGGCCTTGGGGCTGGGTCTGATGTCCAGCGCCTGCGCCGTGGGTGGTGTGCCGGCGCGCACCACCGGCGCGTCGGCGCGCAGGTGCGTGGCCACCGGCAGTTTCAGGTCGCGCAGGCCCTGCGCCACCAGGCCGGCCAGCAGCCAGGCGCCGTAGTTGTTGTGGTGCGTGGGGTCGACACGGCCGTCGGCCGGTGTGGCGAAGGCGGCGGGTGCGCCCTGCGGGCCGAGTGCCAGGTACAGCGTGCGGCTGCTGGCGTTCAGGTCCAGCAGCGGCACCTTCATCTCGTCGGCCACCGCGCGGGCTGCGGCGACGTGGTCCTTCAGGGTCTCCTGCAGGCGGCCTTGTGCGTCGAAGAAGCGGCGTTCGACGGAGGTGACGATCACCGGCGTGACACCCGCCGCACGCAGTGCACGCACATGCTGGCGCATCTCGTCCTGGTAGCTGGCCACGCTGCCGCTACCGTCACGCAGCTGCTTCTGGTCGTTGTGGCCGTACTGCATCAGCACGGTGTCGCCGGGCCGGGCCAGCGACAGGATCTTGTCGAGCCGGCGCCGCGCGAGTGAATCGCGGTAGGTCTCGCCGCTCTGCGCCAGGCTCGCCACGGCCAGGCCGGGGCCGAAGAAGCGCGGCAGCATCTGGCCCCAGCTGGCATAGGGCTCGGCGGCCTGGTCGGCGACGGTGGAATCACCCAGCAGGAAGAGCAGAGGCGTGCGCACCGGCTCGATGTCCAGCGCCTGCAGCGCGGGGCGCGTGCCATTGATTTCCAGCGTCAGCTTGCCGTCCCAGTTCCAGGCTTCGCCCACCGCTTCGCGTTCGCCGCGCAGTTGCACCTGGCCTTCGGCGCGGCCCGGGCCGGCGGAGATGTGCGGCGTGCGCACGTGCACGGTGAAACTCTGTTTGACGGTCTGGCGCGGCGCCGTGCGCACGCCCTGCAGCACCAGGCGTCGCAGTTCGGCGCGCAGCGTGGTGTCGCTGGCTTCGGCGGTGCCGCCCAGCGTGGCGGTGACGCGGTAGCTCCCTTCAGGCAGCTTGATGGAGAAGTAGGCGGGGCCCTCGTAGCCGTGGCCGCGCTCGACGCTGTAGGGCGTGCCAGTGGCCACGGCGGTTTCACCGGCTGCGGCCGGGCCGGTGCCGAAGACGAAGCGCAGCCGCTCGGCGGCGAACGAAGGCGCCAGGCACAGCGCCAGCAGCAACAGGGTGATGAAGCGCTTCATTCGGCCGGCAGGTGGGCGCCGATCAGCGCCAGGTTCTGGATCGCGGCCAGGCTCCACTGCGCCGCGTCGTTGGTGCTGATCCACGGCGCTTCGTCCACCGGGTAGAGCACCGCGGGGCCGCTGATGCGCTGCGTGCCCAGGCGGCCGCGGCGGCGGTCGGTGAAGAACTCGCGCCAGGCGCGGCGCGCCAGTTCGGCATCGCCCTTGCGCCAGGCGGCGTAGGCGGTGAGCCGCGAATGGCCCACCGTCAGCACCGTGCCGCCGGCATGCGGGGCGCCGAGTGCGCGGCGCTGTTCTTCCTGCGGCGCGTTGTAGAGCGTGCAGTACTGCAGCCACGCGGTCTCGAAGCCTGGCACGGCGATGAGATCGACGACATCGGCCACCACTTCCACCAGCCCGAACACCGCGCTCAGGTGGCTGGCCGAGACCTTCTGCCCCTGCACGTTGAAGAGCTCGCCCGTGGCTGCGTCGTAACCCGCGGTGGCGGCGCTGAAGAAGCCGTGCGGCATGCTGGCCACGCTCTCCATGCCGCGGCGGATCCTGTCGCGCCAGCGGGCATCACCCGTGCGTTCCCATTCCGTCAGCCACGCGGCGAGCATTGAGCCCCAATCTGTGCCCACGCCCATCAGGCCGCTGCCCGGACCCTTGGGTGGACGCGGCACGATCTTGCGCGCCGGGTCCAGTGCCAGCAGTTGCCGGTCGGCGTCGCGCAGTTCATGCAGCACGTCGCCGATGCGTTCGTCGGTGCTCAGGTAGTGGTAGTGGCGGCGGTACGCGGCGTTGCTGATGCGCAGCTGCTTGGCGCTGTCGCTCCAGTGCTGCACGCCGTGGCGCGTGCCCAGGCCGGCGAAGCGGCCCAGATGGTAGGTGTCCACCTCGCTGGTGTGGCGCACCATGGCTTCGGCGTAGCGGTAGATGTCGGCGCGGCCGCTGCGCAGGAAGGCAACCCAGAGCCACAGGTCGGGTGAGAGTTCGCTGTTGTCCCAGGCGTAGCCGCCCACGTCGTAGCGCCACTCGTGGCGGTCGGCGTCGTAGGTGTGGCGGATGTCGCCGTAGTCCCAGAAGCCGGTCCAGCGGCGCTGCTCGGTTTCGCGCTGGTAGAAGTGAAACAGGAAGTCGAGCCGGTCTTCGATGGCGGCGCGCGTGGGCGTGCTGCGGTCGGGCAGGCCCCACAGGCGGCCGAACACGCCGGTGGCGAGATACCGCTGCGGCGCGGCCACGATCTGCGGCGGCGTCTGCACCGCCTGCGCCAGCTGCACGCAGCGTTCGCGCGTGGGCGTTGAAGCCAATGCGAAGAGCGTGATCTCGCTGCTGCGGCCCACGCCCACCGCGGTGTCGAACCCGGGCTCGTGGTCTTCGTAGGTGACTTCCAGGCCTTCGAGCTGCTTCTCGAAAGTGTCCATGCCCAAACCGTCGTGGTACGGACGCAAGTCTTGCGCCGGCGCCTCGGGGCTCAGCATCCACACGGTGGCTTGGGCGACTTCGGTGTGCGAGTTGCGCACGTCCAGCTGCGTAGGGTGGCGCTGCCAGAAGTCACGCAGCCCAAAGCCCACGCCGCCTGAAGGCCCGCCGACGTAGCCGAAGCCCGCCGCGCGGCGGCCCCAGGCGGCGTGCACCCAGGCCTGGCCGGGCTGCGTGCGCTTGCGGATCTGGAAGCTGTCGGGCGCCAGCTGCACCAGCGTGTGGTCGCCCCAGGCGGGAATGCGGTGCAGGTACTTGCGCACGGAAGGATGGAAGGTGTCGACGGGCGGGCAGGCGCGGCCTTCCAGCTGCGCGGCGCGCACGGCGGCGCCGGGGTCGCGGCGCAGGCCGGTGAGGCCGCGCACGGCCTCGGCCCACAGGCCGGGAACTTCGCCGGCAAAGCGCAGGTGGCGGTCGTGCGGGGCGTCGCGCAGCGGCACGTCGAAGCGCAGGCCCAGGCCGCGCAGGAAGTCGCGCTGCGGGTCGCCGTCGTAGACGAAGCTGTGCATCAGGCGCAGCGCCTCGCCGCCGGCGTGCAGGTACAGGCGCAGGTCGAAGGGCAGCCAGTTGCGCGTGCCTTGGCGGTGGCGGCCAGAGATGCGCAGCACGGCGCGCAGGGGGCCGTGCTGTTCAAGCGTCAGCTTCTCGACCTCGCCGCGGTACTCGGTGCGGCGCGCCTCGCCGTCGGGGCGGTCGTCGGCCATCGCGATCAGCACACCCTGGCGCAGGATCTCCACACCCAGCCGCGTGACGCTGGCCACCAGCACCGGGCCGCGGCGTGGGATGACGCAGCGGATGAGGCCGGTGTCGACGGTGACGGTGTCAGCACCTTCCTCCACACGCAGCACCGGCCCGGCCGACGCAGCGGCCACCGCCACCGGTTGCACCGACCAGCCTTGTTGTGGCGTGACTGCCGGCGGCACGGCGTGGCCGGTCCACTTCAGCGAACCGTCGGGCCAGGTGGCCAGTGGCCAGGTCTGCAGAGCGTGGGTGCCGCCCTGGGCATCGCGCAGCGCGAAGGCCTGCTTCGGTGGGCACTGGCCACGCGCCCAGGGCAGGCCGAAGGCCAGGCCGGCGTGCAGGGTGGGTGGTGTGCCATCCAGCCAGCGCAGCGTGTCGGGGTTCGTGTCGACTGGGGTCGCAGCAGCCACCGCAGCCGGCGCCGCCGCACCGGCCAGGCCCAGTGCGGTGCCACTGGCGAGAAAGCCGCGGCGCGTGAAGGCAGGCAGGTGGTCGTTCATGGTGTCTTCGCAGCGCCGCGGCCCCACAGGTGTTCGTAGCGCCAGCCGGTGAGGTCTTCCACCACCTCGCGGCTCATCGCCGACGAAGGCTCGGTGGCGCCTGCGCGCAGGCGTTCCACCTCCAGCACCAGCACCGCGTGCGAGCCGGCGTTGAGCCTGAAGCGCCAGGCCGCCCACAGGCCCAGCAGCATCACCACCAAGGGGCCGATCACCAGCACGGCCACTACGGTGTCCACCGCCGTGGCCGACTGCACCACCACCTCGCCCGGCCGCGCCTTGGGCGAGACGTAGCCGCCGATGTCGATCAACCAGCCGGTGGTGATGATGGCCAGGCTCTGTGCCAGCTTGCGCACCAGCGTCATCACGCCGGCGAAGATGCCCTCGCGGCGCTGGCCGGTAACGGCCTCGTCGATGTCGGGCAGGTAGTTGTAGACCGACCAGGGCACGAAGTTCAGCGTGCCGCGGCCCAGGCCCGCCAGCACGATGGGGCCGAACAGCCACAGCGCGGAGGGCGGTGCATCACCCGGCGTGCGCTGCAGGTAGAGCATGCCGTACAGCACCAGCGCCGCGATGAAGAGGGTGATGGCGCCGCGGTACGCAAACAGCGGCCCGATGCGGATGACGATGCGGATGGCCACCATCACCGACACCAGCTGCGCCAGGTACATGGCCGTCATCAGCTGCGAGATGGCCAGCGTGGCACCCATCAGCACCGTGGCCACGAAGATGGGGAAGGCGGTGTTGAAGATGTCCTGCGACAGGTAGCCGCCCAGGTACAGCGCCAGGTGCTGGCGGAAGGCGCGGATGCGCAGCGTGGACGCCAGGTCGCGGAACATGCGCCCGGGGATGCGCAGCGCCTCGGCCAGCTTCAGGCGCGCCAGCGGCTGGCGCAGTTCATCCTCCGTGTACGGCCGCTCCCAGGAGGACAGCAGCACGATCAGCACCACCAGAGAGAAGAGCCCGCCGAAGATCGCCGCCATCCACAGGAAGGGCTCCGCCGAGTCCTTGCCGCCGAACTGGTTGATCAGCAGCGTGGGCAGGTAGGACGCCAGCACCGCCGAGCCCTGCGCCACCAGCATGCGCGCGCCGGCGAAGCGGGCCTTCTCGGTGTAGTCCTTGCTCATCTCCGCGGCCAGCGTTTCCCAGGGGATCAGAAACATCGTGTACAGCAGCTCGAAGAAGATGAAGACGAGCAGGTAGTACAGGAAGCTCTGGCCGGTGACGAAGATCAGCGCGAAGCTGGGCAAGAGCGGCAGCACGAAGAGCAGGAAGATGCGCCGCCGCCCGATGCGCCGGCCGATGCGGCTGTGGCGCAGGTTGTCGGACACATAACCGATGAGCGGGCAGCTCACCGCTTCCAAGAGCCGCGGCAGGCCCAGGATGAGCCCCGCTTCCACCGCCGTGAGGCCGCAGAAGGTGGTGAAGAAATAGAACAGCCAGCCGGTGATGACGGCCTGCGCGCCGGCGCCTAGCAGGTCGCCCGAGCCCCAGCCCCAGTAGTTCAGGACCGTGGGGCGGCGCGCGGTGGGTAGGGATTCAGCCATGACGCTCAGATGAAGCGGTAGGCGAATTCACCCAGGGTCAGCAGCGCCATCGCCTGGCCGTAGGGCATGGAGGTGAGCGGGATGTCCTTGTATTCCTGGATGCTGTTGAACACCGGTGTGCCGAAGGACACCTGCGTCAGCTCACCGGCCTCGTTCACGTGCGCACGCACGGCGCGTGCGGCGCGCTGGCCCAAGGCCTCGAACTCGCGCGGCAGGTAGCCCTTGCGCACCGCCTTCAGGATGCCGTAGGCAAAGCCCGCGGTGGCCGCGGCTTCTTCGTAGGAGGTGGCGTCGTCGAGGATGGTGCGCCACATGCCGCTTTTGGTTTGCAGCGGAGCCAGGGCCTTCACCTGCGCGGCCAGCGTTTCGGTGAGGAACATCCGCAGCGCATCACCCGGCGGCAGGTCCAGCAGCTCGATGAACTCGGGGATCGCGATGGTCACCCACGAATTGCCGCGCGCCCAGCGCGCGCGTGCGTAGTGGTGGCGGCCTTCGAAGGTCCAGCCGTGGAACCACAGGCCGGTGGCGGGGTCGGCCAGGTACTTGGTGTGCACCATGAACTGGCGCTTGGCCTCTTCCACGTAGTGCGGGCGCTCGAGAACCTGGCCGATCTTCGCCAGCGGCAGCACGGCCATCATCAGCGTGTCGTCCCACAGCTGCTGGTGGTTCACGCTGTTGTAGACGATGTGCTGGAAACCACCTTCCTCCGTGCGCGGCAGGCCGTCGTAGACCCACTGGCCCCACACGTCGAGGTAGGGCCGGTAGGCCGGGTTGTTGGTGCGTTCGTACAGGTGCGCCAGCGTGAGGAAGGGCGCCACGGTGTTGATGTTGCGCGAGGGCATGCCTTCGGCGAAGCGGGCCTCGAACCAGTCGCTCATGATCTTCCAGGCCTGCGCGTCGCCGCTGGTTTCCCACACCTTCCACAGGCCGTACAGGCCCACGCCCTGGGTCCACTCGAAACCGTGCCAGCTCTTGGTGTCGATCACGCGCCCGTCTTCCAGGCGCAGCAGGAAACGGCCGTCGACGTCCTGGATGTTCACCAGGTTCGTGATGACGCGGCGCATGCAGTCCAGCCAGTCGGCGCGGTCGGCGCCCAGGCCCGCCACGTGGTGGCCCAGCAGCGGGTGGATGCGCTCGGGGTGGGTGGGGATCAGGACCTGGTTGTTCATGGTGATGCGGGACGCTGAAGGTAGCGGGTGGCCGGCACGGGTTCCAGAGGCACGCCGCCGCGCGCCACGTTCAGCGGCAGCAGGCGCGGCAGTTCCATCGCGTTGGCGGCCTGGCCGTCGGTGGTGACGGCCAGAGCGAGGCTGTTCTCGCCGTTCGGGTGCAGGATGCCCGGCGGCAGCACGAACACGCGCTGCGGGCCGATGTGCGAGACGAACTGGCCCAGGTTCCAGCCGTTGACGAAGATCAGCACGCGCTGCTCGGGTGCCGAGCGCGGCTGCGCGGTGTCGCCGAAGGCCAGGCCCAGTTGCACGTCGTGGTTGGCGGGCAGGTCAAGCTTGAAGGCGGTGCGCAGCCAGTAGGTGCCGGGCGCGGGCGGGGCGGCGTCGGGGGTGGTGCTTTCCCAGCCGGTCTTGAAATCGCGGTCGGGTGCGGTGGGCAGGTGCCAGCCCGAACGTTCGCCGTAGAGGCCACCGCTGTTGTACGGCCCGCGCACCAGGTCGGCAATCGCTTCGCCGCCCTGGTTGCCCTGCAGCCGCCATTCGATGGGAATGGCGAAGCGCCGGCCTGATCGCGGCGCGATGGACGCCGCGATCAGACCGCGCCCTTCCTTGTGCGCCTCGTCGGCCAGCAGGTCCCAGTTGTGGCCGTTGTTGCGCACCATCACCGCCAGCACATGCTCGCCGGGCGGCAGCGCTTCGAGTGCGCGCCTGAAGCTGTCGGTGGTCTCGGGGAAGGGCCGGCCGGTGTCGAGTTCGTGCTGGCCGAGGTAGCGGCCGTCCAGCCACACCTGCATCAGGCCGGCGCCGCCGGCACCGAAGAACAGGTCCATCTGCAGCGGGCCGGTGCGGGCTTCGGTGCGGAAGCGGCCGCGGTACCAGACGTCACCGCGGTGGAAGCCGTAGTCGCTCATTGCCAGCACGGGCTGGCCGGGGTCGTTGGCGGTGAAGAAGTGCGCGGCCGACTGCGCGGCGTCGGCGCGGCGCCAGCGGCTGTCGTCGAAGGCGGGGGCGGCTTCGGGGCTGTCGGCCCGGCGCGTCCAGGGCAGGGTGCGCAGCTCGGGCAGGGTGATGTGTACGGGGCCGGCGAGCGGGGTGCGGGCGACGAGGCTGGCGCCGACGCCTGCGAACACGGTCACCGGCTCGCCATTGAAGCGCAGGCGTTGCACGCCGGCCGGCGCCCACAGTCGCAGCGGGCTGGCGGTGGTGGTGTCGCCGCGCAGCGCGAGTTCGGCACCATCGCGCGTGGCGCCACGCACCAGCGCCGGGCTCAGCACCAGCGCGCCTTCATCGCCAGCCTGCACGCGCCAGAAAGCTTGCGAGGTGATTTCGTCGGCGATCAGCAGCATCAGCGGCGCGCGGCCGCCGCCGCTGATCTGCACTTCCAGCAGGCCCTGGTGACGGTAGTTCAAACGCAGGTCGCCGCGAGTCGCATCCCACTGCACACTCACTTCGCCGGCCTGCACCTTGACGCCGGGCCGCGAGGTGTAGCGCAGCACGGTCTCGCCGTCTTCGCCGCGGCGGCCGTGCAGCAGCGCCAGGTCGCGCTCGCCGTGGCGCAGGTGGGTCTGCAATTCGGAGGTGGCATAGACCAGCAGCTGGCGTTCGAGCGCGTAGTTCGCGAGCAGCATCTTCGCGTCGTGGCCGTTCAGCTGCAGCCGGCCCGCCTGCGGGACGCGGTAGGCACCCAGCGTGAACGAGAAGGCTTCGGTGCCGGTGCCCGTCGATGGCTGGTGCGTCGCGAACAGCACATGGCTGCCCAAAGCCCGGTTGTGCTGCAGGCGCACCTTCGGGTTGTCGGGCTCGATGGGCTCGCCCAGCTCCATCTGTGACAGCACCGGTGCCGCGGCCTGCACAAACGTGCCCATCACTTTCAGCGACAGCGCCTTGGGCCGCAGCCGCCGCGCTTCGTCGATGGGCGCGCCGTAGTCGTAGGAGGTGAACACCACCGGCGCCGGCTGCCAGCCCCAGCTGGTGCCGCCGAACGCCATGTAGATGGAGTGGATCGTCAGGCCGTTGATCAGGCTGCTGCCGTACACCACGCGCTGGTAGCCCGTGCCCTGGCGCAGCGCGGTGCATTCGTAGGTGCCGTTGCTGCCCCAGTAGTCGAACCAGCCGCCGCCGATCTCGGCCACGAAGCCGGGCGTGTGGGGGCTGGCCTTGGCGCCGATGCGCGGGGCATTCGTGCCGTACAGGCCCCAGTCGGGCGCGGGCGAGGGTTTGCCGGGCTGCGCATCCACGCCGCACACGCCCCCGGGGTAGCCGTCGAAGGCGTACAGGTCCGTCGGCCCGGGGTTGGCGTAGGGCGCACTCGAGTTCTTCGGCGTCCAGTCGGGCAGGCGCGACGCGGCGTTGTGGAAGAGGGGCACCGTGATGCCGTCGGCGCGCGCCTTGTCAGCCAGGAACTGCATGTGGCGCGCGTTCTTGGGCTGCACCGAGAACAGTTCGTTCTCCAGCTGGTAGGCGATGACGGTGCCGCCGCCGTTCGTGAGCTGGTGGCGCGCGATGATCGTGTTGATCTGCGTGAGCCAATCGCGCGCCGCGGCCTGGTAGGCCGGCGCGTCGGTGCGCGCTTCGGCGCGCTGGCGCGTCAGCCAGCCGGGGAAACCGCCGGCGCTGAGTTCGGCATTGACGTAGGGCCCGGGCCGCGCGATGACGTACAGGCTCTCTTCGGCCGCCATCTGCAGCGCCCGCTCGACGTTGCGCACACCGCTGAAGTCGAACTGCCCCGGCTGTGCCGAGTGGTAGCCCCAGCTGAAGTAGATCGACACCGTGTTCAGGCCCGCGGCCTTGATCTTCTGCAGCACGTCGCGCCACAGGCTGGGCGAAGGCAGGCGGAAGGGGTGGAACTCGCCGGCGAAGATCATCTGGCGCTGGCCGTCGAACAGCAGCGAATGGCGGTCCCAGCTGATCTTCTTCGGTGTGCCCCTCGGCGCGGTGGCCCGCTGCAGCTGTGCCGTGTCTTCGGCCAGCACGGTGAAGTGGCGCACGGCGCCGCTCACGCTCTGCAGTTCGCGCACCGGCGTCCAGGTCTGCAGGCCGTCGAAGCTGTCGCTGAAGCGGTAGGTCTTGCCGATGTAGTCGTCTAGGAAGATGCGCCAGCCCTCGCGGCCCTGCGCATCGCGCACCGGCACCAGGGCCTGGCCTTCGGCGGGGCCGCCCCAGCCGGCCCAGTTGCCGGTGCGCTCGTAGGTCCAGGGCCCGTCGAGCGAGTGGGCCCAGGCGCGTTCGACGAGCTTGCTGCTCTCGTTCTTCGCAAACGCCACGTAGCGCCCGCCGTGGCGGATGACGAAGGTGTCGATGGGGTTGCGGTCCAGCCCCTGCAGCAGTCGCGGTGCGCTGAAGGCCGAGTGGTCCGGCGCGGTGGGCTTCAGGTGGTAGGCGCGGAAAGGGCCTTCGGTGCCGCCGGTGGACAAGGAGACGATCACACACAGGCTGCCGTCCTCGTCACGGAACCACTCGGGCGCCCAGACGTTGGTCAGGCCCGGCAGCGCCACGGGGATATCGGCCACGTGCTGCCACTGCTTCAGGTCGCGCGAGCGCGCCACGCCGAAGCTCTGGCCCGACCAGCCGGTGGTGTAGACGATGTAGTAGAGCTCGTCAGCGGCGCGGGTGATCGAAGGGTCGCGCAGCAGGCCCTTGGGTGGCTGCCAGGCCTCGGAGGCCAGCGTGGTGAAGGTGATGCCGTCATTCGACGTGAAGAGGCTCAGGCGGTCTTGCGAGGTGGCCGGGAAGGCCGACATCAGGAAGGTCTTGTTGGGCAGCGGGCCGGCCGGTTTCGCGTCGGCCGCTGCCACGGCCGCGGCACCCCGCTGGCCCGGCAGGTCCTGCGTGACCGCGGGGCCGGCGAGCAGCCACAACAAGGCGGCAAGGGCGGTACGCAGCATCGTCATGGCAAGAACAGCCGCGGTGCCGGAGGCGCCGGCATGCCGGCCCCCAGCTCGAACGAGACCTGCGGCGGCTGGTTGTAGCCGGCGTTCTGCGCCGCCACCTGCACGCGGTACTGCAGATCGTGCATCAGCGTGACGAAGCGGTGGGGCGTGGGGTGCGGCGTGGTGAAGACCAGCAGCGAGCTGTTGTCGGCGCCGCGCCACACCACCTCTTCGCGCCAGTCGCCGAACAGGTCGGCGCTGAGCACGGGCGTGGCCTTGGTGCCGTTGTTCGACGCGGCGCCGAAGGGCGCGCCATCGAGCAGCCGGTCCTGCCGGCCGGTCTGCGGGTTCCACTTGGCGACGCTCATGCGGTCGAGTGTCTCGCGCAGCAGGTCGCCGTCCCACCACAGGCCGAAGTTCATGGCGCTGGGCTTGCTGTCGCCGAGTTTCTGGCCCTGCGCGTTCAGCAGCGGGCCCACCGAAGCCCAGCACTCCTGGCCGCGGTGTGCGGCGTCGATGTCCATGCAGACGCCGCGGCCCACGTCCTTGCCTTCGCCGCTGTGGCTCCACAGCAGTTGGCCGCTGGCGGCGTCGTGCATCTCGATGCCGTGTGCGCCGTACTCGCGCGGCGACTCGTGCACCATGAAGACCTGCAGGCCGGGCTGTTCGGGGCTGAGCCGGCCCACGTGCAGCGCGTCGCCGTGGCCGAGGCCGGTGCTGTAGAGCAGGCGGCCGTCGCTGCCTATGGTGGCGGCGCCGTAGACGACGTCGTCGCGGCCGTCGCCGTTCGCATCGGCCACTGCGAACCAGTGCGCGCCCTGGCCGCGCACGGCTTGCCCGGGGCCGGGCTGGTCGCTGTCGAAGACCCAGCGTTGCGTGAGCTTTCCGTCGCGCCAGTCCCAGGCTGCGAGCACGGCGCGGGTGTAGTAGCCGCGCGAGAACACGGCGCTGGGGCGGGTGCCGTCGAGGTAGGCCACGCCGGCCAGGAAACGGTCGACGCGGTTGCCGTAGCCGTCGCCCCAGGCCATCACGCTGCCGCGTGGTGGCACGTAGGGTGCACTGGCCAGCGCGGCGCCACTGCGGCCGTCGAACACGGTGATGAACTCGGGGCCTTCGATCACATAGCCGCGGGCGTTGCGATAGTCCACCGTGGCATCACCCAGCACGCGGCCGCGGCCGTCGACGGTGCCGTCGGCGGTGCGCAGCATCAGTTCCGCGCGGCCGTCACCGTCGAAATCGTAGACGACAAAAGGCGCGTAGTGCGCACCCGAGCGGATGTGCGGCCCGAGGTCGATGCGCCACAGCTTCGTGCCGTCGAGCCGGTAGGCGTCGAGCAGCGTGTTTGCGGTGATGCCGGCCTGCGAGTTGTCCTTGGCGTTGGTGGGTTGCCACTTGACGATCAGCTCGTACTCGCCGTCGCCGTCCAGGTCGGCCGCGGCGCCGTCGTTGGCTTCCCAGCCGTAGCCTTCGCCGTCGGCGGGTTTGTCCAGCGGCACGCGCAGGAAGGGCTCGGCCAGCACGCGCGCTGGCGCAGCGGCCTGTTCCTGCCCATCCACCACCGCGGTGACGCTGTAGCGCGCGGCCGCGCTGGCGGCCGTGGTATCGAGGAACTGCGTCAGCGCCTGCGCGTCCTGCGTCAGGCGCCGGCCGTCACGTTCGACGTGGAAGCGGATGCCGGCCGGGTCGTTCCCGAGCAGCCGCCAAGTGATGAGCCGGCCCTCGGCCGCCGGCACAGCCACCGCACCGCGGCCCAGGCGCTCGGCCTGGCGTGTGGGGCCGCCGGGCTGCGGTGGTGTGGCGCAGGCCGCCAGCAGCAGGGCGAGTGCACACAGGCCTCGTGCGGCATGGCGGCCTTCCATCGGCATCAGAGCTTGTACGCCACGCTGACGTAGTAACGACGGCCCGAGAAAGCCAGCTCGTTGGGCCGCGACAGGTCGCCCGAGTAGGTGAGCTCGGCCTGGTCGGTGAGGTTCTTGCCTTCGAAGGACAGGGTGAAGCTCTTGGTCAGGCGGAACTGGATCTTGGCGTCGAGGTAGGCCGTGGCGTCGCGGAAGTTGGGGTTGCCCGACACGTCGTTGCCACCGGTGTAGTAGCTGTCGCGCCGGTGGTATGCGATGCGCGCATTGATCAGGCCCTGGTCGTACCACAGGCCCAGGTTGTAGGCGTTCTTCGACAGGCCCGGGTAGGGCAGCACCGTGCCGTCCAGCGTGTTCAGCAGCTCGTTGCCCGCCGCGTAGCGGAAGCTCATGCGCGTGTAGTTGGCGTCGATGCCGAAGCCGCCCAGCCAGCCGGGCAGGAAGGTGAGGGCGGTGCGGCCGGCGAGTTCCAGGCCCTGCGTGCGTGCGCCCTTGCCGTTGACGGGCATGGTCACGTCGAAGAGGTTGCCGTCGCCGAAGAAGTCGACCTGCGGCACGCGGATGCCGGTGCGCACGTAGGTGCCGATGTTGGTGCGGAAGTTCGCCAGGCTGATCTGGGTGTCGCGCGAGGCGTAGTACTCCAGGCTCAGGTCGTACTTGGTGGCGCGGTAAGGCTGCAGGTCGGGGTTGCCGGCCGTGCAGTCGTCGAAGCCGTCGCCGCCGAACTGCGCCCGGCCGCTGCCCAGCGTGCAGGTGACGTTGGGCGCCAGCAGGTTGATCGCCGGGCGTGCCATCACCTTGGCGTAGCCGGCGCGCGTGAGCAGCTTGCCGCCCATCAGGTGCAGCGTGGCGTTCACGCTCGGGAGCACGTCGTTGTAGCTGTTGTCCAGGGCCACGATGCTGTTGGCCACCACGCGGTCGGTGAAGGTGGCGCTGCCTGCAGAGTTTTCCACCCGCTGGCGGTAGCTGTACAGGCCCGCCGACTTGACGCTGGTGCTGGTGTAGCGCAGGCCGAAGTTGCCGTCCAGCGGCAGCCCGGCCACCTCGGTGTCGAAGTCCAGCCGCATGTAGCCCGCGCCCACGCGCTCGCTGATGTCGAAGGCCGGGATCTGCGGGTAGATCTTGCCGTCGCTGCCCGGCGCCTGGTACAGCGAATTGAAGTTGAAGGCGCTGGTGTTGAACAGCGGCGCGGCCAGGTTGTAGTCGGGCGACATCCAGCTCGAAGGCACGCCGCTCACGCCGTCGTAGCCACCGAAGAAGGTGCCGGGCGAACGGCTGCGCACGGCGTCCACCAGGGCCTTCATCTGGGCCGCGTTGACGTACTGGTTGGACGAGGTGGACGCGATGAAGGTCTGGTTGTCGGGCGCGCGCTGCGCGGTGCCGGTGTACAGCGGGTCGTAGGTGAAGGTGGAGTTCACGTTGGCGCCCAGCACGTTCACGTCGTCGGCGGTGGACGCCAGGTTGGCGCCGTTGCTGGCCAGGTAGCCGCCGCCGTTGTACTGGCGCGAGCTGCCCGAGCGCGCCTGCCCGCCAAACCACACGCGGCTGATGAAGGGGGTGTCCAGCGACACCTGCAGGTCCAGCTTGGCCTGGCGTTCGGCGTTCTGCGTGGCCGAGGGGCGGTACTGCAGCTGGGCCTGCACGTAGGAGCTGCTGCTCTCGGGGTCGTAGGCGGTGGGGAAGGTGAAGTGCGGCAGGCGCTGGCTGTCCAGCGTGACCTTCAGGCCCGGCGCGTTCTGCGTCAGCACGATGCTGTTGGTGGCGGCCTCGTAGTCCGAGCGCGAATTGGCCAGCAGGCCGGTGATCTTCCAGATGTCGTTCTTGAAGGTGAAGCCGCTGGTGGCGTAGCGCGAATCGATGTTGAGCGCGAAGTCGCGTGCCGAGGTGCTGAAGGCACCCTGGCCGCCCACGCCGGCCACGTTGATGCAGTTGCCCACCGTGTACTCGGTGACGTGGTGGTTCTCCACCGTCATGCCGGGTGGCGTGGCGGTGGTGGTGGCGGGCACGCAGGTGCCGGCCGTGCTGGGCACGCCGGTGGCGGCGTTGTAAACCGGCGCATTGCCGGGGCCCGCCAGGCGCGTGACGGCGGCGAAGTCGGTGCCGAAGTTGCGGTCGTTCAGGCGCTGCTTCTGCTGGTTGGCCTGGTAGCTGAGCCAGGCGTCGAACTGTTCCGAGAAGCGGTACTGCGCGGTGAGTTCGCCCGACACGCGCTTGTGGTCGCGTGTCCAGATGCCGTAGCGCGAGATGCGCGGCGCGTAGTCGAACCACTGGCGCTGGCACTCGGTGCGCTGGGTGGCGTTGGTGAGCGCGGCGCAGCCGGCGCTGGTGGTGACGCCGGCGGCGGTGGAGTCCAGGCTGGTGATCGTCTTCTCGGCCGAGAAGTCCCAGTCGCGCAGGAAGGTCCACGAGGTGTTGCGCGTGTAGTCGTTGCGCGTGAGCACGTGGTCGTAGACGACGTTGGCCATCAGGCCCAGGTTGCCGCCCAGGTACTTGTCGGCGAGCAGCACGCTCACGCGCGGCTGCATGCCACCGCGCGCGCTTGCGGTTTCGCCCGACAGCACCACGGCCAGCGTCGGCTTGGTGAACTGCAGCGGCTTGCGCGTGTTGATCTGCACCGTGCCGCCGATGCCGCCTTCGGTGAGGTCGGCGGTGCTGCCCTTGACCACGTCGATGGACGAGATCAGCTCCGAGGCCAGCTCGCGCAACTCGGCGCCGCGGCCGCCGCTGCCGTTGGTGCTGAGCACCGAGACGCCGTTGACTTCCACCCGGTTCAGGTCGGGCTCGACGCCGCGTATCGACACCTGCGAACCTTCGCCGAACTCGCGCGTCAGCTGCACGCCGGACACACGCGACAGGGCCTCGCCGACGTTCTTGTCGGGGAACTGGTCCACGTCCTCGGCAACGATGCTGTCCTGCACGGTGGAGGCACCGCGCTTGCGGGCGATGGAACCCTGGATCGACGCGCGGGTGCCCTTGATTTCGACGGTGGTGATCGACGCGTCGGCCTTTGCTGCAGCGCCCGGCGATGCGGGCCGCGCGGCGCTGGCGGCGGCGGCCGGTGCCTGCGGCGCGGTCTGGGCCCAGGCGGGTGCGGCGGCCACGAGTGCGGCCACGGCCATCGCGATGCCGGTGGGCCGGAGCGGGCTCGCGGCGGGTGCTGTCCTGTGCATGGGTTGTCTCCGTGTGATCAGCCGGGTCGGCGCCGGCTCTTGTTGCTGTGCGGCTTTGTGCGCGGTGGCGCTGCAGGCGTCTTCGTCGCCCGGCGATGTTGGTTCAGGGTGCGTTGCCGCACGAAGCGGAGATGCCCGCAAGCCGAGCGCGTTTGTGCACCTGCGGAAACAGGCCGCAGGGCGTGCACGGGCTTGGGGTTTTCCTGGCCTCGTGCCGCGCTGCGATGGCCGCGCCACAGCTGCGGCCGCGGCACGGCTGCTAGGCAGCGGCACTGGCCGATAAGCCGCGCTTATCGAATGCAGAAGCGGCGGGCGATTGTGAGGATGGGGGCCGGTCCCTAGAGTCCCGGCCAACCTGGGGTGGCGGTTGAACCGTTCGCCCCTGCCCGAACCCGAGAAACCAGGCGGCCCGGCCGCAAACCGACATGAGTGACAACCGCCCCTTCCCGCGCTGGAACCCCGAGCAGGCCGCCGGCCTGGACGAGCCCGGCCTGCTGCTGTACCGCAGCAACCTGCTCGGCTCGGACCTGCGCATCACCAACTACGGCGGCGGCAACACCTCGGCCAAGCTGAAGCAGAAGGACCCGCTCACGGGCGGGCTGGCCGAGGTGTTGTGGGTGAAGGGCTCGGGCGGCGACATCGGTTCGATGAAGCGCGACGGCTTCTCCACGCTCTACATGAACAAGCTGCAGGCCCTGGAAGGCCTGTACCGCGGCCTGGCGCATGAAGACGAGATGGTGGGCTACCTGCCGCACTGCACCTTCAACCTGAACCCGCGTGCCGCCTCCATCGACACGCCGCTGCATTCGCAGCTGCCCTACGCGCATGTCGACCACATGCACCCCGACGCGGTGATCGCCATCGCGGCGATGGCCAACTCCGAAGAGATCACGCAGCGTGTCTTCGAAGGCACCGTGGGCTGGCTGCCCTGGATGCGCCCGGGCTACGAACTGGGCCGGCGCCTGAAGGCCTACAACGAAGCCCATCCGGGCCTGCGCGGCATCGTGCTGGGTGGCCACGGCCTCTTCAGCTGGGGCGATACGGCCGAGGCCTGTTACGCCAACACGGTGGATCTGATCGAACGTGCGCAGGCCTGGCTGGCGACCGAGCGCCAGGCGAAGAAGGCCGTGGCCTTCGGTGGCGCCAGATTCGAGGCGCTGGCCGCGGCCGAACGCGATGCCGTGCTGGCGCGCCTGCTGCCCGTGGTGCGCGGCGTGGCCTCGGCCGGCAAGCCCAAGCTGCTGCACGTGAACCACTCCGACGAGGTGATGGCCTTCGTCAACTCGAAGGACCTGGTGCCGCTGGCCGCCCTGGGCACCAGCTGCCCCGACCACTTCCTGCGCACCAAGATCCGCCCGTTGGTCATCGAGGAAAGTGTCTGGCGCCTGGAAGGCGAAGCGCTCAAGGCGCGGCTCGACGAACTGCTGGCCGCCTACCGCGCCGACTACACGGCCTACTACGCCCGCTGCAAGCGCGCCGACAGCCCGGCGCTGCGCGACCCCAACCCCGTGGTGCTGCTGCTGCCGCGCATCGGCATGGTGACGCTGGCCGGCGACAAGGCCACGGCGCGCATCGCCGGCGAGTTCTACGTCAACGCCATCAACGTGATGCGCGAGGCCAATGCGGTGGACCGTTATGTCGGCCTGCCCGAGCAGGAGGCCTTCGACATCGAATACTGGCTGCTCGAAGAAGCCAAGCTGCAGCGCATGCCCAAGGCCAAGCCGCTGGTGGGCAAGGTGGCGCTGGTCACCGGTGGTGCCGGCGGCATCGGCCGCGCCGTGGTGCGGCGCCTGCTGGCCGAAGGCGCCTGCGTGGTGCTGGCCGACATCGACCAGGAAGCGCTGGAAGCCGCCGTGGCCGAACTGGTAAAGGCCTACGGCAAGGACGTGGTGCGCGGCCTGCGCTGCGACGTCACCGACGAGGCCAGCGTGATCGCCACCTTCGAGCGCTGCTGCCTCGAATTCGGCGGCCTGGACATCCTCGTCAGCAACGCCGGCATCGCCTCGGCCGCGCCGCTGGAAGACACCAGCCTGGAGCTGTGGAACCGCAACCAGGCCATCCTGTCCACCGGCTACTTCCTCGTCGGCCGCGAAGGCTTCCGCGTGATGAAGCGCCAGCGCAGCGGCGGTTGCATCATCGTGGTGGCCAGCAAGAACGGCATGGTGGCCAGCAACCAGGCCACGGCCTACTGCGCGGCCAAGGCGGCCGAGATCCAGCTCAGCCGCAACTTCGCGCTGGAAGGCGCGCCGCTGGCCATACGCAGCAACGTGGTCAACCCCGACGCGGTGATCCGCGGTTCCAAGATCTGGACCGGCAAGTGGAGCGAGGAACGCGCCGCCGCCAACAAGATCGATGAAGGCGACCTCGAGGCCTTCTACCGCGAGCGCAGCATGCTCAAGCGCAGCGTGCTGCCCGAAGACATCGCCGAGGCGGTGTATTTCTTCGCCGACGAGCAGCTTTCGGGCAAGTGCACGGGCAACATCGTCAATGTGGATGCCGGCAATCTCGCGGCCTTCACCCGCTGAACTTCCATCGCGGAGGCCCCATGCGCCCCATAGCCCAGAACCTGATCGACGCCCATAACGAGAAGCTGCGCCCGCAGGTGCCGAACGACTACCAGCACCTGGGCGAACAGCTCGCGCGGCGCGGCATCGACATCGAGCGCGTGCGCGCGCAGGTGGCCACCTTCGGCGTGGCCATTCCGAGTTGGGGCGTGGGCACGGGCGGCACGCGCTTCGCGCGTTTCCCGGGCCCCGGCGAACCGCGCGACGTGTACGACAAGCTGCAGGACTGCGCCGTGATCCACCAGCTGGGCCGCGCCACGCCCACGGTGTCGCTGCACATCCCCTGGGACAAGTGCAGCGACTACAGCGAACTGCGCGAAACGGCCGCCGGCTACGGCCTGGCCTTCGACGCGATGAACTCCAACACCTTCAGCGACCAGCCCGGCCAGGCGCAGAGCTACAAGTTCGGCAGCCTCACGCACACCGACGCCGCCACGCGCGCGCAGGCGGTGGCGCACAACCTGGAGTGCATCGAGATCGGGAAGGCGCTCGGCAGCCAGGCACTCACGGTGTGGGTGGGCGACGGCAGCAACTTCCCCGGCCAGCAGCACTTCCGCCGCGCCTTCGAGCGCTACCTGGAAAGCACGCGCCAGATCTACGCCGCGCTGCCGGGCGACTGGCGCATGTTCCTCGAACACAAGATCTGCGAGCCGGCCTTCTACAGCACGGTGATCCAGGACTGGGGCAGCAGCTTCCTGGCCGCCAGCGCCCTGGGCCCGCAGGCGCAGTGCCTGGTGGACCTGGGCCACCACGCGCCCAACGTCAACATCGAGCTCATCGTGGCGCGGCTCATCGCCGCCGACAAGCTGGCCGGCTTCCACTTCAACGACAGCAAGTACGGCGACGACGATCTCGACGCCGGCAGCGTCTCGCCCTACCGCCTGTTCCTGGTGTTCAACGAACTGGTGGCCGCGGCGCACGAAGGCGTTTCGGGCTTCAACCCCGCCTACATGCTGGACCAGAGCCACAACGTCACCGACCCCATCGAAAGCCTGATCGATAGCGCCGAGCAGGTGCAGCGCACCTATGCGCAGGCCCTGCTGGTGGACCGCGCCGCGCTCGACGCCACGCAGCAGGCCAACGACGCACTCACCGCCACGCGGTTGCTCAAGCGCGCCTTCCAGACCGACGTCACGCCCATCCTGCAACAGGTGCGCCTGCAGGCCGGCGCGGCGGTGGAGCCGCTGGCCGTGTACCGCGCATCGGGCTACCGCGCGCGTTTGGCCGGCGAGCGCCCAGCCCGCAGTGGAGGCGGGGGCGGCATTGTCTGAACGATTGGAGGCCGGCGCGCTCGATCTGGTGCTCGACGTCGGCAAGACCCGCAGCAAGCTGCTGCTGCTGGACCGTGCCGGCGAGGTGGTGGCCCGTTCCGACCACGCCGGCGCCACCCGCCGCAGCGGCCCCTGGGCCGCGCTGGACAGTGAGGGCGTGGCCACCTGGCTCGAAGACGCTCTGGCCGGCCTGGGCGACCTGCGCGGCCGCCTGGCGCGCGCCGTGGTCAGCGCGCACGGCGCGGCCTTTGCCGCGGTGGACGGTGACCGCCTGGCCTGGCCGGTGCCCGACTACGAGTTCGAAGGTTTCGACCAGCGCCCGGCCGACTGGCTGCAGCAGATCGGCGCCTTCGAAGAAACCCACAGCCCCGACCTGCCGCGCGGCCTGAACGCGGCCACGCAGTTCGACTGGCTCGAACGCCATGCGCCGGCTGCCTTCGCACGCGGCCAGCTGATGCCCTACGCGCAGTACTGGGCCTGGTGGCTCAGCGGCGTGGCGGCCAGCGAGGTGAGTTCACTCGGCTGCCACACGCACCTGTGGAACCCCGGCGCGGGCAGCTATTCGCAGCTGGCGCAGCGCCGCGGCTGGGCTGCGCGCTTCGCGCCACTGCGCCGCGCCTGGGAGGTGCTGGGCCCGGTGCGGCCCGCGCTGGCGCGGCGCCTGGGCCTGCCCGCGGGCCTGCGTGTGCACGTCGGCGCGCACGACAGCAACGCCTGCCTGGCGCGCTACCTGCGCAGCCATCCGCGCCTGACGCTGGTGACCACTGGCACCTGGGTGGTGGTGATGGCGCCCGGCGGCCCCGAGCGCCCATTGGAGGCTGCGCTCGACCAGCTGTGCAACGTGTCGGTGCGGCACGAGCGTGTGCCCACCGGCCGCTTCATGGGCGGGCGCGAACTGCAGCAGCTGTGTGCCGGCGCCGACCCGGCTCTCGCGAACGAAGCCGACCTGCGCCGCCTGCTGCAGCGCGGCGTGCTGGCGCTGCCCGGTTTCGAAGCCCAGGGCGGCCCCTTCCGCGGCGACGTGGGCCGGGTGCTCGACGACCAGGGCCACGTGGCGCTGGAACGCCTGAACGTCGCCGAACGCGCCACGCTGGCGGCGTTCTACGCGGCGCAGGTCACGGCCTGGATCATCGAACGCCTGGGCGGCGTGGGCCCGCTCATCGTCGAAGGCCCGTTCGCACGCAACCCCCTCTACACCGGCGTGCTGGCTGCGCTGCTGCCGCAGGCGCCGGTGCTGGTGAGCGTGGATGAACTGGAAGGCACCGCGCGCGGCGCCTGGATGCTGGCGCACTGGACGGACACCGGCATCGCCAGCCCCGCCACCCAAGCCACCGCGGCGCTGCTGCCCGACCTGTTGCCCGCAGCGCATGCGCGCTGGTGCGGGCTCGTCAATGCCCGTGGCTGCTGATGCGGCAGGCCGCGGCCGCCGCGCCATGCGCCAGCACATGGTCGCGCAGCAGGCGCTGGCTGCCCGACAGCGGCGTGTCGCGGCGCGTCAGCACGCACCAGTCGAGCTGCTTGGGCATCTCCTGCACGTCCAGCACGGCGATGCGGCCGGCCACCAGCTCGCTCTGGAAGGTGTGGGCCGAAGCGAAGCTGATGCCCATGCCCGCCGTCACCGCGGCCTTGATGGCCTCGGGGCCCTGCATCTCGATGTCGGCGCGCACCTGCAGGCGCTGCATCTGCAGCAGGTGCTCCAGGAAGGCGCGCGTGGCCGAGCCGGCCTCGCGGAAGATGAAGGTGTCTTCGCGCAGGTCGGGCCAGGCGATCTGCGTCTGCCCCACCAGGCGGTGGCCGGGGGCGGCGATGATGCAGTGCGGATGGCGCGCGAAGACCTCGGCCTCCACGTCGGCCTCGGCCGGCGGGTAGCCGCCGATCAGCAGGTCGATCTGGCGTTCGGCCAGCAGCGTGAGCAGGTGGTCGCGCCGGCCCTGCGTGAGCTTCAGGCGCAGCTCGGGGTGCTGCTGGCGGAAGCTGGCCAGCAGGCGCGGCACGAAGTACTGTCCCGGCGACACCACGGCCACGTGCAGCTGGCCGCGGTAGTGGCCGTCCAGCGTCGTCAGCGCGTCTTCGGCCACACCCACCTGGGCCAGGATCACGCGCGTGTGGCGCAGCAGCTCCGCACCCGCGTCAGTCAGGCGGATGGGCCGCGCCAGGGTGTCGAAGAGGCGCGTGCCGAGCTCGTCTTCGAGCTGGCGGATCTGCTGCGACACGGCGCTCTGCGACATGCCCATGAGTTCCCCCGCGCGCGAGAAGCCGCCGGTGGTGGCAGCGGCCTCGAAGACGCGCAGGCCGCGCAGCGTCAGGTTGCGCATGGGCGGTGGGAGGCGGGCGGTTTCATGGCGGCGCGCAGCATAGCCTGCGGGGTTGCCCCCACGCGATCAGGACCAGCCCGCGTCGACGATGAAATCCTGCGCCGTGCACATCGCGCTGTCGTCGGCCAGCAGGAAGAGCGCCATCGTGGCGATGTGCTCGGGCTGCAGGAAGCCGGGCAGGCACTGCACCCGCGCCACCTCGGCGCGTGCTTCGTCGGTGGCCCACAGGCGCAGCTGCTTGTCCGTCATCACCCAGCCCGGCACCAGCGTGTTGACGCGGATGTGCGCCGGCCCCAGGTCGCGCGCCAGGCTGCGCGTGAGGCCCTGCACCGCGGCCTTGGCCGTGGTGTACACGGGCATGCCGCCTTGCTTCAGGCGCCAGCTGGCCGAACCCAGGTTGACGATGCTGCCGCCGCCGGCCGCGCGCATGTCGGGCGCCACGGCCTGGGCGCAGAAGAACTGCTGCTTCAGGTTCACGGCCATGCCCGCGTCCCAGGCCTCGGGCGTGATGGTGTCGAAGGCCTGGCGGCGGTCGTTCGCGGCGTTGTTGATCAGCCCGGTGAAGGGCCCGCAGGCCGCGCGCAGCGTGGTGATGGCCTGCTGCAGCGCGGTGATGTCGCTCAGGTCGGCGGCGGCGAACACCGGCGCGTGCGCCACACCCGGCGCCGCCGCCAGCCGCGCGGCCAGGGCCGCGCCGGCCTCCGCGTCGAGATCGATGAACCCCACCCGCATGCCCTGCTGCGCGCAGGCCTGGACGATGCAGGCGCCGATGCCGCTGGCGCCGCCGGTGATGAGCACCGGGCGCCCGGCCAGGCTCGGGTAGTTGGCGTACTGGGGCATGACACACTTTGCGGCTGGTCGCGATGCTGCGATGCTAGCGACCGATGCGAGCGGCGGGGCCCGGCAGCGCCGGGCTCGATGAAGAAACCGAACCCAAGCAACAACCAGGAGACGAGACCATGACCATCCGCAGAAAGACCTTCCTCGCCGCCGCGCTGGCCCTGGCCGCCGGCCTGGCGCTGCCGCTGCCGGCCGCCGCCCAGGCCGGCAAGGGCCTGGTGGGCATCTCGATGCCGACGAAGTCCAGCGCGCGCTGGATCGGCGACGGCGCCGGCATGGTGAAGGAGCTGCAGGCGCGCGGCTACAAGACCGACCTGCAGTACGCCGACGACGACATCCCCAACCAGTTGGCGCAGGTGGAGAACATGGTCACCAAGGGCGCCAAGGTGCTGGTGATCGCGGCCATCGACGGCACGACGCTTTCGAAGGTGCTGCAGAGCGCGGCCGACAAGGGCATCAAGGTGGTGGCCTATGACCGCCTGATCCGCGGCAGCAAGAACGTCGACTACTACACCACCTTCGACAACTTCCAGGTCGGCGTGCTGCAGGCCGGCTCCATCGTCGACAAGCTGGGCCTGAAGCAGGGCAAGGGCCCCTTCAACATCGAACTCTTCGGCGGCTCGCCCGACGATAACAACGCCTTCTTCTTCTACGACGGCGCGATGAGCGTGTTCAAGCCCTACATCGACAGCGGCAAGCTGGTGGTGCGCAGCAAGCAGATGGGCATGGACAAGGTGGGCACGCTGCGCTGGGACGGCGCCACCGCGCAGGCGCGCATGGACAACCTGCTGTCGGCCTTCTACGGCAAGGACAAGCTGCACGCGGTGCTGAGCCCCTACGACGGCATCAGCATCGGCATCCTGTCGTCGCTGAAGGGCGTGGGCTACTGCAGCGCCAAGCAGCCCTGCCCGGTGGTGAGCGGGCAGGACGCCGAGGTGCCTTCGGTCAAGAGCATCCTGAAGGGCGAGCAGTACAGCACCATCTTCAAGGACACGCGCGAACTGGCCAAGGTCACGGCCAACCTCATCGACGCGGTGCTGTCGGGCAAGGCGCCCGAAGTGAACGACACCAAGACCTACAACAACGGCATCAAGGTCGTGCCGGCCTATCTGCTGAAGCCGGTGGCAGTGGACGCCAGCAACTGGAAGCCCATCCTCATCGACAGCGGCTACTACAAAGAGAGTCAAGTCAAGTGACGTCAGCCGCGGCCGCGCTGCTGGAGATGCGCGGCATCAGCAAGCATTTCTTCGGCGTGGCCGCGTTGCGCGGCGTGAACCTGCAGGTGCGGAGCGGTGAGATCCACGCCGTGGTGGGCGAAAACGGCGCCGGCAAGAGCACGCTGATGAAGGTGCTGTCGGGTGTGCACCCGGCGGGCAGCTACGAAGGCGAGATCGTCGTCGACGGCGCCGTGCGGCACTTCGCCGGCATCCGCGACAGCGAGGCCGCGGGCATCGTCATCATCCACCAGGAACTGGCGCTGGTGCCGCTCTTGTCCATCACCGAGAACCTGTTCCTCGGCCACGAGGTGGCGCGCGGCGGTGTCATCGACCACTGGGCCGCGCACACGCAGGCGCAGGCGCTGCTGGCGCGCGTGGGCCTGCGCGAAAGCCCGGCCACGCTGGTGGACGAGCTGGGCATGGGCAAGCAGCAACTGGTGGAGATTGCCAAGGCGCTGGCCAAGCGGGTGCGCCTGCTGATCCTGGACGAGCCCACCGCCAGCCTGAACGAAAGCGACAGCGAAGCGCTGCTGCAGTTGCTGCTGGAGCTGAAGCGCCAGGGCATCGCCTGCATCCTGATCTCGCACAAGCTCAACGAGATCGCGCGCGTGGCCGACCGCATCACCGTGCTGCGCGACGGCAGCACGGTGGAGACGATGGACGGCCGCGCCGCCGACGAAGCGCGTGTCATCCGCGCCATGGTGGGCCGCGAGCTGGCCGATCGTTACCCGCCGCGCACGCCGAACCCCGGCGAGGTGATGTTCGAGTTGCGCGACTGGTGGGCCTACCACCCCGGCCACGCCGACCGTGCCGCGGTGAAAGGCATCAACCTGGTGGCGCGGCGCGGCGAGATCGTCGGCATCGCGGGCCTGATGGGCGCCGGCCGCACCGAGCTGGCGATGAGCGTGTTCGGCCGCAGCTGGGGCACGCGCATCCGCGGCCAGGCGCTGATCGCGGGGCAGGCGGTGGACGTGTCCAGCGTGCGCCGCGCCATCGACGCCGGCCTGGCCTACGTCACCGAAGACCGCAAGGGCCTGGGCCTGGTGCTGGACCATTCCATCGCCCACAACACCACGCTGGCGCGGCTGGCGGGCGTGAGCCGGTGGGGCGTGATCGACGCCGCGCGCGAGCAGGGCGTGGCCGAAGACTGGCGCCGCCGCCTGGCCACGCGCTGCACGGGCGTGTCGCAGCCGGTGGTGCACCTGTCGGGTGGCAACCAGCAGAAGGTGGTGCTGGCGCGCTGGCTGTTCGCGGGGCCCAAGGTGCTGATCCTGGACGAACCCACACGCGGCATCGACGTCGGCGCCAAGTTCGAGATCTACAGCCTGATGGCCCAGCTCGCTGCCGACGGGCTGTGCGTCGTGATGATCTCTTCCGAACTGCCCGAGCTGCTCGGGATGTGCGACCGCCTCTACGTGATGAACGAGGGTCGCTTCGTCGCCGAACTGCCGCGCGGTGTTGCCACGCAGGAAGCGGTGATGCGCGCCATCGTGCTGGACGGCCGCGCCGCGGCCTGAACCTGAACCGCCATGCAAGCCACCCTCGCCTTCCTCAAGAGCCACCTGCGCGACTACGGCATGCTGCTGTCGCTGCTGGCCATCATGGCCTTCTTCCAGGTGATGACCGACGGCACGCTGCTGCAGCCGCTGAACCTGACCAACCTGATCCTGCAGAACAGCTACATCGTGATCATGGCGCTGGGCATGCTGCTGGTGATCGTGGCTGGCCACATCGACCTGTCGGTGGGCTCGGTGTGCGGCTTCATCGGCGCGCTGGCCGCGGTGCTGATGGTCAACCTCGAATGGCACTGGCTGCCGGCCTCGCTGGTGTCGCTGGCCTGCGGCGCGCTCATCGGCGCGGCGCAGGGCTGGTTCGTGGCCTGGATGCGCATACCGAGCTTCATCGTCACTCTGGCCGGCATGCTGGTGTTCAAGGGCCTGGCGCTGGCGCTGCTGGCCGGCCAGTCGGTGGGGCCCTTTCCTGATGACTTCCAGAAGCTCAGCTCGGGCTTCATCCCCGATCCGCTGGCGCAGGAAGGGCTGATGACCGGCTCGCTGCTGCTGGGCCTGGGCCTGGCCGGCGCGCTGGCGGTGGGCTGGCTGCGCGAACGCGCCGCGCTGGCGCGCCATGGCATGGCCGAAGAACCCAAGGCCGTGTTCGCGCTGCGCATCGCGCTCTTCACCGGCCTCATCGTCGCGCTGGCCTGGCTGCTGGCCACCTACCGGGGCCTGCCCAACGTGCTGGTGGTGATGGCGCTCCTGATGGCGCTGTACGACTTCGTCACCCGCCGCACGGTGCTGGGCCGCCGGCTGTACGCCCTGGGCGGCAACGAGAAGGCGGCGCGCCTGTCGGGCATCAACACCGAACGGCTCACCTTCTGGGCCTTCGTCAACATGGGCGTGCTGGCGGCGCTGGCCGGCCTGGTGTTCGCGGCGCGTCTGAACACCGCCACGCCCAAGGCGGGCCTGGGCTTCGAACTCGACGTGATCGCGGCCTGCTTCATCGGCGGCGCCTCGGCCTCGGGCGGCGTGGGCAAGGTGCTGGGCGCGGTGATCGGCGCCTTCGTGATGGGCGTGATGAACAACGGCATGTCCATCCTGGGCATCGGCATCGACTACCAGCAGGTGATCAAGGGCCTGGTGCTGCTGGCGGCCGTTTTCGTGGACGTGCAGAACCGCGCGCGGCGCTGAGGCGCGCCGCCGCGCGCGTCAACGCGGCACCGCGTCCAGCATCATCTGCACGAACTGGTCGGGTTTGATGAAGCCGCCGCCGTAGCGCGCGTCGAACTCGGCGGCCGGTTTCGCGGCGCGGATCTCGCTGTCGGTCTTGCCGCTGCGGCGCAGCTCGCGGATGCGCTGCGCCACCGTGGCCAGCAGGTCGCGCGTGGCCTGCAGGTCGGCCTTGCTGGCCAGCGGGCCGTGGCCGGGGATGATGCGTGTCTTCTCGCCGGCCAGCGCCAGCACGCGGTCGGCCGCGGCCACCATGCCGTCGGCGCTGCCGCCGCTGCCGACGTCGATGAAGGGGTAGAAGCCGTTGAAGAAGGTGTCGCCCATGTGCACGATGTCGCCCTTGCGGAAGTGCACGATGAGGTCGCCGTCGGTATGGGCACGCGGCACGTGGAAGGCATGCACCTCCTCGCCGTTGATGTGGAAGCGGATCTCGCTGGCCACCGTCACCACCGGCAGCGCTGCCTTGGGCGAGGCCTCTTGCGGCGAGACATTGCCCACCAGGTTGATGAGCTGCTTGGTGCTCATGCGCTGGCGCACGTTGTCGTGGGCGACGATGAGCGCGCCGTCCTTGCCGAAGGCCTCGTTGCCGCCGGTGTGGTCGTAGTGGAAGTGCGTGTTCAGCAGGAACTGCACCGGCTTGGCGGTGATGCGCGCCACCGCGGCCTTGATCTTCGGCGCCAGCGGGGCGAACTGGTCGTCGATGAGGAACACCGCGTCCTCGCCCACGCACAGGCCGATGTTGCCGCCCGCACCCTGCAGCATGTAGGTGCTGTCGTTGAGCTTGACGGTCTGGATCTCGACCTTGCTGAGGTCCTGGGCCTGGGTGCACAGCGCGGCAGCGGCGAGCAGGCAGGCGGTAAGCGGGCGGATCATGGTGAAGCTCCGTGTCCTGAAGAGGGCGTGATCGTAGCGGCGCAAGCTGCGACACTCACTTCGGCGCGCAGACGCCGGCTGTCAACAGGCCGTCACGGCGCGCGCCTAGTGTTCATTGAAGTGACACAAGCCACAACGAGGAGATGACGATGAACTGGAACGAGAAGAGCCGGCGCTGGACGCTGGTTGCCCTGGCGACGCTGGCCGCCGCGGCCGCGGCACCCGCCCTGGCGCACGACAACAACGGCCCCGGCGCCAACGCACCCCGCGTGCCGCTGGTCATCGGCCACCGCGGCGGCGGCAACGGCTACCTGCCCGAGCACACG
>CAYREA010000008.1:0-62860 GCA_964423075.1 uncultured Rubrivivax sp. | reverse complement strand
ACAAGCTGATCTTCGTCGGCGACGCCACCATGAGCCCCTACGAGATCCTGCAGCCGGGCGGCAGCGTCGAATACAACAACGAGGAGCCGGGTGCCGAATGGCTGGCGCGGCTCACCAACGCCTTCCCGCGCTTCGCCTGGATCAACCCCGAGCCGCAAGGTGTGTGGGGCTACCGGCAGAGCATCGCCATCGTCCAGCAGTTGATGAACCAGCGCATGTTCCCGCTGTCGTTGGCGGGGCTGGAAGGGGCAATGCGGCTGCTCAGCAAATGAGCCTTCAACGGCGCGCTGCCGCGCTGCTGGCAGCGCTGGCCTGCATGCTGGGCCTGGGTGGCTGCGCGGCACTGGGCTCCGGGCTGGCCCCACCGAGCGCGCCAGCGGCTGCGGCGGCCCCGGCCGCCGCAGCCAGCGCACCGGCGCCCGAGAAGCAGGGCCTGCGCATCCAGATCGAAGCGCCCGACGAGCTGAAGGCCCTGCTCGAACGCCATCTCGACGTGGTGCGCCTGGGCCGCCTGGCGCGCGACGACGTCGACGACAGCGAATGGGCGCGCCTGGTCGACGCCGCGCCCTCGCAGGTGCGCGAGCTGATGCAGACGGAAGGCTTCTTCGCGCCGACGGTGACCCTGTCGCGCGACGCCGAGGCGTCCAACATCGTGCGTCTGAAGGTGGTGCCGGGCCCGCGCGCCCGTGTGACGCGCGTGACGCTGGTGGTGGAAGGCGCGCTCGAACGCAGCGCCAGCGACGGCGACCTCGAGGCCAGCCAGTTCATGTCCGACTGGCGCAAGGCCTGGCTGCTGCCCGAGAACAGCGACTTCCGCAACCCGCGCTGGAGCGAAGCGAAGAGCGCCGCGCTGGCCGCGCTGCGCGCCGCCGGCTACGCCAACGCGGCCTGGACCGGCACCAGCGCCGAAGTGGACACCGAGGCCAACACCGTGCGCGTGTTCGTCGTCGTCGACAGCGGGCCGCTGTTCCGCTACGGCATGCTGCAGATCGAAGGCCTGGTGGTGCACGACAAGGAGACGGTGGGCCACCTGATCAACGCCCGCCGCGGCGCGCCCGTCACCGACACGCTGCTGCTCGACTTCCAGGAACGCATGCAGAAGTCGGGCCTGTTCGAGAGCAGCAGCGCCACGCTGGACACCAGCGCACCCAACCCGGACGCCGCGCCCATCGTCGTCAAGCTGCGCGAAGCGCCGCTGCAGGTGTACACCTTCGGCGTCGGCATCAGCGCCAACACCGGCCCGCGGGCGACGGTGGAACACAGCTACCGGCGCGTGTTCGGCTACGCCGCGTCATCGCGCAACAAGATCGAGTGGGGCCAGAAGCGCCAGTTCTGGGAAGGCGAGATCAGCACGCACCCGGGCGACAACCTCTACCGCAACCTGATCGGCGGCACCGTCGAGAACCTGGAGTCCGACACCGACACCGTGCTCTCGCAGCGCCTGCGCCTGGGCCGCACGCAGGACACCTCGCGCATCGAGCGCCTCTACTACGTCGAGGCGGAGCGCTCGCGCACCACCACCATCAACGACGACCGCACCAACGCCCTGGCGCTTTCGCTCAACTACCACGGCGTGTGGCGCGACCTGGACAGCGTGATCCTGCCCACGCAGGGCTTCACCTTCGCCGGCCAGCTGGGCGTGGGCCGCTCGCGCGGCACCAACGCCGACCCCGGCACCTTCACGCGCGCCTACGCACGGCTCACCGGTTACCTGCCGCTGGGCCGCACCTGGTACGGCCAGGCCCGCATCGAGCTGGGCCAGGTCTACCTGGGCCAGAACATGGTGGTGCCGGATTCGCAGAAGTTCCGCGCCGGCGGCGACGACTCGGTGCGCGGCTACAGCTACCGCAGCCTGGGCCCGGTGGTCAATGGCCTGGTGAGCAGCGGCGAATCGCTCTACACCGCCAGCGTCGAAGTGGCGCGGCCGATATCGAAGACCATGCCTTCCCTGTGGGGCGCCTTCTTCGTCGACGCGGGCAACGCGGCCGACAGCTTCTCGAACCTCGATCCCGCCGTGGGCGTGGGCATCGGCCTGCGCTGGCGCAGCCCGGTGGGCCCGTTGCGGCTGGACTGGGCCTGGGGTGCCAAGGTGGGCAAGGCGCGCCTGCACTTCAGCGTCGGCATCGCGTTCTAGCCTGCCATGGCCGAGCCCTCAGCCCCCGCATCCACGCCCGCCCCCGTGCACGCCCCGGCGCGGCCCGTGCGCACCGGGCTTTCCCTGCTGCTGCCGCTGCTGTCCATCGTCAGCCTGCTGCTGCTGCTGCTGGGCGCGCTGGCCGGTGGTGTGGCCTGGCTGCTCACCACCGACGGCGGCACGCAGTGGCTGCTGCAGCGCCTGCCGATGGTGCAGGTGAAGGGTTTCCAGGGCGCGCTGCTGGGGGATCGTTGGCGCGCCGAATCCCTGCGCCTGGAGTGGGCCGGCGGCACCCAGTGGGTGCTGGTGGAAGACCTCACCGTCGACGGCATGCAGTGGCACTTCCGTCCGCACGAAAACGCCTGGGTGGCGCTGCAGGCACACAAGCTGGTGGCGCGCAAGGTCACCGTGCAACCGGGGCCGCCGTCGAAGGCGGCACCCCCGCTGCCGCCCGAGATCCGCCCGCCGGTGCAACTGCTGCTGGCCACGGCCAGCCTGGGCGAGTTGCTGGTGGAAGGCCAGCAGCCGCTGCGCAAGGTCACGCTGCAGGGCCTGAGCATCGACCCGCGCCCCAAGGCCGAGCACTCGGTGGAGCGCTTCGGCTTCGAAGGTTTCACCCTGGCGGTGGGCGGCACGCTGCGCATCGCCAACGCCGCGCCCTATGCGCTGAAGGCCGAGGCCAGCCTGCGCCCGCTGCTGGAGCCCGAAGCGCCGCTGTGGGCGGCCGTGGTGCAGGCCGGCGGCACGGTGGCCGATCTCGACCTCACGGGCGTGCTGCGCGGCCGCCCGCTGCCCGGCCGCGACGCGCCACGCCTGGACGTGCGCGCCGGCCTGCGCCTGCTGCAGGCCTGGCCGCTGACGCGGCTGGACGCCAGCACCGAGGCGCTGGACCTGTCTGCGCTGAGCCCCAAGGCGCCGTCCACGCGCCTGTCGGGCCAGACCGTGCTGAGCGGCGGTGCCAACCAGCAGCCGATGGTGGTGGCGCTCGAACTGACCAACGCCCTGCCCGGGCGCTGGAACGAAGGCCGCCTGCCGGTTTCGAAGCTGGCGCTCGAACTGCGTGGCAAGCTCGACCGCCCCGACCTGCTGGAGCTGAGCCGCTTCGACGTGGCGCTGGCCGACGCGATGCGCGGCGCCGGCCGTGTCACCGGCACCGCGGTGTGGCAGGGCCACGATGTGGCGCTGGAGATGAACCTGGCCGGCGTCACGCCGCAGCGCCTGGACGGCCGCGCCGCGGCGATGACGCTGTCGGGCCCCATCGCCGCCAGCATCACCGGCGTGCCCGCGCTGGTGGCGCAGAAGGACGGCCCGCCGCCGCCCGGCATCGCCTGGACGCTCGATCTGAAAGGCCAGCTCGACAAGGCGCCGCAGGCGGTGCGCCTGGTGGTGGAAGGCAGCGCCAACGACCACGCCCTGGAGATCAAGAAGGCGCGCGCCGAGAGTGGCAGCGCGGTGGCTGAACTCACCGCCTCGGTGGCGCGCGCCGGCCGCAGCGACTGGCGCGTGGTGACGCAGGGCAAGCTCGCCGACTTCGACCCGCTGCCCTGGTGGCCGGGCGACGCCGCATCGGCCTGGCGCAAGGGGCCGCACCGCCTGTCGGGCGACTGGCAGCTCGACGTGCGCCTGCCCGGCGACGCCGACCGCCTGTCGCCGCTGACGCTGGCGCAGCGCCTGGCCGGCAACGGCCAGCTCAAGGTCCACGACGCGCAGCTGGCCGGCGTGCCCTTGTCGGCGGAAGTCAAGCTGGGCTACGCACCCGGCACCGTCGGCACGCCCGCCACGCTGCGCGCCGACCTGAACCTGGCCGGCAACCTGTTCGCCGCCGAAGGCCGCGCCGACCCCGCCGGCACGGGCCAGGCCGACCGCTGGCAGGTGGAGGCCAAGGCCGACAGCCTGGCCGCGCTGGCGCCACTGTTCAAGCTGGTGCCGGGCCTGGCCGACTGGGCGCCGAAACAGGGCAGCGTCACCGCCGCGGTGACGGCCGACGGCCGCTGGCCGGCCATGCGCAGCGAAGGCAACGTGCGCCTTTCGCAGCTGGGCGCCGGCCCGCTCACAGTGGCGCGCGGCAGCGCCAGCTGGCGCATGGCCAGCACCGCCGACGCCGCGCAATCGGCCCAGCTCGAACTGGCCGGCATCACCTGGAACAAGCAGAGGGCCGACAACGTGCGTGCCGAGCTGCGCGGCACGCTGGCCGAGCACCGCATCGAGGTGTCGGGTGCCATGCCCGTGGCGCCGCCTGTGGCGGTGGAACAGATGCTCGGCCTGCAGGGCCAGACCGGCACGCGCGCGCTGATGGTGGCGCAGGGCGGCTGGACCACCGACGCGGTGGGGGCCGGCCGCTACCGCGCGCAGATCGAGCGCCTGCTGGTGGGCTCCTGGGACGGCAGCGTGGGCAGCGCGCCGCCCGCCTCGGGCTGGGCCGAGGGGCGCGGCATCAAGGCCGAAGCGCAGTTCGTCGACGGCAAGCTGGTGATGCTGCAGGCCGATGCAGGCCGCCTGCGTGTGGGCGACGACCTGGGCCTGCGCTGGGACGAGGTGCGCGTGGACCTGCGTGGCGCCCAGCCGCAGATCCAGCTGCGCGCCGAGATCGAACCCTTCACGCTGGCGCCGCTGCTGGCGCGCTGGCAGCCCGGCACCGGCTGGGGCGGCGACCTGCGCCTGTCGGCGCACATCGACGTGCGCGCCGCCGAGAAGATGGACGCCGAGATCGTCTTCGAACGCAAGGACGGCGACCTGCACCTCACCAACGCCGAAGGCACGCAGCTGATGGGGCTGTCGGAGCTGCGCCTGTCCGTCACCGCGCACGACGGCCAGTGGAACTTCACCCCCGTGCTGCGCGGCCGCAGCATCGGCGAGGTGTCGGGCCGCGTGAAGGTGCAGAGCACGCCCGAGCGGCGCTGGCCGCAGGCCGAGGCACCCATCGAAGGCGTGGTGGTGCTGTCGGTGGCCGATGTCGGCATCTGGAGCGCCTGGGTGCCACCGGGCTGGCGCCTGGGCGGCTCGGTGCGCGGCATGGCCGAGGTGTCGGGCACCTTCGGCGCGCCGCTCTACAACGGCAACCTGGCGGCCAACAAGCTGGCCGTGCGCAACCTGCTGCAGGGCGTGAACTTCAGCGAAGGCGACGTCGCCATCAAGCTGCAGGGCGAAACGGCGCAGATCGAGCGCTTCCGGATCAAGGGCGGCGACGGCTTCCTCGACATCACCGGCGGCGCCCGCATGGGCAAGAACCCCGAGGCGCGCTTCAAGATCGCGGCCGACCACTTCCGCCTGCTCGGCCGGGTGGACCGGCTCGTCAGCACCAGCGGCAGCGCCGACATCGAGCTGCTGGCCGACAAGGGCAAGGTGACGGGCCGCTTCACGCTCGACGAGATGGTCTACGACGCCAGCCGCCGCGACGCACCCTCGCTGGACGACGACGTGGTCGTGCGGCGCCCCGGCGAGCCCGAGTTCCAGGCCATCGACCCCAACACCGGCAAGGCGCGCTACCCGGTGGTGGTGGCGGTGGACATCGACATGGGCCAGAAGGCCATCTTTCGCGGCTGGGGCCTGGACACCGGGCTGCGCGGCCAGCTCAGCGTGCGTTCATCGGGCAGCCGGCCCGAGGTGGTGGGCACCATCAACACGGTGGCCGGCAAGTTCGCCAGCTACGGCCAGAAGCTGGACATCGAACGCGGCATCGTGGCCTTCAGCGGCGCCCTGGGCAACCCCACGCTGGACGTGCTGGCGCTGCGGCCCAACCTCGACGCGGTGCGCGTGGGCGTGGCCGTCTCGGGGCCGCTGCAGAACCTGCGCGTGCGCCTGTATTCCGACCCCGACATGAGCGAGAACGACAAGCTCGCCTGGCTGATGCTGGGCCGCGCGCCCGACAGTCTGGGCCGCAACGAGATCGCGCTGCTGCAGCGTGCCGCGGTGGCGCTGCTCTCGGGCGACGGCGAAGCGCCCACCGACGCGCTGATGAAGCAGCTGGGCATCACCGACCTGTCGCTGCGCACCGGCGACAGCGAAGTGCGCGAGACCGTCATCGGCATCGGCAAGCAGCTCTCGGCACGCTGGTACGTGGGCTACGAACGTGGCGTCAATTCCACCACCGGCACCTGGCAGCTGATCTACCGCGCCGCGCAGCGCTACACGCTGCGCATGCAGAGTGGCATGGAGAACGCGCTGGACATCATCTGGACCTGGCGCTTCCAGCCCACGCCGGCCGATGCCTCCATGCGAAAATCCACGCTCACCCCGCCGTAGTTCAAGGGGAAGGGTTTCATAGCGGAAGGCGGCTCTTTGTAGCAGCCGCGATAGCAACCGCCGCTTTCGCGGCGGGCTGTGGCGGCGGTGACGATGACGTGCCGGCGGGTACGGAAGCCTGCGCCGAGTCGCGCTGCGAGACGCAGACCAAGCCCAAGAAGCCGGCGCCAGGGCCCTCGCGCTGAGGGCGACCGGGCCGCTAGACCTTGCCGCGCACCCGCTCGAAGGTGCGCAGGCCGCCCAGCCCCAGCATGCCGGTCAGCAGGCACATCAGGGTCTCGGTGTCGATCTGCGGCAGCTCGGGCACCGTGTGGCCCGTCAGGGCCACGAACCATGGCAGCAGCGGCCGCAGCAGGAAGGTGTAGCCCAGGCCGAAGGCGCACACCCAGCCGCAGGCCGGCCGCCACCCGCCGCGGAAGCCGCCCGAGCTGGCCTCGGCCTTGTTGACCTCGGTCTGCGCGAGCGCCAGGCGCAAGTCGGCGTCCAGCGCGGCCAGCTCGCCCCGCTGTGCCAGGTCCAGCACCTTGAGCTTGGCATCGGCCGCGGCCGCGGGGTCGGGCAGCAGCTTGTCCAGCGCCGTGACCAGGATGGGCAACAGTGGAAGCATCGAACTCTCCTTCTTCAGGGATAGAACACCCGCCGGCGGGAGCCAGGCGGAACGGTCTGCAGATGCGCCCAGCCCTTGGTGGCTGCTGGATGCTCCAGCCACAAGCCCAGCGCGGCCAGCGCGGTGTCGCTCACGCTCAGCAGCCACTCGTCCAGATCGCCGTCGGGGTCGAACAGGTCGACGGCCTGGCAGCTGAGGTGCTTGCTGCGCGCCGCCGCGCCCGGCGTTGCGTCGTTCACAGCCGGCGGCCGCCAGCCGCTGGTGACGATGCTGCCGGTGCGCGGGCTGATCTCCAGGCTCACGCCCGCTTGAGCGGCCTGCAGCAGCACCTGGTTGGCCAGCTCGATGGTGCGGTCTGCATTGGCTCGCAGGTCGCTGCCCAGCAGGTGCCCGTAGGCCGCGTCGCGGCCCATGAAGTACTGCGCGCGCGTGATCGGCTGAACGCCGGCGCTCATGGCTTGCTACCCAGGGCCGAATGCAGCTTGTCCAGCAAGCCCAGCTTCACGCTGCCGATCAGCAGCGCCGTCAGCAGCAGCATCCACAGTACGCGCAGCACTGCGCGGCCCACCATCTTCTGCACGTGGCCCGACCAGGTGTCGAGCACCAGGCCAACCTTTTCGGGGTCTTGGGCCTGCTCGATCAGATGATCGGCGACCACGCGGCCGATCTCTCTGGCCATGGCCATGTCCTTCTCGCTCATCTGGAAGCCCTCACCGTTGGACACGTTGAAACTCCTGGGCCAGCGCGGCCAGAAACAAGGCAGCGGCAGCGCTGATCAGACTCATGGGCACACCGGTGGCGGCGTCGCAAAGGTGGGCAACACCTTCCGGCAGCACCACGGGCCGGTCCATCGGGAACACCAGCCGGCAGATGGGGCGCTGCGAAGCCTCGAATGCACCCCAGGCGGCCACGCAGCGCGCCAGCACGCAGGGCGTGCTCAGGCCGGCCAGCATCCACACCGCTTGCGCCTCGAGGCCACCGAAGACGTAGTCCCAGGCCCTGGCCGTGCCGAGACCGGCGTAGGCCATCGCGTCGGGCGCAAAGTTGGCCACCACCAGGATGCCGAGCATGGCGACAGCGCGAATCATTCTTCGCCGGGCCCGCCGCCTCGCATACGCAACAGCACCCGCACCAGGTGGGCGGGCCGGCTGGCACTGCGCGTGCACCAGTAGCACGCGGCCCACATGACGGCTGCGCCGAAGATGGCGCCGATGATCAATGGCGTGGTCTGCATACCGGTCCTTTCAGTGAAAGCGTGCCCACAGCTCGATGCCACCGCCCAGCAGCAGGCCGGGCAGCGACGTGGCCAGCCAGTCCAGCTTGCTCGGCGTGCCCTCGCGCCGAATGGCCTGGTAGCGCTCGACGGCCCAGCCGATCAGCACGGAGCCGATGGCCACCGTGGCGCCGGCACCGATGCGAGGCGCGGCCCACAGCAGGGCCAGCAGGAACAGGGCGACGCCGGCGCCGTAGATCAGGTGCAGGCGTTTGTCGGGTGCGATGGTCATTTGCTGCACTCCTTTGGAACTAGACGTGCTGCATGACACGCATGCTCGATGCGTACAGCAGTGGGTAGGTCAGGCCCGGCGGCGACGTCGGGGTGCTGCTCTTCAGCGCGAAGGTGAGCGTCACGCCCCCTGTGGCCGCGAATGATGTGGCGCAGGTGAAGCTCTGGCGGCTCGACGAGTTGCTGTCGCACGCACCCAGCGTCAGTGCTGAGCCGCCCGCCGGCGTCACCGTCCAATAGACCTGCATGCCGCTGTCCGGCAGCACGAAGGCCGCGGTCAACGTGGCGGTGAAATCCACGGTGCAGCTCACCCCCGGGGTAACCGTGAAGCTCCGCTGCGTCTGGTTGGAGCCGGCGCTGCCAAACGTCCCGCCGAAGTCGTGCGAGTCCAGCGTGATAGCTGTCTTGGCGTTGGCGTCCATCTTGTTTCGCAGCGCCTGCCGCGCCGTGTAGACGTCTGCAAACTTCGTGCGGAAGGTGGTGCCGACGATGGTCGTATTGCCCGTCAGGTTGTCCCAGGCCACCGGGGTGGTGAGCGTGGCCAGGTACGCCACCAGGTCGCTCACGGCCGTGTCGTAGGCGGTGAGTTCCGTCGTCACCTGGTAGCTGGCGGCCTGGGTGTCGATGCCGCTTTGCTCGGCCACGATCACGTCGCGGTCCAGAATGACGCGCGGCTTCTCGTCCGGCGTGAGCACATTGTCTGAAGCGATGCTGCTCAACGTGGCCACCGCCAGCGCGCCCGCGTTGCCGTACTGCTGCGCGCCGGTGATGGCGTAGGTGTAGTCGGTGACGCTGGCCAGCTGCTCTTCGCCACCGCCGTAGATGTTGAAGCTGGTGAACTTCAGGTGGATGGTGCGGCCGATGTAGCCCAGGTCGATGGGTCCGCTGCGCGCCACCGCGTCGTCGATGCGCACGAAGGGCACGCCCGACGCATGCGCGGCCGCGGCGCTGCCATAGGCGCCGCGCACGATGCCCCCGCCGCCCAGGGTGTAGTGCAGCGCACTCGTGAGCGTGGCGGTTTCGTAGGCGAAGAACTCGGGCGAAGCGCCACCCACCCAGCACAGCGTGTTCAGCGCCGAGGCATCGGCGGCGGTGCCGCTGAGCATGGTGCCCTTCTTCAGCAGCACGGCCAGGGCGCCCGAGCTGCCGGCCGCACCGTCCAGGGTGCCATAGCGGCTGCCACCGTTGAGGGTGGCCACCTGCTTGTAGTTCGTGCCGTCCAGGCTCACCCACACGCGGCAGCCGCCCCACATGGCGCCCAGGCCCGTGGTGGCGATCAGCAGCTCCAGGCCGTTCACCGTGAGCGCGCCTGGCGCTTCCACCACCGTCGGCGCCTCCACGCTGCCCGGCGCCACGTTGTAGTCGTGCTGGTAGCCGCCGGCCACCTGGCTTGGGTACATGGTGGGTGATGCGGTGCCCAGGGGCCAGTCTTCGACCTCGACCTCCAGGTCCCCGTTCTCGTCTTCGCCGATGGCGGTAATGCGCACCGGCTTCTTCAGGAAGCCCAGCGCAGCGTCGGTGATGGTCACCAGGTCCATGCACTCCAGCAGGCAGTAGGCCCAGGGCAGCTTCACGGTGCCGGTGCCGGTGATGTTCAGGCTGCGCTGCTTGAGGATCTCGGCGACCAGGCGCGCCACCGCGGCGTCGCAGATCCACGGCGCGCTCACCACGGCCATCGAGCGCAGGCCATTGGCCGCGATGTCAGCGTCGTCCTTGGCCTCGGCGATGTTCTTGTTGTAGTAGTTGGCGCGGTCGTTGAACTCCACCCGCACGTGGTTGAAGCGCTCGCTGGGCTCCTTCTGGTTCCAGGCCAGCGGGTCATCGGTGCCGGCCTGCAGCCAATGGTCATCGTCCAGGTCGAACAGCGGCGTGGTGTTGGGCGTGTAGGTCACGCCGTTGGCGGTGAGCGCGGCGTCACCGTAGGGCACGATGCGCAGGCGGTCATAGCTCCACACCGGCGCGGCGTTGGTGAACTTGCAGATCTGGTCGATGTAGTCCGCTGCGCGCACCTGTTCGGTGAGCAGCGGGCTCATGAGCAGGCCCGCCGCGGCGCAGTAGTCGAGCCAGGTCTGCACCTCCACCGTTTCCGCCGGCATGCGCGCGCCGTAGCGGCCATTGGTCAGCAGGCCGGCGGTGAACTCGGCCGGGTTGCAGTCGGGCAGCGCGGCGCCGTAGCGGTAGGCGCCGCTGCCCTGCACTTCGAAGCTGTGGTTGTCCACGCTCGCATCGCCGCCCAGGTTGTAGTCCTGCGCGTGCACGTAGGCCAGGCCCGGGTAGTTCAGGGCGCGGTCGGGGTGCGCCGATGTCAGCCACGAGGCCGCGGCCTGGCCCATGTCGCCCGTGGCCAGCGTGAGGCCCAGCGCGGTCAGCGGCGACAGGTCGGGCGCGCCGGTGCCCCACTGGTAGTTCACCGTCAGGGCAACGCCGCGCCAGCGGTCTCGCAGCACGGTGATCACCGATCCCGCCAGGGTGTAGTCGGTGCCGGCGGCCAGCTGCACCACCCAGAACCCAAACGGGCCCTTGATGGTGGGCTCGCCGATCAGCGTACTGCCGTGCGCCAGCGTGTACGTCATGGCACCGCTGCCGGGTGGCGTGTAGGTCTCGGTGGCGCCGTTCACAAGGGCAGGCGACCAGCCGCCAGAGTAGACCTGCTTGCCCTTCCAGATGCGCGAGATGGCGCCGATGACGCCATGGCAGATGGCCATCAGCACCGATGCGCTGTACGTGAAGGTGGTGTTCTCGGTCTTCACCCCGCCACCCTTGCCGCCGGCACTTTGGGTGCTGGTGTTCGGCGTGGCCTTGAAGTCCATGTAGTCCAGCAGATTGCCCGGGATGCGGTTCACGCCACCGAGCACTGGCACCGTCACCCCGTAGGCGCTGCTCTGCAGCTTCAGCGCTTCCAGCTTGGTCTCGCTGGTGGAGATGGTTGGCGTACTCATTGCAGGATGCTCCAGAAGCACCGCTCGCGGCCGGCCAGCGGGTCTTCAGACAGGCGCGTCACGGTCACGCCGCGCGAACACTGGGCCACCGCGTGCACCACCTCGGCATCGGGGCCGGTGCCCACCACCACGCCGCCGTGGCTGAAGGTGCGGCCGAAGCGCCACACCCCCACGTCGCCCGGCTGCGGCAGGGCGCCATCGGGCAGGCGGTGCGCGCCCGCGCGGGCCAGCCAGCCCAGGAAGATCTCTTCGCGGTGGTGCATGTGCCACTGCGGCGAGTAGTTGCCCAGATCAAGCCGCGGCACCAGGCCCACGGCTTCGTACACGGCGGCCAGCAGCTGCGCGCAGTCAACGCCACCCTGCGGGCCCTTCACGCGCCCGTGGTGGTGGTAGGGCGTGCCCAGCCAGGAGCGCGCCTCCACCACGATGCGCACGCGCATCTCGGCCAGGTACAGCTCGCTCATGCGATGGTTTCCGGCGAAGGGATGAAGGGCTCGCCGCGGAAGCGCGCCACGTTGGCGAACTTGACGGTGCAGTCACCGGCCTTCACCTTGTTGCAGCCGGCCCGCAGGGTGAAGGCATCAGCCGAGGCAATGGCGAAGGTGAAGGGGTAGCCCGCCGTGATGGTGGCCGTGCCGGCGGCCAGCACGTGCGTGCGCACGGTTCGGCTCTGCCCGGCGTTCAAGCCGCTGGTGAAGGTGAGCACGCCCAGGTCGCCCCAGGCCGTGGGCTTGGCAATGACGGCGGCGCTGGTGCTGGTGATGATGCGGCGCGTGGCGTCGCCGGCGGCGTTGGTGGTGCCGGCCACGGTGAACGTGGCAGCGGCCAGGCCGCACTGCGCATCGAACACGGTGTTGCGGCAGCCGGGCTGGTACACGTCGCCCGGGATCATCACGTCCAGCAGCTCGGCGTGCGAGCGCACCTCGCCGGCGGCGCCGGAACGGGTGGTCTTGACGCCGCCCATGCGGCCGTAGAACACCGGCACCAGGCCCTTGCAGACGTCTGCATCGTCCAGGAATGCCCGCTCCAGGGCCACCGTGGCGTTGGCAAAGCCGCCGGCAGCCAGCACCTGCAGGATGGGCACGCCCGCCACCAGCACCGTGGCACCGGCCTGCAGCGTGAAGCTCATCGAGTCCACCGACACGCCGATGCTCTGCTTGATGCGGCTGCGCGCCAGGCCGGGCCCCAGGGCCCAGGTGGTGCCGTTCACCGTGATGGGCCGGTCGGCGTTGGTGTAGCGCAGCACCAGGCCGCTGGCCAGCGTGAAGGTCCAGCAGTCCACGGGCCTGGCTTGCTGGTTGGCCATCAGCCATGCCAGCAAGGCGCCGGCGCTGGGCTCCCAGCTCGGCGTCTTCATGGCTTCACCGTGATGAGGCGCACTTCGCCGGTCTTCCAGAACTGCTGCATGAACTGCTCGAAGGCCATGTCGTCAGCGTCGAAACGGCAGCGCCAGTAGTAAGAGCCGGTCCACGTCAAGGCGGCGGCCGCCAGCGGGGCCGCCGCGAACGTCACCTCGCCGGTGCTGCTCAGGGTGTAGTCGGTGACGGTGGCCGTCGCCCCCACGGTGGCGATGTAGGCATTCAGCTGGCTGGCTACTTCGAGTTGAAGGCCCCAGGGGTTGAAGTTGGCCGACGTGCTGCCGGCGAAAGTGAGCACGTTGTCAGCGCTGCCAGTGCCCGCAAAACACGTCACCACCGTGGCGGCGTTGTTCTTCTGCGCCGTCACACTGCAACGGAAGAAGCCATTCGGCGCCGCAGTGATCGACGCGCGCACGTTCGACCAGTTGCCCGCCGCAAGTGTGGTGCCCACCACACCGGTGCTCAGGTTGAAGAAGGCGTAGGCCTCGGTGCTGCCCGTCAGTTCGGTGAGACGCAGGTAGACCCATGCGCGGTTGGTTGCACTGAGCCAGGCAGACAGCGTCAGATCGGTGACGCCGCTGGTGACGGTGGCGTTCTTGTAGATCCGATGGAACCCGGTGGCCGTGGTCTCGGTGGCCAGGTCAGCAGTCACCAGCCCGTTTGGGGCCGTGTTGTTGTCGGCCGTGATGGTGACGTTGTCCTTGATCCACGAGGCGTCGCCCACCTGCTCTGACCAGGTGAGCAGGTTGCTGCGCGCCACCGGGTACAGGCGCTGATTGCCCTGCCAATCGTTGCGATAGATCGCGGGCGCGCCATTGAGGGCGAACACCGGCTCGCTGTTGCCGCCCAGGGTGCGCAGCAGCTGGAACAGCACGGTGCTGCCATCACCGGCCCCGAAGGCTTGGGCCGTTGCCGTGTTGTCGCTTGCGTCGTTGAACAGAAAGCTGTCGTAGCTGCCTTGCCGTGCATTGAAGAACCCGAACAGCGTCTGGAATTCCTGGAACGCCGCCTCATTGCGCAGGAACTCATACGGCAGCGTGTACCGGTACCGCGGCGTGTTCATCAGCGCCGCGCGCCACTCGCGGCCGCTGGGCGTGGTGCTGATGTGGGTCTTCCACATCGGCGTGCGCTTTACCGGCCAGGTGAGCCCAGGCAGCGTCGGATAGATGGCGTCGCTCATGGTTCAGAAGGTGTTGTCGCGGCGGGCTTGCTTCAGCGCCTTTACGAGATCGGCCTTGTGCAGCAGGAAGAAGTCGCCCACGGCCTGGCCACGCACTTGCACCGTCAGGTCGCCACCGCCACCCATGCGCCCCGCAGCCATGTCCTGCACCGCCTTCGACTCCGCGCGCGGCAGCACCATCTCTTCTTCGTGCAGCTGCGTCAGCGGGTTCATGCCGCTGGGCACGATCCAGCCCGCCCGGGCGCTGGGCACCTTGCTCGACAGCGCACCCACGGTCGCCAGCATCATCGCCATGGCACCCAGCGCGAGCGCCGGCCCGGCGAACGGGATGGCCGCCTGCGATGCCGCGGCACCTGACGCGGCCTTGGCCGCATCGGCCTTGACGCCGAGCATCTGCAGCACGCGCTCTTTGGCGAAGGCGACGGTCTTGGCCACGATCATCTTGGCCAGCTCGGCGTTGATGCTTTGCCGGATCGAAGCCCAGATCGACGCCAGGCCCTGGCGCAGGTTCTGCTGCCGGTTGAGCATGCTGGCCACGGCCCGCTCGGAACCGCTTTCCATGGCCTGCCACACGTTCGCCATGGGCGCCAGCACCTTCGAGTTGTCGGTGCTGCGCAGTGCCGTCAGCGCGCGCTGGTGCTCGGCGTCGAGCAGCAAGATCTGGTTCAGGATGCGGCGCCGCTCCACCGGGCTCAGGTCCGGGTCCAGGCTCAGCAGCTCAAGCCGCTGCTGCAGCGCGGCGCGCTTGATCTGGTAGCGCTGGTCTTCCTGGTCGACTTCCAGCTGGCGCAGCTGCTCGGCGCTGATCTGGCCCATGGCACGCAGCTGGCTGGCCGCGGCGGCTTCGGTCTCCACGCGCGCAAGGGCCAGGTCGCGGCCGGTGTCCAGGTCTTCCAGCTCGATGGCGCCGCGTTCCTTGGCGTCGCGCCGCAGGATGGTCAGGCGGGCATCGGCCACCTTGCGTTCCACCGAGATGCGGTCGCTGGCCGAGAGCTGCTGCGCGGCCAGGATGTCGCGCCAGAACTCCACTTCTTCCTGCTTGCTCATCTCGCGGCCGTCGCTGAGGATGGCGCGCACGCGGCGCTCTTCGGCCAGCATCAGCTCGAACTCGGGCAGCTTGGAAGGCGTGGACTCCTTCTTCTCCTTCGAGGGTGGCTTGTCGTCCACCACGCTGGTGGGCTGGCCCTTCACCGTGGGTGGGTTCACGAAGCCACGGCCGGCGCCTGCCTCCGGATTGCCGGCGGCGAGGCGAGCCAGGTCCACGCTGGCCTTCAGTATCTCGGGTCGAAGCAGGGCAAGCTTGGCACGCAGTTTGTCCGCAACGTCAGCCAAGGTGCCGCTGGTCGGGTAGGCGGCGAGCTGCTTGGTCACATCGGCAAGGTTGCGTTCTGCCAGCGCTGCGGTCTCTTTCAGCTTGGCCAGGCGACTTTCCGCCTTGCCCATGTCGTCAATGCCGAGCCCCTTGGCCATAAGCGCGCCGATGCTGATCAGCGTGCCTTGGAGCAGGCCGGCTTCCTTCGTGGCCTTCACGAAGTAGTTCGACGCATCCACCAGCGACGGCAGTAGTTCAGCGGCGATGGCGTTGGCTGCGCCCATGCCGGCCTGGCCCAGGCGGGTCATGTTGTCGTTGAACTCTTCCGCGCGCTTGCCCGCCTCGGTGGATACCACCACGCCCAGCTTCTGCGCTTCCAGGCGCAGCTGCTCGATGCCGGCGCGGCCCTGGTTGAGGAACGGCACCAGCTGCGGGCCCAGCTTCTCGCCGAAGATGTCGATGGCCAGGGCCGACTTCTTGATGCCGTCGGGCATCTGCTCGAACTTGCCCGCCAGCTGCAGCAGCAGTTCGTCGGCGTCCTTGATGTTCTTCGGGTCCAGGCGCAAGCGGCGGAAGGTCTCCACCGCATCCTTCTGGCCTTGCTGGCCATCGGCCAGCGTTCCGTTGAGCTTGTTGTAGGCCTTCTGCAGCGTTTCCACCGGCACGTCGGCCAGCTTGGCCGCATAGGCCATTGAGCTGAAGGCCTCGGTGCTGGTGCCGGCCTTCTGCGCGCTCTTGGACATCTCGTCCTGCAGGTCGATGGCGTGCTTCACGCCGGCGGCGAAGGTGCCACCGGTCAGCAGCGCGCCGGCCGCGCCCACCAGGCCGGTGAGGCGGGCCATGCTGGACGCCAGGCCACCGAACGCACCCGACACCCGGTTGTCCACCGAACGCAGGTTCGCGTCCACCCGCCGCATCATGGCGGCGAAGGGCGCGTCGTCACCGCCGACGGTGTACTTGATGTCTTTGGCCATGGTGTCCAGATGTCTGTACGGCGCCTACTGCATGCGCGCGCGCGGTTGAAACTTCGCCAGCGGCGGGCCGGCCAGGGCACCCAGTTCGGCCAGGGTCTCGGCCGACACGGTGCGCGGCGCGGCGGCTGCCGTGCTGATGCCAAGGTAGGCCGCCACGGCCACATGCACGGGCGGGCGCCGGCGCCAGTAGCGCGTGAGCGCCAGCAGCTCGGGCAGGGTTACGTGCTCGCGGCAGTGGTCGAAGGTCCAGCCGAGACTGGTGGCGAGGTGGGCATAGACAGCGAGCCAGTCCCACCGCTCGCCGTCGCCAGGGCTTTTCCCGCTTCTTCGTCCACCCGCACCAGGCCGGCCACCTGCAGGATGGTGGCGAACAGCGGGAAGGCGTTGCTGATGTCGATCAGCTCGGCCAGGTCTGCGCGCGCCAGGTCGGGGTAGTTGCGCCGCAGGGCACGGTGCGCCAGGTCCACCACGAAGCGCAGCTGTTGCATGGTGGGCATGGCCTCGAAGCCTTCGATGGCCGCTTCGAACTCTTCGATGGCGCCGAGCGACAGCGGCGGCACCACGTAGGCCTGGCCGCCCAGCGTGAAAGGCGCCCCGGCGAACCGGGGCGCAGCGGCGGCCGTGGTCATTCCGTGGTGGCCCAGCTGATCACCTGGCCGCCGGCGTTCTGGAAGCCCTGGAACCCGAAGTCGGCGATGGTGAAGTCGTCGTTCTTGAAGGCCAGCTTGATGCCGTCGGAGATGCAGTTCTCCATGGTCACCACCAGCGACTGGCCGTTGTAGGGCACGTACAGGTCGCACCGGAACGTGGGCGCGTAGCCCATCGGCACGTTCACCACCGTGCTCTTCTGGGCCACGGTGCTGGTGCCGGTGTAGCGGTAACTGATGTAGACCGTCTGTCCGACGTCGGCGGTGGCGAAGGTGTACAGGCCGGCCGCCACCGTGTACTGACCCGTGGCAGGCGCGCTGGCCACGCGCTTGAAGGGCCGGCCGGTGCTGGCCGACACCACGCCCAGGTCGGCCGCCCAGGTGCCGCTGCCAGGCACGGTGGGCGTGATCTGAAACGGCGTGGTGGGAATGGCGGCGCCGACAGTGTCGGACACCACGCTGGTCAGGCCCGCGGTGGCGGCCTGGCCGAAGATGATGGTTTCCAGCATGCCGCCGTAGAAGGCGGCCCACTTGGCCTTGCCGTTGATGCTGCCCTTGCCGCGGCCCACGGCGGCCGGGAACTGGTTCTGGCCGTGCAGGGTCTTGGTCTCGAACTTGATGTCGACTTCGGTGTCCTGCAGCACGCCCAGCAGCAGCGGCGTGGGGGCGGCGATGGCGGCGCCGGCGGCGGTGGTGAGGGGGGTGGCCCACATGAGGCCCGATCCGAACAGATTCATGGTGTGAACTCCTGAGGTGGTGAAGTGAGATCAGGGCGACTGATCGAGCGCGTGGGCGCGGGTGAGGGACTTGCAGACGTAGGTCTGGGCGCAGTAGCCGAACGGGATGTCGGCGCTGGCGGCCTTCCAGTCGGCGCGGTCTCGCCGCCAGCTGGCCACCAGCGCCAGGAAGGCCGTGTCGCCGGCCAGCACGGCGTGGGCCTGCACGCGCACCTGGTCGGCCACGGTCTGCCAGTTGGCGCCGCGCACGCAGACGATCAGCGCCAGGCGCAGTTCGTCCTGGTGCACGGTGCCGCCGAAGGGCCCGCCGCCACCGCCGAAGGGCGTGGTGTCTTCGTCCACCAGCTCGATGAGGATGGCGGGCGACTCTTCACGCCCCAGCGCGTCGGCACGGTCGCGGTAGACCGTGCTGCCCGCGTCCGTGGTGCCGGTAAGCGCCAGGGCCGCGCGCGCGGCGATCTGCTCGGCTTTGCTGGGCATGTCAGACCTTGCTGGTGATGGCCGTGGAGAAGGCCCCGTCGTCGACCTGGCGCGGCACTTCGCGCACGGTGTGCGCCACGCCATCCACCGTCACCGCCTGGCCGCGCGTCAGGGTGACGGCGGTGGTGCGGTAGGTGAGCTGGTACTGGCGCGACACGCCCGAAGCGCGGCCGAGATCCATCACCTCATCGGGCTGGTCAACCAGCGCGGTGAAGGCGACGCCCCCGGCCACGCAGGGCTTGCCGAAGTCGGCCAGGAAGAAGTCGAGGTCTTCGGTGAAGGCCATCAGGCGCTGCCGTCTTCCGGTGCGGGCGTCTGCACGGTTTCGGCCGGCAGCGGCTCCAGCTTGTCGGCGTGCGTGGCGGCCACGTCGTCGTCGAGCTCGATGGTCTCGCCGCCGTACTTGGTCACGGGCTTACCGGCCTTGTCGGTGGTGAGGAAGCTGGCGCCGCTGCGGATGGTGCGGGTGGTGGGCTTGGTGTTCATGCCTTCGGTCCTTCAGAAGTTCTTCGGACGCGAGAGCAGCGACGCGCCAACCAGCGCGGGGCCGGTGACGATGGTGCCGAGGAGGCGAACCCAGCCGCGCACGGCGCCGGCGTTGACGGTGCGCTTCTGCAGCTGGTTGGCTGCACCGGCCGCAAAGGCGCCTTCGTTCGGCGTCACCGCGGCGTTGCCAGTGCCGCTGCCGTCGATTGCGTCCTCGATCGACCAGGTGATCGAGCCGGTGAGCGCACCGACATGCGCCTGGATGACCAGGTCTCCTTCATAGCCGCGCACGTCGACCCAGCCGGACGTGGCGGCCGCGGTGTTGGCTGCCGAGACGGGGTTCAGCAGGATGACCGACGCCGCGGCCTGCCCTTCGTTGTTGAGCATGGTGGGCTCCTTGTTGTTGGTTTGTTGGTCAGGTCTTGACCGGCGTCATGCCCTTGACCAGCTGCGTCAGCGTGGACACGGCCTCGGACAGCAGCGCCAGCTGCTTGGCCACGGGGTCGCCGCCCTTGGCCGCCTTTTTGCGCTCGGGCAGGTAGTCCTTCTGCCGCTTGAGCGGCTCTTCCGTCATGACGGCCTTGCCCGCAGCGCGAAGTTCCATCGCCAGGGCGCGGGGGATCTCGACCACGTCGCCCGGGTTGACGATGCCGAAGATGCCGTCGACGGGAGCGCGAAAGCCCTTCTGCGCGCGAACGCGGATGGCCTCGGGAAGGGCCTGGTTGGGTGCTTGCTGTTGCATGTGGTGTTCTCCAGAGAGTTGGTGTGGAAAAGGAGGCGGCGGGCGCCAAGGCCCGCCGCTTCAGCTCAGTTGCGCGAGATCAGGTGATCGATGCAGCGGCCGAGAAGGCGGTGGGGTAGCGGACCGCGATGTCGACCGACGCGATGGCGCGCACGCCCACGATGCCGGCCTGGAAGTTCGCGTACGGGTTCACTTCCATTTCCAGGACGCCCCATTCGCCGATCACCACGCCCAGGCCGAAGTCACCGAAGAGCATGGTGGCGGTGGGCATCTGGTTGGAAGCCATCGCGTGGTAGCCGTCGACCGAACCTTCCTCGAGGCGACCTTCCCACAGGGGGGATGCCGTGCTCGAGAACTTCACGCGCTGCTTGCACAGGCCGGCCACTGCACCGGTGGTGACGAAACCCGCCTGGCCGGTGAGCGCATTGCCGGCGAACACATCGGTCTGGAACTCGATGATGTCGTCGTAGGCCAGCGACGTGCCCGTGACCGAGCCGATACCCGCCGTGTTCAGGATGCCGGTCATCTGGCCACCCGCGCCGCTGCCGTTCAGGCCCTTCAGGTCGATGTCCAGCGCCACCACCTGGGCCAGGTCGGCCATCACGATGCCCTCGGCGCTGGGGTTGGACTGCAGCAGCAGCTGGCGCGAGATCTCGGTGTACCCGCCCACGTTTTTCGGCGACATGGCCACCTGCACGAACGTCTGGTTGACCTCGCTGATCGTGCTGGCCTCGTTGGCCAGCCACGTGGCGGAACCCGTCGCGCTCTGCTTGGGGATGGAGACATTGCCGTTCAGGCCGGTGAGCCGGCGCGCGCCCATGTTGAACAGCACCGACTTGTTGCGCAGCAACTCGATGAAACCGACGTTCTGCGTTTCCACCAGGTAGCCACCGGCGCCAGCCGACGCGACCGTCAGGTCGCGCTTCATCATCTGGTAGGCCAGCATCTCGACCGGCGTGCGGTTGGCCCGCTCCTGGATCTCCCACGGCACGAAGAAGCGGTTGGGATCGGGGTTGCGGTTCAGCTGGCGGGCCACCGCGCGGCTGGCCTCGGCTTCCAGGCCGGCGTTGCTCCAGTTCTGCGACGCGCACGCATCGATGGCGCGCGACAGGCTGAAGCGGCGGGTCTCCTGCGTGCTCAAGCCGATCTGCGTGGTCTTGGGCGCGCCCTCGGAGCGCTTCTGGATGATCTGCAGCAGCTCTTCGCTGATGCGGTGCATCGAGGCGCCGCTGGTCACCCAGAGGCTGCGGATGCCGGCGTCGATGTTGTTGGCGGCGCACAGGTTGTCGATCGCCGCCCGGCGGTCGTTCTCCATGTCCATCGCCGTCGGGCCCTGGCGCGGTTGCGCGGGCACAGTCGTCGTCGCGGCACCGCCAGCCGAGCCGGTGGTGCCATCGTTGGCCTGGTCTTGCAGGCGGTGCTTCAGTTTCATCGAGATCTCCAATGGTTGAGGAGTGGGAGAAGCGGCAGCCGCCGCGGTGAGGGAAACAGGGGACTCGGCCGAGCGGCCCACGCCGACGCTGTTGTCGGCGGGCACGGTGACGAGTGAGTTTTCGAGTGGCTCCCAGTCAACGACCAGGTAAACGGGCGGGTCTTCGGCCGCACGTTCGATTTGCCCGATGGCCTGATCGAGGGAGCGCTGGAAGGCTTGAAGATCGCCGCCAACGACACGACCGTCGCGCTTGAGGCAATGGGCGTCGATCAGCCGTTCGAACGTAGCGCCATCGATCTCTCGCTCGATGCGCTCGCCAGACTTCGAGGTGGTCTGCTCGATCACCCGGTGGATCTGGTAGCCGGTGCTCGCTTTGCTGAGCGTCTTGCTTTCGACCAGAGCGATGGTGTCGCGAGTCAGTTGGGTTGCTGCAGGGATGACGATCTGCCCGCGCAGCACACCATCGGCTTCGGTGCGCACGCTGCCCGGGGCATGGCGACCGCGAAGGTCAAACCAGTCGTGGTTGAACAGCACGGGACCACCGTCGCCGTCGTTCAAGCGACCGAGTCGCACGGACTTCTCGCCCATGTCCAGGATCTCGATGCCCCACCAGCGCTCGTAAGGCTTGTCGCTGGCGAAGGCCATCTCGACGATCAGGTCGCCGCCGTCCTTGGCGCGCGTCATCGCCGCGCCGGCCAGGCTGAATGCACGCTCTGCCATTTGCTACCTCGCAAGTGAAACGACCCGCCGGGGCGGGTCGTTCGTGGTTTTGGTGTCGTCGGCCTCGCCGTCTTCTGGCGGGTCGTTCTTGGGTTTTGGTGGCGGGGCAGCGGTGGGGACAACACCCACGTCACGCACCACGCCGGCGGCTTCGAAGATCTCGCGGCTGCGCTTGATGCCCTCGGCCACATCCTCGATATCCAGGCCGTTGGCGGTCTGGCTGATGATGTCTTCAGCGCTGATGTAGCCGGCCTTCTCAGCTTCCTTGTAGGCCGTCACTTCCTTGACCGGGTCGACCCAGCTCCAGCCGCGCGGCTTGAACTTCACGGCCTCGAACTTGGCCATGTTGATGGCGTACTGCGCCGGCTGGATGGACGGGATGGCGCCGGCCAGCACGGCTTGCTGCAGCCACACCTTGTGCAGCGGCTGGCGGAAGTTTCGAAGCCACCAGATCTGCAAGACGCGCCACAGATCCCGGTCTTCCAGCATGCCCATGCGGCTGGAGCTGTAGTTGGCCTGGCTGTAGTCGCGGCTGATGCTCTCGTAGCTGACACCCACACCCGCTGCGACCTCGCGCAGCATGTAGCGCAAGAACGGGTCCAGTGCCGTGTTCGGCCGGCTCGGCTGGTGATAGTCCAGTTCTTCGCCGGGCTCCAGTTCCTGGATCATTCCGTTCTCGATCTGCAGCAGCGGCTTCTCCGCTGAATCACTGCCACCGCTCATGGTGTCGGCCAGAGCGCCACCCATGGGCTGGCCAGCGGCCTGCTTGATGGTGCCGAAGTGGTAGGCGTCAGCTTGGGCAGCCTGCAGCTCGGCGCTGCTGTAGTCGTTCATCGAATCCAGCTTGCGCAGAACCGTGTGCATCCACGGCTCGCCCCGGGTCTGAGGCCAGCGGTCAATGACGCGCAAGTGAATGATGTCGGCAGCGTCGACGCGCTCGTACCGGTCGACAGCTGCTACTCGCGTGCGAACGTCGCCCGGATGCCGGCTGCGAATCCAGTACGCCTGGGCCCTGCCATGGCCGTCAACCTCGACACCCATCCGCATCTCGTTGCCTTCGGCGATGGGACCGGGCTCCACCATGTCGGACGCCAGGCGTTCCGCCTCGATGAACTCCAGGGCCAGCGGCACACGGCTCTTTCCGAAAGCGCGATAGTGCTTGCGGAGCAAGATCTCGCCCGCGTCGAAGACCTGGCCCATGGCCGCGCGTTCCATGTCGGCGAAGTGCATGGCACCGCCGGTGTGGCAGTTCTCTGCGGTTGCCCAATCGCACCAGGCCCGCTCGATGTCGTCATTGACGCGCTTGAACAGCTTGTCGTCGTTGGTCTTGGTCTGGGCCTGCATGCCGACACCGGCGCCGACCACGTTGTTGACCACGATGACTTTGGCGCGCTTTGCGTATGGGGCGTCGCGCACCATCTGGCGCGAGGCCGCACGCATCTGCGTCAGTGACAGGCTCAGCTCTGCATCCGCAGAGCTATTGCCACTGCTGCCTAGGCCGACGTTGAAGCGCGAAGGCCTGGCCGCTGCGTATTGGCGCCGCTGGGGAGCGATCACCCCGCCCGCTGCCGCACGCTTGGCCTGCATGGCGGCACGGAATTCGTGGAGGATGGCACTGCCAGATTGCTTGCTACTCACGATTCAGCCTCACGAACATGCGGCGCGGATCTGGGAAACCTTTGGCCAAGGCATCGTTGCGCGCCTCGCGGTTGACCTCGACCTGCCAGTAACTGATCACCTTCACAATCTCGACTGGACTGTTGAACTCCATCTCACGGCCGCCGATGCGGTAACGACGGGTCTTTCCGCCGGTCTCGCTGAAGGTGGCAAACGCAGCCCTGGCTTGTTCGAGCGCTTTGCGGGCCTGGCTGCGCCCGTCATAGCCGGCCGCCATGGCGCGAGGGTCAGGCTTGATGCTGATCTCGCCCCTGTCGACCGTGTACACCTCGCCCGCCTTGTCCACCCACGAAGCCCATGTGTAGGCGTCTGCACCCCAGCTGCTGGTGGTGCTGGCCGCCACGGCCACGCGGTGGTCGTCGCCTTCGGCGGCGGCCGTGATGTCGATGGGCGTGCCGCCGGCGGTGCGCGGCACCAGGCGGTACTTCAACACCCAGCCGGCGCTCGCGGGGTACGCGCCGCCACCGGTCAGGAAGTTGAGGCTGTCGCCGGCCACAAGGGTCTGCTGCTGCATGGTCACCCGATCCTTCGTTTGTTCGTCACCAGGCGGCCGCCGCCGATGCGGTCGCCTGCCGTGCCCAGGGGCGTGCCGCCGATGCGCTGCGGGCCGCCGGCAGGCCAGGTGGGGGGCACTGGCGGGATGCCGTCGGCCAGCGCCAGGCCACCGGCTCGTTCGCGTTCCAGCGCGCCGCCTAGCTGCAGCACCACGGCACCAGCCTGCACGCTCAGGCCGCCGGCGGCGGTGCGTTCGTCGCGGCCGCCCAGCTGCAGCACCGCGGTGCCGATGGACACCACCACGCCGCCGGCGCGTTCGCGCTCGATCACGCCGCCCAGCTGCGCCAGCACCGGGCCCGGCTGCACCTGCAGGCCGCCGGCTTGCTCGACCGCTTTGGCACCGCCGGGCAGCACCGACGCCGCACCGGGCTGCACGACGACGCCACCAGCGGCCTGCGTTTCTGAACGCCCGCCCAGGGCCAGCGTCTGCAGGCCAACGCCGATCTGCAGGCCGCCGGCGGCTTCGCGCTCGGCCCGGCCGCCCAGCAGCAGGTTGACCGCGCCAGGCACCAGCGCCAAGCCACCGGCCCGTTCGTTCGCCGCGGCGCCGCCGAGTGCAAGTGTCTGCACGCCGGCGGCCAGTGCCACGCCACCCGCGGCTTCGCGTTCAGCGCGGCCACCCAAGGCCAGCGCCACCGCGCCAGGCTGAACTTGCGCGCCGCCGGAGCGTTCGCGCTCGCGGGTGCCACCCAGCGCCAGCGTGGCGGCACCGGCCGCAACCGCTACGCCGCCCGCGCGCTCCTTCTCAGCCGCGCCACCTGGTGCAAGGGCGACGGCACCAGGCGCAAGGGCCACGCCGCCCGCACGTTCACGTTCGGCCGTGCCGCCCAGGGCCAGCGTGGCAGCGCCGGTGCTCGGCCAGGCGTTGCTGGTGAAGACAAGCACGCGCGTGCCGCGGGCCACCACCTCGAACAGGCCCGGCGGTTCAAGCCCGGTGGGGTCGGGCAGGTCAACCGCTGGCAGTACCTCGTCGCTCCAGTCGATGACCGCGCCGCGCGAGCTGCGGTATTCCATCGACATCTCACGGCTCGGTGATCAGCGCGAGGTTCTTGTCGTAGCACCCGGTGGCCGTGGCGCGCAACGCCACGGTGTCGGCGTTCATGTCGCCGGCAGCCAGGTCGATCTGGTACCAGCCGTTGGCCATCTCGGTGGCGGTGCCCACGCTGGTGAAGGTGGCACCGCCGTCCAGGCTGCGGGCCACGGCCACGGTCTTGCCGGTGGCCGGCAGGTTGGTGGTGCTGTCGATCATCACGAACGGCAGATTGGCCAACGCCTGGTTCTTGCGGATGCCGCCGGCGGTGATGTGCACGTAGCAGCCGATGACCACCATGCCGGTGCAGGTGCCGTGCACCAGCACGCCATCGGCACCGGCCGCCACGGCTGCGTCGGGCAGGTCCAGGCGGTAGTAGCCATTGCCGATGTGCAGGAAGCCACCGTCGGCGTGGGCCGTGGTCAGCGCGGCCAGCGTGGCTTCGGTGATGGCGACGCTGGCGGCACCCTCGCGCCGATACTGAAGGTCGAGGCCCGAGGTGTTGAACACCACGCCGGTCTCGGGCGTGCCGTCGGTGCTGTCGATGATGCGGATGACCACCGACACATCGGTGCTGCCGCCCTTGCGGGTGTAGTTGAGCATGGGTCAGCCCCCGTGGTGCGCCAGCATCTGGCGCAGGATTGAAGAACCGCCACCGCCGCCCGCAGCGTCGATGAACAGGTGCGAGATCGAGCCGCCGATGCCAGCGCCGCCGGCCAGGCCGTTGCCCAGGTGCAGCAGCAGGATGGTGCTGGCGAAGGTTGCCGTGATGGCCACGTTGCCTGACACCCAGGCCGCGGCCGACGCGCGCTCGACGTTGGTGGCGTCCTTCCAGGTGGCGGCGGCCGACGTCAGGTCTGTGCACAGCACGCCCTTGGACGTGGCGTCGTCGAACAGCTCCAGGAACACGTAGGAAGCGCCAGCGGCATCGCCGCACGCCACGCGGATGGTGTAGGTGCCTGGCGCAGGCAGGTCTACGCGGTAGATGGCCTGGGTGTTCAGGCCCGTCCAGTGCGTGCCAGCCAGCCTGCGATCAAGGCCGGCGTCACGGTCGCGCGGGTTGAACCCGGCCACCGTGTAGCCGAAACCGCGCGTGCCGTTGTAGTTGGCCAGGTCGCCCGGGTCACCGGCCTCGAAGTTCTCCCCGCTGCCGTCGGTGACAAAGGCCAGGGTGGCGCGGAAGTTGACGCCGAAGGGGGTGGCGATAGCCATGCTGTCTCGCCTTCAGTGCAACCGCAGGAACCAGGCGTTGGCCGAGTGCTGCGGGAAGTAGATGATTCCGCCGAGCGCCGACACGTAGTGGAAGCGGCCGCTGATGCCGTGGACGGCGATGCCACCGTTGCCCACGGGCATGCCGGTGGCGCCGGTGGTGCTCTTGGCCGTGACAGCCCACGTGGTGGGGTGGATCTCGTACAGCTCGCCACCGTTGGCCGCATCGCCCGTCATGCCGTAGAAGCGGTCGGTCACCGGGCAGTAGGTCAGGCCTCCAGCGGCGTCGCGGTCGAAGAGCGTGGTGTCTCCGCTGGGCGTGAACGACTCATAGGTGTCGGTCGCCATGTCCCACACCTTCGGCACCCGGGCCAGCGGGTCGCCAGCGATCAGGATGGCGCGGCGGCGCGTGGAGTCGACGCCGGCCACGCCATCGCCGTAGTAGTTCGAGAAGGTGCCCAGGGCGCTGGCGTCCCAGGTGTTTGTGGACTGCACCCAGCGGCGCACCGCGTAGCCTTCGCAGAAGTACAGGTTCTCGGTGACCGGGTCTTTCCAGCACGGCCACTCTGCCGACGTCGGTGCCGTGCGATCAGGCATCGTGTTCGCAGCCAGGTAGGCGTTCGTCGCGATGTCGTACACCACGCACTCGGCATTGCTGCCACCGTTCAGCGGCACCGCCGTCGAGCCCACGCGCACGATCCAGCCACGCGCCGCGATGTGGTGGTGGTTCTGGTAGCCATGCGTGGCCGCGGGCGTGCCGTCGCTGTAGTACCCAGCGCCGTCGACGATGAGGCCGCTGGCCCAAGCCGTCGACGCCTTCACCTGCGCCCATGCCGGTGCGTCGGTGCCCAGCTGGATGCGGTTGACTTCGTTGCCGAAGTAGTCGGTGTGCCCGCCCTGGGCCACGCTGTAGATGTCGGTGCCCACCAGCACGTAGCCGTTCCAGGCGTCCATGCGGTAGGCAGCCTGCGTGGCGGGGTCGGTGCCCGTCATGCCGGCAGCCAGAAGGCTCAGACTGCTGCCGGAGATCTCCACCCATGCGTTGACGGCTACGCCGGCCAGCCAGGCGGGCGTGCCGCCACCGCCACCACCGCCGCCAGGTGCGGCCGTCGACCGGCGGGCCATGTGCAGAGCCAGCACGCGCGCGACCTAGATGCGAATGATGCGGTTGGCGCCACTGCTCCACACGGCGCTGATGTCGCCGCCGTTGGGCGTGATGGGCAGGTTGCTGCCTGTGTAGGGCACTTCGTACACCGCATCGGCGCCCAGGGCCGAGCCGAGCGCCGACACCGTGAGCGCGCGGCCGCCAGCCGAAGCGGCAGCGCTGAGCGTGACGGTGGCGGGCCCGGTGCCGCTGATCTTGGTGGCCACCGCACCGCTGGAGATGGCCAGCTGCAGCGCGTCGACGCTGGCCGCCGTGGCGCCGCTGATGGCCGCCGCGGCGACGGTGAAGCGGAAGGTGCCGTCAAGAATGGCCACCAGGCGCTGCGCCGAAGCCGCCACGTCGGCGCCGCCGCCCACGGCCGAGGCCTGGAAGAGCAGGATGGCGGGCACGGCCGCGCCGGCAGCCACGGCCGACCAGGTCACGTCGTTGGCGTCGAGCACGCCATCGGTGAACGTCACGCCCGACAGGGCCGCCGATGTCGCGGCCAGCGAACCGCCGGCGCCGGTGACGTCGCTGACGAAGGTGTGGGCGGCGTTGTAGGTGTAGCCGCGCAGCAGGGCGGCCTTGAGCACCGCCGTGTCGAGATCGATCAGGCCGGTGCCGAGGCCAGCGCGGCCGATGGCGAAGAACTGGTCCATGGGTCACCTTCTCCAGTTGTTGACGAATCCGCCGGCGCGCTTGGGGCGTGCCGGCTTGTGGTGTTGCGTGGGCAACGGGGCCCGCGTGGTTTCGGCCTGCTCGGCCTGCGGTTCGACGATGGCTTCACCCGGCGCAGGCTCGGGCGGCGCCGGCGGTGCGGACGTCTGCACGCCGTCTTCCAGCAGGTCCAGCTGGCGCACGCGGCCGAACAGCTTCTCGCGGGCGCGCCACACGGTCTCGGCGTGCTGGCCCTGCATGCAGAACAGGAAGGCCGCGTAGTTGTAGACCTCCAGGTCCCACGGCTCGTTGCCTGCGGCGTTGATCCACCACAGTTCTTTGCGGCCACGGCTGTCGCGCCGCCACTCGCGCCGCTCGACGCGCAGGCCCTTGTAGTAGTCGGCCCCGAAGTCCAGCGGGAAGTGGTAGTAGCCGCCGCCTGGCTTCGTGATCTTGAAGCGCCCGTCGATCAGGTTCTTGATCGACTGGGTGCCGATGAAGCGCAGCTGCGCGCCGCCTGGCACTTCGGTGCCGCGCCAGGTGAAGTCGATCTTCTTGGGCTTGCCCAGCCGCGGCGCGTAGTAGTCCTTCGCGCCACGGATGGCATGCCACTGTCGGCCGCGCAGTTGGGCGTCGCGGCAGAAGGCGTAGACGTCTTCGCCGTGGTGGCCGCCGGCGTCGATGAAGGCCGCGTCGATGGCCATCTCCTGGCCGTTCTCGTGGCGCAGCTTGGTGTCCAGCAGCGCGCGCAGCTTCGTCCACACGTCGGGCAGCGCGGGGTCGCCCCAGATCTGGCCGTACCAGGAGCCCCAGCTCTCTTCACCGCGGCCCCAGCAGCGGATCAGCACTTCCAGGCGGTTGTCCTGGGTGTCGACGCTGGCGCAAGCCACCAGGCCGCCGGCGGGGCACGTCATCAGCGCGTAGCGCTCGGCCCGGGCCTGCAGCACGTCGGCGCCGATGCTGGCCGCGATGCTGTCGGCGAAGGGCTCGGCCAGGATGTTGTTGTAGAAGACCTTCAGCTTGGCCTGGTCGCCCTGCGCCGCTTGCCACTCCACCACCAGGTCGGGCCACGGCCGCCAGCCCAGCGGCGCGCCCAAGGCGTTGAAGCCGACCCAACTGGCCACGCCTGGCTCGCCGGTGGCCGTGGGCACCCAGTGCGCCAGGCCGGCCTCGGCGGCGTCGGCTTCCGACATGCCGGCCGCCCGCGGTGCGTAGTTGCCGACCTTCCAGACCTGTTCACCGTTCAGCGCGCCGCATTCAATGCAGGCGTAGCGCGCGGACTGCGGGTCACCGTCCACCCAGCGCAGCTGCGACCAGACCAGGCGCTGCGCGTGCCGGCAGTCCGGGCAGTGCAGCCGCCAGTGCCGCTGATCACCGCGCGCGGCTTCGGCGCAGATCGCGCTGGCGCCCTTGATCGTGGGCGTGCCGTCGCCGTAGAACTTGCCGCGCCGGCCGAAGTTCTTCATGCGGGCGCGGATCTGGTCGATCAGCGAGCCCTGGCCGCTCACGTCGACCACGTACTCGTCGGGCTCTTCCACCTTCGCGTAGCGGATGGTGGCCGACTTCACCGGGCGGTTGCTGCTGAGCAGCCGCATCGCACCGCCCGGGTACTTCTTGCGCAGCTTGCTGTTGTCGCTGCCCTTCTCCTGGGCCGGCCGGATGCGCCGCCGCAGCGCGCGCGTGCTGGCGCGCAGCGGTTCGAAGCGCGTGAGCTCCCACTGCTTGGCGTCATCCAGCGTGGGGAACACCACGTAGATGGAGCCGGCCGCGGCGCAGATCCAGGTGGCGATCATGTTCTCGCCGGCCACCGAGCCGCCCACCTGCACGGGCTTCTGCCACCAGCCTTCCTTGAAGGGCGAGCCCGGCGACATCGTGCGCTGGATGTCGATCAGGTACGGCGTGCGCACGTTGCGGAACGGCCCGGGCTCCGGCGTGTCGGGCGGCAGCACGCGGTTGTCCTCGGCCCACTCGTCCACCCAGACTTCGGCGTCAGGGCGCAGGCCTGCGGCGTACGCCTGGCGGCAGCGGTCAATCGGTGTCGTCGTCGTCACGTCGCGCGTCTTCGATGGCCTTGGCTGCCTCGCCCAGTGCTTCCCGCAGCACGTCGGCCAGGCGGCGCTCGAAGGCGTGAAGCTCCAGGCCGGCGCCGACGGCCTCGCGGTGTTCCTCGGGGATCAGCGCCAGCACCAGGGCGTGCAGATCTGCCGCGGCGCGCGCCGGCACCATCTCGATGCGGTCGCGCACGATGCGGCCGGCGGTGAACTGCAGCTGCTCGACATCGCGCACCGGCACCAGCTCGCCGCGCAGCTGCTGCAGCGCGATCTCGGCGCGGTCAGCCTTGATGCGCTCGTTGCGGGCGCGGTCCTGGCGGTAGGCCTGGGTGTTGGCGTCAGCTTCTTCGGCGGGCGGCTCGCCGTCCACTCCGGGCGGCGACGGCGGCGCGGCCTGGCCGGGCTCCGCTGGCGGTGGAGTCGGTGCAGGCGTCTGCGCAGGCCGGTCGATGCGCCCCTCGGCCGTGCGCGACACGTCGTGATTGGCCAGGCGCCAGGCGCGGGCCGCTTCGACGGTGTCCATGGGCATGCCGGCCTGGGCATCGCGGTGCACCTGGCTCTTCGTGACGCCGAGCTGCTCGGCCATCTTGCGCAAGCTGATGGCCATGGCCCGTGTCCCGTTGTCCCGTGTCCCGGGGCTGTCCCTCAAGTTGTCCCGCCCCTGACCGTGCGGACAACGTGCCTCGCATTACCCGCGTGGCCTGGTTCCTTGGGAAGGACCCGTGGCCATCGCTGGAGTACACCCTATCGATCAGGGCCGGCCCTGTGCCCGGTTCAGCGGGCGGTGGCCCAGGCCTTCGCGGTCTCGACTTCGAGGTGCGCAGGGAAGCGCACGTCGGCGATGCCCTCGGCCACACGCGGCATGTCGATGCGTGGCTGGTAGCGCACCTTGCGCACCACCGCCATCACCATGGTCAAGGCGCTGCCCTTGCGCATCCACACACCACGCTTCAGGTGCCCACCACGAGACCAGAACATCTCGCCCGATCTCTTCCGGTTGCCCTTGCTGCGGGTTGATCCACTGCGCCAGCTGCTGGCATCCAGGCCCAGCCGTAGCTGCGACATCATCTGTGCCACTTGCCCCCGAGCCATGTTGCCGTAGGCATCGAGCCTGGCACCAGATGCCGGCACCAGCCACTCGCTGGACGAGATCAAGCCCGCCCGCTCAGCGTAGCGCTCGATGCCTTTGCGCTTGCGCTGGCCTTCGAAGAACTGGTGCTTGTAGGTCTCGTCGGGCGTGTAGGTGGCCTTTGAGGGGAAGCGGTCTTTGATCTCAACCACTGCTGCCAGGTCATCCTTGCGCGCCGGCTTCACGAACAGCGAGCGCTTCGAGAAGGGTGTCGGCTTGTCCCACACCCGGTCCATCTCGGCGTAGATGCCCTTCTCCACGTCCTTGGCCGTGCGAGTCAGAGCCACCGCCATGGCGAAGCGGTGCTGCGGCACCATCAAGCGGGTTTCCTGCAGCACCGCGTCGATGTTGCTGGTGACCTTGAACATGGCGCGCCCAAAAAGAAGGCGCCCGGCGGGATGGGGTCCGCCGGGCGCCGCGTTCCTTGGCTGCGAAGCTATGGCACGGTGCCTGAAATGTAGCGATTCCTTCTAAGTGCTAAAACCCCCCGCGCCTGGCCTTCAGCGGCCCAATGTCCACATCTGCAGGCCGTGCAGACGCCTGCAGCCTCTCCATCCGCGCCTTTTGCTCGCGCTGCATCTGCGCCCGCTCAGCCAGCCAGATCTGCAGCCGCTTGTGCGCCAGGTCCACCCGTGCGTACATCGTGGGCACCGCCACGCCGATGCGCCTGGCACGTTGCTCGGCCCCGCCGCTGGACACGTAGAAGGCGAACACCGCGTCCCGCTGGCCCACCTCCAGGGCCTGCACCGCCAGCTCGGTGACCTGCGCTTCGTCATCCAGCACTGGCACCACCATCGGCGCGTCATAGCCGCCGCCGTCCACCCGTTCCTGCGTCATGTCGCAGGTGGCGAAGTTGCCGCCGGCGCCGGCGTTCATCGACGCCCGCCATCGAGCCCAGTTGTTCAGCCGACGGTCTATGTCTTCGTCACGCGCCATGTGCCGCTCCAGGCTTGGCCAGCAGCAGCATGGCCGGCCGGTTCTGCCCCTCGGCCTGAAGACCGACGAACAGCTTGATGGCCTCGGCGTCGAAGGGTGTGCCCACGCTGATCGACCCTTCCCACGCAAACAGCCACCCGGGCTTGCCTTCCACCACCCCGCGCTTCCAGCACTCGTTCACATGCGCATCGCCCAGCTCGCGCCGCTTGTCCTTCATCAGCCGCGCCACGCCAGGCATCCGGGCCGGCAGCCAACTCCAATCGGCCTTTCCCTTGTCCATATGTCCTTCAACCTTTCATTGACACCTGAGACACTCAACCGCTCACCCGCGCGCGCCTGCACGCACGCCGCCCCCGCCCGCCTCGCTATCGGTGTGGACGTCTGGACATCGCCGGGCACAGCTCCGCCTGCCAGTCCTGGTTCAGCCTTCGACAAGGCCCTCAGGAATCAATGCAAGCTCGTGGACACGTGGACATCGCAGGCGTCTCCCGGGGCGCCGGGTCGCGCGGGCCTACATAGGCACCGGCGGCACTGCCACGGACCTGCGCGCAACGCTTCGCGGTCTCTGGTCAGAACGGTGGCTCATCGCCGCCCCCACTGGTTGACGCACCGCCCTCTGGCGGTGGCGTTGATGAATCGCTGGCGCCGGCCGCAAGGCCTGCTGCCCCTTCCGGCCGCCTGAACATCCAGGGCCGGTCGCCGCGGGTGCTGCGATACCGCACCCAGCCTGCCTGCCGCAGCGCGGCCGTGGCCTGCCGCAGCAGCACATGCGTCTGCTTGTCGACGCTGATGCCCAGCCTGCTCAGCAGCTCCGGCGCGCTGATGTTGTTGACCAGCGTGCCGTTCTCGCCCGAGACCGACACCCGTTGGTCTTCGTCGTACAGGTAGCGCATCACCGCCGCCTGGATGGCGTTCTCGATCTGCCGCTGCTGCTGCTGCGGCTCGAACAGCTCGCGCTGTTCCTTGGTGGTGGGGTGGAATCGCTCCCCCGCTTCCACATAGGCCAGCGCCTCGGCGAACAGCTGCGCCCGGTTCTCCCGGAACCAGTCCAGGTCGATCTGGCGCGTCACACGCACGGGCCACATGCGCCGGTTGCCCGTGGGGTCCACCAGGTAATGGTCTTCGTTCGTCGTCCCGATGAACACCACCTGGCGCGGGTAGTCCTTGGCCCGGCGGTCGAAGCTGGCGCGGAACCGGTCTTTCATCGAGCTGATGAACTGCTTGACCTTCGTCACCTCGGCCTTGCTCAGCGAGTCCAGCTCGCCCCACTCGTACACCAGCACGCCCTGCAGGTTCTGGTAGCTGTCCTTGTCGCCCAGCACCAGGCCGGTGTCGGCGAAGTACTCCCCGCCCAGCAGCCTGGCCAGCGTGCTCTTCCCGACGCCCTGCCCGCCCTCGAAGATCACCATGTAGTCAAACTTGCACCCGGGCGTGAGCACGCGGGCGCAGATCGCCATCACCAGCCACGTGCCCACGCGCGACAGGTACTGCTGCAGCGGCTCGCGGTCATCCCACTCGTCTTCTTCAAGGCAACATCGCCGCAGCCAGGTGGCCAGGCGCTTCTGGCCGCCCCACTTGCCGCGCAGGCCGTCGAGCTGCTGCCGCACCGGGTGGTAGCGGTGGCGCTTGGCCACCATGGCCACGGCCTCTTCCAGCGTGCCGCGCGGCATGCTGGGCAACCAGTGCTGGCGCACCAGCCAGTTGCCCAACTCGAGCTCGTCGGTCTCGTCCCACACGCCCGCCGGCGTGCCCCACGGCGCCGCCTTGAGCTTCACCACATCGTTGGTGAACTCGTTGAACGCGATCACGCCCTCGGCCTCGGCCACCCCCGGTACGTCCGCCTCCGGCAGCCCATCCAGCGCCAGCACCACGTTCTCACGCACCGCCTTAATGGCGCCCTTCTCCGTCGTGAGCAGCTTTGCGCGCCACTCCCTGTCGGCTTCGTCGGTGCTCGCGCCAGCGTTGGAAGGGGTAGAAACGGCTGCGGCTTTCGCGCGCGCCTCGTCACTGGGCGGCACGAACGGCCGGGCTCCGCGGATGAAGTCGCGCACCTTGGCCGCGTCCCACCCTTGGGCGATGGCGTCGGCAATGTCCCAGCCATCGGCCACCTCGCCCGGTGCGGGTATGGCGCACAGGTTCACCGTGCAGGCCATCTCGGCCACCAGCAGCGAGCCGATGCCCACCATGGCCGCCACGCCCGGCTGCTTGGCCTCGGGCTTGATGCCCTTGGTGCTGGGCTCCACGCCCGCCTCGCGCTCGGCCTTGGTCAGCGGCCAGCGCTTCGAGTCACAGTCAGGCCACAGGTACACCGTGCGGCCCAGCAGCCAGGCCCAGCGCGCCAGGGCCCAGGCCTTGCACCCGCCTGGCCAGCTCACGAAGTCGAACTCGTGCCCCAGCAGCTGGTGCCCGGCCTCGGCGCACTTCTCGCCTTCCACCAGCACCACGGGCACGTCCTTGGGCGTGCCGCTCAGCAGCGTGGCCGGCACGTACAGCGGCCGCGGCGCCGCCCATTGCTTCCAGTGCCAGCGCTGCGCGCCCCGCGGGTCTTGCGTGTCCTGGCACCAGGTGTAGGCCTTGGTGTCCTTCACCAGCTCGCCATCGCTGTTGATGCGCTCGAAGCGCGCCACCCAGCCGAACAGCTCGCCGTCGAAGCTGTACTCCCACACGCGCGTGGCTTCGTGGTCTTCCCAGCGCCCGGTCTTCTCGTTCTTGAAGCCCGACACGAACTTCGTGGGCCGTGGCGCGTGCGGCGGCACCGGCAGCACGCTCTGCCAGCGGTCCTTCGGTGGCGGCTCTGGCTCTGGCGCCGCGGCCGCGCGGGGCACGGCTGGCGCGCGCGCAGGCGTCTGCACATCGTCGTCGTCACGCCGCCAGCCCAGCACGCCCATCAGCTCGCGCGCGGCCTGGCCGTTGTTCAGGCCATGCAGCCAGGCGTACAGGCTGATCAGGTCGCCGCCGCTGTCGCTGGTGTCGCCGGCGAAGAAGCCCCAGGCCCCGGTGAAGCGGTTGATCTTGAGCGAGTCGCCAATGCCGCCGTGCTTCTTCGAAGGCCCGACGTACTCGTGCCCTTCCCAATGCCCGCCGGGCAGCCACTCGGTCAGCAGCTCGGGCGCGCGCCGCAGCAAGGCCTCGGCCAGCGCCACAAAGTTGATCGGTGTTCGATCACCCGCCACGGCATGCCCCCGTGGCAGTTCCCCATCTTGTCATCTGGTCGGTGCTGTTGTCTTGCTAGCCCTTGACCCACCCACGCATGGCATCTGCCAGCGGGGCCCCTTGGTGCACCCAGCCGCCGCGGCGTGGTGCGTACAGCTTCATGGGCCGGCACACGCCCGGCACGCGCTTGGTGCCCTGCACCGCCAGCTCGCCGGCCGCTTCCATGTTCCGGGCCGTCGCCTTGGCCGCCGCGAAGCCCACGCAGGCAGCGGCGGCCATGTCGCGCCAGGTCACCGGGCCCAGCTGCTCATGCAGCCGCTCGGCCGCGTCGGCCAGCGCCTGGCGGATCTCACCGCGCGGCCGCATGTCGCACCCCGCAGAGGCTGACCCCACGCACGACATGCAAACCCCCTTTCGGGGGGCGGCGGTCCCCTATACCAACAGACTGGTGCCGGCGCGGCATGCACAGCACACTGGCGGCATGCGCTGCAGCAACCAGCCCGGGGAGGGCACCGATGGAGACCGCCAGGCTGGCGATGGCCCGCCCGTGGTTGCGTTGCAAGGCCACAAGCGCCGCGTGTGGAGCCGCACAGACCAGGCGCGAACGCGTGGCCATACTGCGGCGAGCCGAGACCGTGCCCGCTTTGCGGAAGGCAAAGGTGGGCGCCCTACCCCGGGTTACGCTGGCAGGTCCCACCCACGCCAGCCCGAGGAGGGCACCCATGAGCGAAGAACTTGCAACCCAGGTCGGTCTGATGCTCGCGAGCGACGCAATGCTGGCCTTGGTCATCGCCCACACCCCGAGCATCCCGCTCGACGACACCCGCAGCATGAGCACCCGCATGGTCTCGCTCGACCTTGGCCGCATGTTCCCGACCGACGAGATGAAGGACCACGTACGCGTCGCCGCACGGGACCGGGTCGAGCGGGTGCTGACAGAAGCGAAAGACATTCGCGAAGGGCTGCGCGGTACGCCTCGCTCCTGAGCACGTCGATGCGGGTGTCAGCTGGCATTGGCGGTCTCCTGGGTGGGGTGGTGGGTGCCCACCGCCGGTGTACGCTGCCGGGTACCACCCCTAGCAGCCCAACGGAGGGCACCCATGAACTTGCCTGTACAGATCGCTGGCATGGTTTGGTACTCAGAGGCCGAGTACCCGAAGGTCCTGGCCACGATGAAGGACGCGCACCTGCTGCCGCGCACCTTTGCCGACTGGCTGCGGAAAGCAGAGCAAGGCGAGGCTCTTCAACAGGCCCAAGGCGTACTCACCTTCAGGGTGCTGATCGAGCTCGATGCGTTCGTGGCCTACTGCAACCGCCTCGGCCTGGAAGTCGATGCCAAGGCACGCACACGGTTCGCCAACGAGGCCGCGATAGATGCCTACCGAAAAGGCGGCACTGCCTGAGGCTGAGCGCGCCACGCCCGACAACACGACCTGCTGGTCACTGCGCATTGGCGGTCTCCTGGGTGGCGGGCAGGCTGGTGGCGGGCGGCACAGGGGCGCCTTCTGTTCCGACCAATTCGGGCCAGTGCACGTGCCAATCGTGCGGGCGCAGATCCCATCGCCGCACCAGGCCCCCGGTTGCAGCCTCAATTGGCACGCAGCGGTCAAATGGCACCGGCCGCGCGCCGCTCGCCCAACGCGACATGTCTGGTGCATGCGCTTTGATCTGCCGGCAGAGCGCAGCCTGGCCGCCCTGCGCAGACTTCAGGAACTCGGAAAGCTTCATGGGCCCGCACTTTAGCGTATGGCTAACGGGCGCGCAAGCACAACGCTCCTGGGCGGTGTTAGCGTATTGCTATGCAATGCCGCCATGCTTCCTGTAGACGACATCCGCCGCCAGAACCTGCGCCACCTCGTGTCCGAAGTCCAAGGCGTCAAGCGCCTGGCAGACAAGGTTGGTGTGTCGGAATCTCAGATGAGTCAGTGGCTGAACGGCACGGCCAACTCAGCTACCGGCAAGCCGCGTGGGATGCGCCCGGCGAGCTGCCGCCGCATCGAGACGGCGACGCAGAAGCCACAAGGCTGGATGGATGTTCAGCACCTGCATGCGGGGGAAGAACCCGCAACATATCTGGTGTCTCACGGCGTGAGTCACCAGGTAGATTCTGATGAGCTCCCACTGTTGTCTTGGGAGGCAATCATGAGAATCGACACCCCTGCAATCTTCCGCGCGCTAATGTCCGACGACGCGATGTCGCCGGACTTCCCGGCAGGCACCGAAGTTGTTTGGACCACCCGCCGGCGTGCTGCACCTGGGCGCCTTCTTCTGGTGAAGGACGCACATGGGCAACTGCACGCGCGCATGTGTCATCAAGGCCAAGAGCCCGGCACCTGGGCTGCAGTTGCGTCGAACCCTGCTTACCTCAGCTTCAGCAGCACAGACGCCGGGCTGCAACTGGTGGCCGTGTACAAGGGCCGCCTTGAGCCTGACGACGACTAGCGAACGCTAGGGCATGTCGCGATTCACGGGGCGCTCCGCGGGGCCCCTGCGAATCAGCTTCAAGTGGTGAATCACCAAGGCCCCGATCAGCAGCACCGCAGACGTTAGGTAGCCAATGGCACCTACGATCTCGTGCATCGACGACTTCGCCGCGACCATGGTCAGCAGCGTGAACAGGAACGACAGCAGCGCCAGCAGTCCCAGCACATATTGCACAGCCTTCTCCCCAGAAGCCTCCCGAGTCCAGAGCTTAGCGACAGGGGAGGCTGCTGATCGTTAGCGTTTTGCTGTTGACAAGCCTTTAGCATTTGGCTAATGTTCGCCCCGTCCAACCGACGGAGCGCACGATGCCCACCCTCTCGATCACCTCGAAGCAGCTGCTGGCTGCCTTCACGTCCTGGGAACAGGACAACCGCGCCGGCCGCTGCCGGCCCCCTGAAGAGTCGGCCGCCCTGCCCCTGCAGCAGGTCGCCGCCGAAAACCTTCTCCACTTCCTGCCCCGCCTGCTCGAAGCCGGCGCGATGCAGACGCCTGCAATCGGCCAGCCCTGGCCCGAGCAGGGCGGCATCTACGCCGGCCTGGTGCGCGGCGTCGACGGCAACCCCGACCAGCACCTGGTGCTGGCCGCCGCCCTCCCGCCCAAGCGCCTGAACTGGAAGGACGCTTGCACCTGGGGCACTTCGGTCCGAGACAGTGACTTCACCGACTGGTCGCTGCCCACCCGCGACGAATCCGCGCTGCTGTACGCCAACGTGCGCCACCTGGTCGAAGGCGGCTGGCACTGGACCGGCACGCAGTACTCGGCCGGCGACGCCTGGCTCCAGGTCTTCAGCAGCGGCCTCCAGAGCTACTTCGACAAGAGCTTCGAGGCTCGCGCCCGCGCCGTCCGCAGATTCAACGCTCAATCCTTCAATCCTTCCGAGGGCGAGCAATGAACGCCGGCTTGCCCACCACCACCGCGACCGTGGCCGCCCTGGCCGCCAAGGAACTGCAGAACCTGCGCCTGGCGGCTGATGTCCAGCACCGCCTGGCCCTGAAAGCCCGCGGCACGCCCGACGCCTTGCTGCGCTCGCGCGCCCTTGGCACGCTGCACGACCAGCTGCTGGGCAGCGCATGCCTGTACAGCCTGCTCGAAGGCCTGGGCGACGCGGCCGCCGCCGAAGCCTTCATGGCCGACTGGCGCAACTGCGGCGACTACATCCGCGAGGCCGAGCGCAACGCCCGCATGGCCGCGGTGCCGGGTTACGACCCCGCCACGCGCTCGTTCCGCAGCCCCACGCAGCAGGTGCAGGCATGAAGGCGGCCGCCCAGGCCCTGCTGCTGCTGTGCAGCCGCCTTCTGGCCATTGGCTTGGTGCTGCTGGCCTTGGCGCTGTGCAGCGCGCTCGCCGGCTGCGGTGGCGGCGACATGCCCGAAGCCGAAGACGACACGCGCGTCACCACGCCCGCCACCCCCGCGCCGGAGCGCCGCCAGTGAACGGCCCGCGCATCCCCCGCGTACGGCCTGAGCTGCGCGTGCTGCGCAACGCCCAGCCGCCCGTGCAGGCGTCTGCACCGAAACCCGCCCAGCACCCGGAAGACCGCGTCGCCGGCCTGTTGCGCGACGCCTACGTGCGCGGCTTCCGTGCCGGCGAGCGCACGTTCTTCCCCCGCGGCTGGCGCCGCGGCGTGGTCGACGGCTGCATCGGCACTCTGGCCGGCGCCCTGCTGGCCGCCGGGGCCGTGTCGGCCTGGTTCGGCGGGTGGCGGCCGTGGTAGCCGTGGCCCAGGCCGAGCAGCCCACCCTGGCCGGGCTGGAACTGTGGGCGCCGCGCGAGCAGCCGGCGCGCTTCGCGGTGTGGGGCCTGCTGGACGAAGACGCGCGCGTCTTTGTGCAGGCCGGCCGCGTGCACCTGCTGGTGGTGGTGGCGCAGCACCTGCAGCACCACCCCGAAGCGCAGCACGTCGTGGCCGACTACGCCTACCCCGACGACGGCCGCCCCCTGGCCGCCATCGAGATGCACGCCGAAAGCCGCGCCCGCCTGATGCGCTGCCGCACCGAGGTGGTGGTCAGCGGCCAGGTGCTGGTGCCTTCCATCTGGCGCGGCGCGCCCTGCAGCCGCCTGGTGGACGTGCTGTCTATCCGCCTGGCCGACGAAGCCATCGCTGCCCACACCCATCACCACCCCGTGGAGGGCTGACCATGCACTTTCAACACGATGACCGCATCGTCCAGCGCCACCTGCTGGCCGGTGCCGACATGCTGGTGCTGGCCCAGCGCCACGAAGTGATGTGGCGCGACGGCAGCAGCGTGCAGATGCACCTGGTGCGCCTGAGCACCCAGGTCGAGCCCGACACCTTCGTGCGCGCCCTGCAGCTGGAAGGCCTGCGCTGGTTCGCCTTCGACCTGCGGCAGGTGCTGGGCACCAAGGGCCGCGAGCTCGAAGCCGACGTGCTGCGCCTGCAGCCGCGCGACACCCCGGGCGTGGTGTTCTTCACCCTGCGCTGCGCGTTCCCGACCAGCGGCGTCTTCACGGCGGCCGTGCAGGCGAACTCCTGCGCCCAGTGGTGGGACCGCGCAGCCTCGCAGCAGGTGGCCGCATGAACGCGCCCGCCGAAGACCTGCCGCTGGCCATGCTGCGCACGGGCCTGCACATCGCAGACCTGGCGGTGGTAGCCGACATCGAGCTGTACGCCGACACGGTAACCGACACCCTCGGCACCACCTGGCACGACATCCGGCCGATGGTCTCCGAGACCGAGCACTGCCCCGAGCACATCGACATGGCCAGCGAATCCCTGGCCTGGGCCATCGCCCGCGCTCTGGTGCTGCAGCACCCCCTCCACGCGCACCTGGTGCGCATCGTCCGCCGGCCCTGAGCTGGCACTACCTGAAAGGTCCCCTCCCTCATGAATCAAGACCCCACCACCGTCCGCGTGCCCGCGGACATCGGCGCCCCGTTCGAAGGCGGTTTCTACGGCGGCATGGTCCGCCTGGGCGCCTGCCTGTTCGCCATCGCCTGGGCCCCGAAGGCCGAAGGCGAGACCACTGCCGCCTGGCTCGACCGGTCGGCCGACGCGCCCGGCGCCCGCAGTTGCGGCGACAGCCTCACCAACACCCTGGCGCTGGCCGAGGCCGGCAGCAAGCTGGCCAAGTGGGCCCTTGACCTGCGCATCAACGGCCACGACGACTGGTGCCTGCCCGCCCGCGACGTGCTCGAGCTGGCCTACCGCCACCTCAAGCCCAGCACGCACCGCACGGGCAACTACTTCCGCGACGGCGACAACCCCACCAGCGTGCCGCCGGGCTACCCGTACGCGAACGGGGACACCGTCGTGCAGACGTCTGCGGCCGCCTTCCAGGCCGGTGGCGCCGAGGCCTTCGAGACCCAGTGGTACTGGTCCAGCTCGCAGTACTCGGCCGGCGACGCCTGGTTCCAGTTCTTCGGCAACGGCGACCAGGGCAACCTCGTCAAGAGCTTCGAGGCTCGCGCCCGCGCCGTCCGCTTGATTCAGCTCACCACCTGAATCCTTCAATCCTTTCAACCCCAAGAGACCTGCACGTGAAGATCGAACACGTCACCATCAACATCACCCCGCCGTCGGCCATCACGGCCGCGCTTCTGGCGGCCCTGACACCTGCGCGTGCAGACGCCAGCACAGCCGCAGAGCCGGCTCCGCAGGTCCTGCGCATCGGCGAGCCGTGGCCGGGCGTCGACGGCGTGTACGCCGGCGTGGCCCGCGGCCGCGATGGCGAGATCGACGGCCACCTGGTGCTGTTGAACGTCAAGCCCGAGGGCGACCTGAACTGGTCCAAGGCGAACGCCTGGGCCGAAGGCCTCGGCGACGGCTCACGGCTGCCCACGCGCTTCGAGAGCGCCCTGCTGTACGCGAACCTGCAGGACGAGTTCGACAAGGACCGCTGGCACTGGACCGGCACGCAGTTCTCGGCCGGCTTCGCCTGGACCCAGGACTTCGGCGACGGCACCCAGCTCAACGACGGCAAGAGCTTCGAGGCTCGCGCCCGCGCCGTCCGCAGATTTCCCCTTTGATCCTTTGATCCTTCTCTGAGCCGTGGCCCTCCACTCCGATCTGCCGATCCACCGCACGGGTGTCCTGTTGCTGGCCCTTGCGGTGCGAGCGCAGGAACAGATGCCGCGTGGCGTCAAGCGCACGCTGGGCGAGAAGATCAGCTCGCACTGCGTCGAGATGCTTGACCTCATGGCGCTGGCCAACGCGACCAAGCGCCAGCAACGCGCGGACTACATCCAGCAAGTGCTCAAGCACCAGCGCACGATGACCGTGCTGCTGCGCGTGTGCCACGACAGCCGCTACGTGTCTACCAAGCTGTGGGCCGAGTCGGTGGCGCTGCTGGACAGCATCGGCAAGCAGGGTGGCGGGTGGCACAAGAGCGCAACGAACGAGGCGCCTGCAGCATGACGGTCAAGGCCCTCATGCCTGAGCGCAATCTGAATCTGGTCGTGCCGCTGCCCCACGAGGGCACCGCCATGCGCACCACGGAGACCGCAGCGCCCGCGCTGGCCAGGCCCGGCGCAGTCGCCCCGCTGAACACTCGGCCCGGCGACGTAGATAGCACGCCCCATCGCAGTACTCGGCCGGCAACGCCTGGAACCAGAACTTCAACAACGGCAACCAGAACAACAACGACAAGAGCTTCGAGGCTCGCGCCCGCGCCGTCCGCAGATCCAGACTTGTTCGAGCACCTGGTGCAGGCCTACATGGACTGCCGCCGCAGCAAGCGCAACAGCGCCAGCGCGCAGGCCTTCGAGGCCCGGCTGGAGCACAACCTGTGCGCCCTGCACGATGAACTGGCCGCCGGCGCCTACGCGCCTGGCCGGTCCATCTGCTTCGTGGTCACCAGGCCGAAGCCCCGCGAGGTGTGGGCGGCCGAGTTCCGCGACCGCATCGTCCATCACCTGCTCTACAACCGCATTGCGCCGCGGTTCCATGCCCGCTTCACGGCCGACACCTGCGCCTGCATCCCGGGCCGCGGCACTCTGTACGCGGCCAGGCGGCTTGAGCACCAGGTGCGCAGCGTCACCGCCAACTGGTCGAGGCCAGCGCACTACCTCAAGTGCGACCTGGCCAACTTCTTCGTGTCGATCGACAAGCACGTGCTGCGGGCCCAGCTGGCGCGCCATGTCACCGAACCCTGGTGGCTGCAGCTCGCCGACACCATCCTGTTCCACGACCCCCGCGGTGATGTCGAGCTGCGCGGCCGCGCGCGGCTGCTGGGCCTGGTGCCACCGCACAAGAGCCTCTTCAACGCGCCGGCCGACCACGGCCTGCCCATCGGCAACCTGAGCAGCCAGTTCTTTGCCAACGTGCTGTTGAACGACCTTGACCAGCGCGTCAAGCACGGCCTGCGTGCACCGCACTTCGTGCGCTACGTCGACGACTTCATCCTGCTGCACCAAAGCACCGCCTGGCTGACCGCCGCGCTGGCCGACATCGAGGCCTGGCTGCCCGAGCAGCTGCACCTGCAGCTAAACCCGCGCAAGACCGTGCTGCAGCCCGTCGACCGCGGCGTCGACTTCGTCGGCCATGTCATCAAGCCCTGGCACCGCACCACGCGCCGCGGCACGGTGGCCAAGGCCATCGCGCGCATGGCGCACGTGCCGGCGGCCGACGTGCACCAGGTCGCCAACAGCTACTTCGGCCTGTTCACCCAGGCCACCCACAGCCACCAAGACCGGGCCCGGTTTGCCAACGCCGTGAGGCGCCGGGGCCACTGCATCACCGGCAACCTCAAGAAGGCCTATCCATGAGTCCATACACCCCCGAGCCGGGCAGCGTGGCCAACCACGCGCTCACCCTGTTCGCCGGCGACCGCACCGGCGCCTACACCCTGGGCCAGCTCTGCACGCGCTTCAACGTGACGCCCAATCAGCTGCGTGACGCGCTCGCTGAGCCGCTGAAGCGCGAGCTGGTGAGCTTCGGCAAGAAGGGCGCCGACATCACCGCGCAGTGGCGGGCCGGCCCGCAGTTGGCGGCCTGGCTGAAGACGCCACCGGCCAGCGCACCGGCGCCCGCGACCGCGTCGAAGCCTGCAGCCCCCAGCAAGAAGGGCGGCCGCGTCAAGCTCCTGCCAGCCATCGACGTCACCGAGCTCGTGGTGCGCACCGGCGTGGCCAAGCCCGCAGTGGTGCGGCGAGGCGGTGGCCGCAAGGGTAGCCGCTACGACAGCGTGTTCGCGCTGCTGAAGAAGGTGGGCGATTGCACCGACCTGGACATCGCCTTCGAAGGCGCCCTGAAGGCCGCCGCGGCGAAGGCCAAGAAGCGCGGCCTGGGCACGTTCAGCGTGCGCAGCCTCACGCCCACCACCTGCACCATCTGGAGAGACGCATGAGCGACCAAGGCCTTCCCGTCGAGATCCCGCTCGACCAGCTCCACGAGAGCCCCTTCAACCCCCGCCAGATCTTCCGCGGCATCGAAGAGCTGGCCGAGACCCTGAAGGGCGACGGCCGCATCCTGCAGCCGCTGCTGGTGCGGCCGCGCGTGCCGCCACTGTTCGCCGACCAGGGCGCTGACGCCAGCTGCGGCTTCGAGATCGTCTTCGGCCACCGCCGCAGCCGCGCCGCGCGCCTGGCCGGCCTGGCCACCGCGCCGTGCATGGTGCGCACGATGACCGACGCCGAGGTGCGCCGCGCCCAGACCATCGAGAACCTGCAGCGCGAAGACGTGCACCCGTTCGAGGAAGCCGCCGGCTTCGAGCAGCTTCTCTTCGGCGAAGGCGGCCTCAGCGCCGACCAGATCGCCGAGCAGTTCGGCAAGAGCCGCAGCTACGTCTACGGCAGGCTCAAGCTGCTGCAGGCCTGCCAAGAGGTGCGCCAGGCCTGCCTCGAAGGGCACATCGGCGCAGAGACAGCGCTGCTCATCGCCCGGCTGCGCACCGAGAAGCTACAGACCAAGGCGCTCGCCGGCATCCGCAGCCGCCTGGGCAGCTTCCACCTGCAGGATGGCGGAAAGAGCAGCTTCAGGCGCGTGCGCGACTACCTGATCGAGCACTTCAGCCTGGAGCTCAAGAAGGCCATCTTCCCCATCGAAGAAGAGAAGCTGCTGCCCGCCGCCGGCGCGTGCGGCCCGTGCCCGAAGCGCAGTGGCAACGCGCCCGAGTTCGAAGACCTGGCCACCGAGAAGAAGGCGCAGTACGGCTCCACGCCCGCCGGTCCAGATGTCTGTACCGACCCCGACTGTTTCGCGGCCAAGAAGGCCGCGCACCTGGCGCGCGAGGCCAAGGCCCTGGCCGACAAGGGCCAGCTGGTCATCACCGGCAGCAAGGCCGCCGCGGCCATCGATGCCCATGGCACGGTGAAGGGCGCCTACGTCGAGCTGGCCAAGGTGCGCGACGAAGTGAACGCCGCCAACAAGAAGGGCATCGCGCCCGTGGCGGTGGTGCAGATCCAGAACATGCGCACCGGCAAGTTCGTGAAGGCCGTGAAGGTGGCCGACCTGGTGGACGCCGGCGTCAGGAAGGCCGAGCCCAAGCACAAGGCAGGCAGCGGCAGCGGCAGCGGCACCGACTGGGAAGCCCAGCGCCGCGAACGCGAGGCCGCAGCGACAGCTGAAAACGAGCGCCGGCGCGCTGTGCACGCCGCGGTACGCCCGCGCATGCTGGCTGCCCCGGGCAGCACCGACGATCTGCGCCTGGTGCTGCTGTTCGTGCTGAAGGACATTGCCAACGAAGTCGAGCAGGTCGTGCTGCCCCTGTACGGCATCGACCCCCGGGCACGCGCCCGCCTGCCCGAAGCCGTGCAAGCCCTGTCGGCCGACCAGCTGCGCACGCTGCTGCTGGACCTGGTGATCGAGGAAGGGACCCAGGTCGACTACGACCCCGAGTCCGGCCGCGAGCTGCTGGACATGGCCGCGCGCCTCTACGGCGTGGACCCCGAGGCCACGCCTACCCCTTCTTCCGCTGGCGCGAGCGCAGAAGAAGCGGCCGCTGGCGCGGGCAAGCCCAAGAGCGCGCCGAAGGGCAAGGGCAAGACCGCGGCCGTGGTCGAGATCCAGACCGACGAAGCATCGGCTGTCGCCGATGCAGGCCAGATGGACAAGGCCGGCTCCGCCGGCGGTGGCACCCGCCCGCCGGCGCGCAACCTGCCGAAGTACCGCAACCCCGCCACCGGAGACACCTGGTCTGGCCGAGGCCTGAAGCCCAAGTGGCTGGCCGTGGCCATCCAGGGCGGCAAGACGCTGAAGGACTTCGAGCTGTGAGCCTACACACCTGCCACTGGCCAGGCTGCCCGCAGGTGGTGCCGCCCAAGCTGTGGGGCTGCAAGACCCACTGGTTCCGCCTGCCGGCGCACCTGCGCCAGCGCATCCTCGATGCCTACGTTCCTGGCCAGGAACTGACCAAGACACCCTCGGCCGTCTACCTGCAGGCAGCCCGCGAGGCGCAGGCCTGGATCACCGCGCACGAAGCGCAGAACCCGCAGGGCCAGCTGCTGTGAAGACGGAGCGCCGCACCGTCCAGGTACCGCGCTGGTTTCGGCCGCGCCTGAGCGCAGAGCAGCGGCGCGACCTGGCCATCGTGCAGCTGTGGAACGTGGCCGACGTCGACCGCGGCGTGGCCACGCGCGACACGCTGCTGGACCTGGCGCGCGACGCTTTCACCTGGTCGAAGGCGGCCGAGCTGCTGGACGCCGGCACGCTGGAGATGCGCATGCACCTCGAAGTGATCACCCAGCTGATCGAGCACTTCGGCCGCACCGACCGCGCCGAGTTCAGCAGCCGCGCTCAGGCCACGGCGGTGCGCCTGGGCGTGGCCTACATGGAAGACCTGGCCCAGCTCGCCGACCGCGACACCATGCTGCTGGCCGCGCGGTTCAGTGAGCAGATGGTCGACCAGCTGCAGGCCCGCCGGGAGGCTGCTTGATGCGCTCTCTGGACATCGAGCGCATCAACCCGCGGCGCATCGTCGATTGGCCCGGCGACATGGTCTCCAAGACCTGGTACGAACTGGCCCACTTGCGCGACTACGCCCGCCGCCGTGACGGCCGCCGCAGCTTCGCACTGAGCCCTCACGCCCTCAACCGGCGCGTCGACCGCATGAGACCACGCAGTGACTGGGTACAGCCCCATCGCGGCCGCTTCTGGGGCTGGACACATGCGCCGGCCGCGGCGGCCCCGCACTGGCGGAAACGCAACGGCTACACGGAGATCGGGTTTTGAGCACCCTCTGGCGCGTCCTCTTCCTGGCCGAGCACTACGGCAGCATGTCGTTGACGCTCGACCAGGTGGCCGAGCAGATCGGCCTGGCGGCCGGCACCATCAGGAACCGGCGCACCGCCGGCGAGTTCGGCTGGCTCAGGTCTGACGGGCGCCAGCTTTTCGCGGACGTGGCCGACGTGGCGGCTTACCTTGAGCAGCGTCGAAGCGCTGGTGCAGCTCTTCAAGACCCACAACCACGTAGCGCTCGTGGATCTCATCCGAGCGGTGACCCGTCACAGCCTTCCGGGCGGAAGCGTCGAAGCCCATCTCCCGCAGCGCAGACGTAGCCTGGCGGCGCATGTCGTGCAGCCGCAGGTCTGGGATGCTCAAGGCCCGCACGCCGGCGGTCACTGAGTCGGTGAGGGTCTCGCGCGACACCGGGAAGATGCGCCCGTAGTCCCGCGACTGGCGCTGCACGATCTGCCAGGCGTCGCCCAGCAGCGGCACCCACTCATCCCGTGCTTCCACCCGCCGTGGGTGCTTGCGCTGGCGCACCAGCACCGCCCGCCTCAGTTCGTCGACGTCGGCCCACTCGATGCGCGCCAGCTCGCCGCGGCGCAGGCCGGTGATGGCCGCCACCTCGACGGCGTCGGCTGTGATCGGGTTGCGCTCCCGCAGCCAGGCCAGCAGCCTGGTCAGCTCGTCTTCGGTGGGGCGCCTGGTGCGGCGGCCGCCGCCGCTGATCAACTGGCCGTAGTGCAGCAGCGGCCGCGCTGCGGCCACAACATCGGGCAGCACCACGCCGAGGAAGCTGGCCGTGTGCCGGATAGCGGTGCCGAGCTGGGACAGCTCCATGTTCACCGTGTAGCCACCAGCGCCTTCGGTCGCCCGGGTCTTGGCCCACCTGGCCAGGCGTTGCGGCGTCAGGTCGCACACGCGCTCCGTGCCCAGGTCCTGGGCCAGGTGCTGCAGCATGTACTCGGTGTTGGTGACGGGGTCGATGGGGCGCCCCAGCTCTTCGCGCAGGCGTCTGTACTGCTTGACCAGCTCGGCCACGGTCATATCGCCGCTGGCCGCGACGGCCTGCTGGCCGTCCATCTCCAGCTCCACGCGCCGGCCCCAGGCCTCGGCCTCGCGCTTGGTCGGGAAAGTCTTGGAGATAGACTTTCGGCCTGGCCGGCGCACCTGCGCCCGCCACTTTTCACCGATCGGCAGGATCGAAGCCATCTGTAGCACTCCCGTAGCAGTAGAGTAGCACTGCGGCCGTGATGGGCCGTGGTGCAACGGGAGAGACAGTGATGGCTGATCTAGCTAGAACGCTCGCAAGTTGCCCTTCGCCCGCCGTAGTTCAATGGATAGAACGGGCGCCTCCTAAGCGCCAGATACAGGTTCGATTCCTGTCGGAGGGACCACGCCGGCCACGGACGCCGGCAGCGTCGTCAGTGCACCGCCGTGTCCATCAACCCCATGTCGGCGCTGCTCATCAGGGCGTTGATGTCGATCAGGATGAGCATGCGCTCGACATCGCCGTTCCTGACGCAACCCATGCCCATGATGTAGCCCGCATCCACCGACGCGCTGAGCTGGGGCGCGGGCTTGATGTGGTCGGCGCCCAGTTCCAGCACGTCCGAGACCGAGTCGACCACCACGCCGATCACACGTCCGCGCACGTTCAGCACGATCACCACGGTGAAGTCGGTGTACTCGGCGCTGTCGCAGGCGAGCTTGAGGCGCAGGTCGATGATCGGCACGATCACGCCGCGCAGGTTGACCACACCCTTGATGAAGTGCGGCGCGTTGGCAATGCGGGTGGGCGCCTCGTAGCTGCGGATCTCCTGCACGCGCAGGATGTCGATGCCGTATTCCTCGCCGCCCAGGCGGAAGCTGAGGTATTCCTTGGGCATGGCGGCCACGCTGCCTGCCGCGCGCACCGCGGGTGCGGTGGCTGCAGGTACCGTGGTGGCGGGCGCTGCCAGGCACTCTTCAATGGCGGTGGTCATGGGATGCTCCTTGAACGGGGGCCTGGGTACCGGTGCACGCGGGCGCGCTCAGAACGACGACCAGTCGTCGGTGCCGGTCTTGGCGGAGGCCGCCGCGCCGGGGCTCGGTGCCGGCGCCGCAGCGGCTGCCGCGGGCTTGGCCTTGAAGGCCGGGCGTGTCACGTTCTTGGCGCGATCCGGGCTGCGGCGCTCGGCCACGGGGGCATTGGCTGCCGGCGCCGCAGCCTGCACATAAGCCGACTGCCCTTCGGAAGACAGCTTGAACACCGCGACGGCCTGCACCAGCTGCTGAGCCTGCGATCTGAGGCTTTCCGCGGCGGCCGCACTCTCTTCCACCAGCGCGGCATTCTGCTGCGTGGCCTGGTCCATCTGGCTGACGGCCTCGCCGACCTGCTGGACACCCGAGCTCTGCTCGACGCTGGCCGAGGTGATCTCGGCCACGATGTCGCTCACGCGCTGGATCGAGCCGACGATCTCGCCCATGGTCTTGCCGGCCTGGTCGACCAGCAAGGTGCCCTGTTCCACCTGCTCGACGCTGCGGCCGATGAGGGTCTTGATCTCCTTGGCGGCCTCGGCGCTGCGCTGCGCCAGGCTGCGCACTTCAGAGGCCACCACGGCGAAGCCGCGGCCCTGCTCGCCGGCGCGTGCCGCTTCCACCGCCGCGTTCAGCGCCAGGATGTTGGTCTGGAAGGCGATGCCGTCGATGACGCTGATGATGTCGCCGATCTTGCGGCTGCTGTCGTTGATGCCCTGCATGGTGGTGACCACCTTGCCGACCACCTCGCCACCCTGGGCTGCGACCGACGAAGCGCCCTGCGCCAGCTGGTTGGCCTGCTTGGCGCTGTCGGCGTTGTTGCGCACCGTCGTGCCCAGCTCTTCCATCGTGGCGGCGGTCTGCTGCAGCGCGCTGGCCTGCTGTTCCGTGCGGCCGGAGAGGTCCTGGTTGCCCTGCGCGATCTGGGCGCTGGCCGTGGCCACGCTCTCGGAGTTCTGGCGCACGTTGAACACCACCTGCGCCAGGCTGGTCTGCATGCGGGCCAGGTTGGCCATGAGGCTGGCGGTGTCGCCCTGCTTGGTCGGCACGTCCACGCTCAGGTCGCCACGCGCCACGCGCTCGGCCACGTCGGCGGCCTGGCCCGGCTCGGCGCCGAGCTGGGCGAAGATGCTGCGCGCCAGCACGAAGCCCAGCAGGCCGGCCACCAGGCACAGGCTCAGACCGCCCAGCGCCAGCGTGTAGGTGGTCATCGACGCCGTGGACTCCAGGGCCTGCGAGCGCACGCCCAGCAGCGCCGATTCGGCGTCTGAGAACTCGGCGACGCCAGCGCGGAAGGCGTCCATCGCCGCCTTGTCCTTGGCCGCGCCGAATTCCTTCAGCAGGGCCTCCACCGGCACCTTGCCGGCGGTGGCATCACGGCGCAGGGCCGTGAGTGCAGTGGCCACTTCCATGAACTGCTTGTGGTTGGCCATCATCTTGTCCAGGCGCCCCTGCTGAGCCGGGTTGTCCGAGGTCAGCGACTTGGCCTTGTCGAAGTGGGTGCCGAAATCCTTCTGGCCCTGCTTGAACGGGTCCAGGAACTTGTCATCGCCGCTGGCGACGAAACCGCGCAAGCCGGTCTCGATGTTGACCATGCTCAGAAGCATCTCGTCCGCCTCGGTGAGCACCTTGTAGGTGTGGGTGTTCCAGTTCACCGTGTCGAGCAGCTTGTTGGTGTTGACCAGCGCCACGCCGATCAGCACGCCGGCGAAGGCGAGGATGGCGGCAAAGGTGAGGACGAGCTTCTTCTTGAGCGTCCATTGGTTGAACATGCTTGGCTCCGAGCGTTGCAGTTGATGTCGAGAGGTCACCGGCCCGGGGGATGGGAGACCGGGGCGCGCACAGCCCATCCCGGCGCTGCGAATCCATGCTACGTAGCGGTATCGGCAATCGATTGCCGGACTTGAAGAGTCATCACCCCGCTGTTCGCGGAAATGCGCACACGGTGATCACGGCTTGTCGAGCCAGAACTTCGCGTCCGGCACCGGCCCCACGCCCGCGGCCGCGTTCTCCTGCATGTGCCGCGGGCGCCGCGTGCCCGGGATGGCGCAGGTGACGGCCGGGTGAGACAGCACGAACTTCAGAAGCACCTGCGCCCAACTCGTGCAACCTATTTCGGCCGCCCACGGCGGCAGCGGCTTGCCCTGCAGGCCGCGCAGCAGCCCGCCGCCGCCGAAGGGCATGTTGACGATCACCGCCACGCCACGTTCGGCGGCCAGCGGCAGCAAGCGGTTTTCGGCCTCGCGGTCGTCAAGGGAGTAGTTGATCTGCAGGAAGTCGAGCTTCTCCGCGCGCAACACGGCTTCCACCTCGGCATAGGCCGATGCGGTGTAGTGCGTGATGCCGATGTAGCGCACGCGGCCCTGCTCCTTCCAGGCGCGCAGCGTGGCCAGGTGCTGCTTCCAGTCGACGAGGTTGTGGATCTGCATCAGGTCGATGCGCTCGCTCTTCAAGAGGCGCATCGACTGTTGCATCTGGCGCACGCCTTCGGCACGGCCCTGGGCCCACACCTTGGTGGCGATGAAGGCCCGGGCTCGCCGCTGTCCCTGCGCCAGGATCTCGCCGGCCGTGGCTTCGGCGCGGCCGTACATCGGCGAACTGTCGATCACCGAGCCGCCGGCGGCGAAGAGTGCGTCCACCACGGCGGGCAGTTCGTCGTAGCCCGGGCTGCCCGGCGCCTGGTCGAACCCGACGTAGGTGCCACAGCCGATGACCGGCAGGGCCTCGCCGGTGGAAGGGATGGGGCGTGTGTTCATGCGTGCGGTGGCCGTGGTCTGGCCCTGGCTGCCTAGCGGCACCAGCAGGCCGGCGCCCAGCGCCAGCGTCGCGCGCCGTGTCAGCGGCCGGGTCGGTGGGTGTGCCATCGGTGTTCCTGGAGGCGGGCCTGCACTGTAGGCCGCCACAGCCCTGCTGTGGGACACTGATCCGGGCTGTTCTAGCGGGGGAGCGATCAACGATGCACTGCGCCTGGGTTTGTGCCGCCCTGCTCACCCTCGTCGGCTGGGCCGCACCCGCCGCCGCGCAGCCGGCCGCGCTGCGCATCGACGTGGGCATGCACACGCAACCCATCAGCGGCATCGCCGCCGACCGCCAGGGGCGCTGGGTGGCGACCGTCAGCCCCGACCAGACGCTGAAGATCTGGGACGCGCCCTCGCTGCGGCTGCAACGCACCGTGGTGCTGGCCGTGCAGCCGGGCCTGGAGGGCACGCCCACGGCGGTGGCGATGTCACCCGATGGCCGCACCGTGGCACTGGCGGGCCGCGGCCTGCCGCCGCAGCTGATCGACCGCGCCAGCGGCGAAGTGCGCCTGGTCGGAGCGCCGCTCGACGAGCGCGTGGTCGAACTGGTGTGGTCGCCCGATGGCAAGACACTGGCCGCGCTGCTGGGTGCGCGCGGCGGGGTGCAGGTCTTCGACGCGGCCACGCTGAAGCCGCTGGGCGGTTTGCCGAACCAGGCCGTGATCGGCATGGACCTGGGCGCCGAGGGCCGGCTGCTGGCCTACCTGTTCGACGGCAGCCTGCGCCTGGTGGAACTCCGCGATGGCCGCTGGGCGCAGGCCGCGGCAGTGAAACTCAGCGACTACTGGCGCGGCTACAAGGACGCCAAGCCGGGAGAGCGCCGCTCGGCCTGGGACGAACCCGGCCCGGGTGTGGTGCGCATCTCGCCCGACGGCCGCTTTGCCGCCGTGGCCCGCGTGGGCCTGCTGCGCATCGCCATCGTCGCGCTGCCCACGCTGGAGACGGTGGACGTGGTGTCGCCGCCCGACCGTTCGCGCGGCGTCTTCGGCCCGCTGGCCTGGACGGCCGCCAGCGACCAGGTGCTCTTCATCGGCGGCGACTGGCCCAGCGCGTCGCGCGACGAACTGGGCCTCATCACGCTGAACCGTGATGCCGACCGCCATGGCCGCGCGCCGGCGCGCAGCTGGCGCTCCTGGTCGCCCGAGGGCGTGGCCGGCGACCGCACGCCGATGCCGGCACCGAGCCTGGTGCAGACGGTGCCGCAAGGCTTCGTCTTCGCCACCGCCGAACCTTCGTGGGGCCTGTTCCGCACCGACCAGCCGCGCAGCCAGCGTGTCGAACGCGTGACGCTGTCGCTGAGCTCGTGGGCGACATCGGCACAGGGCGGCCAGCAGGCCGATGCGGCCGGCAACCCGATCTTCGTGATCGAAAGCGCCAAGGACGGCTGGCAGCCGATGACGCTGGACCTCGCCCGGCTCGAACTCAGGCCCCTCGACCGGGCCACGCTGGACCGGCGTGCGGCCGAAGGCTCCGGCACGCGCTGGGACCGCGAGCTGCGCCAGCTGTGGCGCGATGACGGCACCGGGCGCAAGCTGTGGAGCGTGGACCTGCCGGCCGTGCCGCTGGGCCTGAGCACACGCGCCAGCCAGGACGGGCGCGGCTTCATCGCCGTCAGGCTGGTCGACGGCTCCTGGCGCTGGTACCGCTATGCCGACGGGGCCGAGCTGCTGGCCCTGTTCGTGAACCGCGATGCCACGCGCTGGGCCGCCTGGACACCCGCAGGCGACGCCGCGGGCGACCTCACGCTGCTGCGCCGCACGGTGCCGCGCGGCGGCGCCTTTGCACTGGCCGAGCTGCGCGGCGAACTGAAGCCGCAGCCGCAGGCCATCGCCCGCGCGCTGCAGGCCCCTGCCGCTGAGACGGCGCCGGCGGTGGCCGCAGCCCCGGCATCGGCCTTGACGGTGGTGGCACCCTTGTCGGGCGCCGTGCCCGACCGCGACCTGGTCACGCTGACGGTGCGGGTGCCGGCCGAGCCGGCCCTGCAGGCCATCGACATCCGGATCGACGAAAGGCCGGCCGTGTGGACGTGGCACAGATGCGGCGCGCCGAAACACCCGGCGCCGGCGGCGAAGCCGTGTTGCGCTTCGATCTGCAAGTGCCGGCAACGCCGTCGCGGATCGCACTGTCAGCACAGTTCGCAGGGAACGGCCCGCGTGCCGAGGCCGCGATCACGCTCGGCAAGCCGCGGCGCACGGGCTACGAGTACCGCGACCAGACCTTCTTCAGCCCGCTCACCCGCGACCTGCGCGCCTGCGCCGCGCGCGCCGTGCCGCTGGACGAAGTGGCGCAGCAGCTGCGCAAGCAGGTCGAGCCGGCGGTGGCGCGATACATCGTGCCGAACGGCAACTCCAGCGTCGAGGCGGTGTACCCGCTGGAAGTGGACGTCGGCCTGGCGCTGCTGTATGCCGACCGCTCGCAGGAGGCCGAGGCCTGGCTGCGCGAACGCCTGGGCAAGGAGCTGCTGCGCATACCGGCCAACCACGACGACTGGAGCAACCGCAAGGCGCTGGTCTCGCGCCGCATCGCCTTCATGGGCCTGCTTGGCCGCACACTGCAAGGGCGCAACCCGCAGGAGGCCGAACGCTGGTTGCAGCGTGCGCACGAGGCGCAGCTGGAACAGTGGCAGCCGGCCTCGCTGGGCTGCAGCAACCCGGCCGACGCGACCCGGCCCGAGACCTACTGCGGCTCGCTGCGCGGGCGCCTGGTCGCGCGTGACCGCGCCCGGCTCTGGGGCGACTTCTACGAGGCCACCGGCCGCCTGGCCGAAGCGCGCGACCTGTTCGACGCCGCCGCGCGCGCCTATGCCGAGGGCTACAGCCCGCAGCCCAGGGATGCCGAGCCCTACCGCGCCCGCGCCGACGAACTCGAAGCGCAACTCGCCCTGCGCGACGGCAGCCTGAGCCCGGCGCTGCGCAGCACGATGCTGAAGGCACCGACGCCGGCGGTGGTGCAGGCGCTGGCGCGCGCCGGCCTGCCCGACGACGCGCGCCGCGCGGCCCACACCGTCGCCGCGGCCTTCGAGAAGCGGCTGCCGACCGTGTTCGAAACGAAGCGGGAAAGCCCGGCCTCGAACAAAGCTGTCGGTGCCGAGGCCTGCCCGGTGAACTTCAACCCCGCGCCGCGCCAGCCGGGCTATTCGGAGTCGGTGGTCGAACCGCTGCGCCGTGCCTGGATAGAGGCCGATCTGGGCAGCCGCGTCGCGCTGGCCCAGCTGGCCGCGGGTGATGCCGGCGGCGCCTACCGCTCGGCCGAGGCCACCTACGCCGCAGCCGACGCCTACTTCGGCGCCACCCATCCGCTGACGTTGCAGGCCCAGGCCACGCTGGCGCGGGTGCAGGCCGCCCGCGGCCGCGCCGCCGAGGCGCTGGACCTGTGGCGGCCCTGGGCGGTGAAGTTCAACGCCGCCATCGGCGACCAGCTGTGGGGCCTGGGCGAAGACGCGCGGCGCGCGCTGCTGCGGCCGGCACGTGCCAACGTCGAGGCGCTCTATGCCTCGCTGGCGCAGGCCGCACGCGACGGCACTTTGCGCAATGACGACATCGAACTGGCGGCCGCCGTGGCGCTGTCCAGTCGCGGCCTGCTCACACGCACGGCGGCCGAGGTCAACGGGCTGGCGCGTTCACGCGGCGACCCCGCAACCCGCCAGACCGTGGAGCAGCTCGACGCGGTACGGCGCGAACTCGCAGGCCTCGCGCAGCGCGCCGACGGCCCGCCGCTGGCCGCCGCGCGCGCCCGGCGCGACGAGCTGGAATCAAAGCTGGCGGCCCAGCTGCAAGGCCGCCGCAACACCGAGCGTGCCACGCCGGCGGCCGTGGGCGCGGCACTCGCCGCGGGTGATGCGCTGGTGGAGTTCCTGGCCTTCAGCAGCGCCGATGGCGCCGCGCCCGGTGCAGCACGCGCGGGCCTGCTGGCGCTGGTCAGCACGGCCGGCAGCACGCAGCGCCAGCTGGTGGCGTACGCAGACGTGGCGCCCGCCGAGCAGGCGCTGGCCGAGTACCGCAAGGCCGTCGAACCGCAGGGCGGCAACAAGGCCACCCGCGTCGCGCGGCTGCGGGCTTCCGCACAGGCTTTGCACGGCGCCTTGTGGGCGCCGCTGGCCCCGCATCTGCAGGGCCGCACGCGGGTCTACGTGGTGCCCGACGGGCTGGTGGCCGCCGTGCCGCTGCATGCGCTGCTCGGTGCCGACGGCCAGCCGCTGGCGTCGAGCATCGACCTGCGCGTGCTCAATGCGCCGCAGTCGCTGCTGGCCATGGCCAACCCGGCAGCCGCGGGCGGCCGCGCGCTGGTGGTGGGCGGGCCCGACTTCGGTGGCGCACCGCGCCGCGGATCGGGCAGCGAGCGCGCCGTCACGCTGGGCAGCCGGTTGCAGGACCTGTGGTTCGTGCCCCTACCCGGGGCGCTGGCCGAGGCCGCGTCGGTGGGCCGGCTGCTGCAGGCCGGCGGCGGCGCCACCGTGCTGACGGGCGCGCAGGCCACCAAGCAGGGCGTGTTCGCGGCCCCGGCGCCGCGTGTGCTGCACCTGGCCACCCACGGCTACTTCCTCGACGACGTGCGCGCACTCGACGAGGACGAAGACCCGATGCAGGCCCTGGCGCTGTCCGGGCTGGCGCTGCGCGGTGCCAATGTCGCCTTGACCGGCGCCGGCAAAGGCACGCGCGAAGGCCTGCTCACGGCGCTGGAGGTCACCGCGCTCGACCTGCGGCGCACACAGCTGGTGGTGCTGTCGGCCTGCGAGACGGGCCTGGGCCGGCTGCAGAACGGCGAGGGCGTGCTGGGCCTCACACGCGCCTTCCACGAGGCCGGCGCGCGCTTCGTGCTGTCGACGCTGTGGTCCATCGACGACGAAGGCACCAAGGCCTTCATGGACACGTTCTATGCCGAGATCGCCGCCGGCCGTGCGCCGGCCGAGGCCTTGAGCGCCGCGCGGCAGAGCTTCCTGCGCCACCCGCGCTTCAGCGACCCGTACTACTGGGCGCCGTTCGTGCTGACGGGGGCCTGAGGCCCCCTCAACGCTGCCTCAGCGGCGCCAGGCGCGCAGGCGCTGCAGCTCGCGCACCACGCCGGCGGGAAAGCCGCGCCGGCCACCGCGGCGGTCTTGCAGCAGGTCCACGAACACCTGTTCGCTCAGCGCGGCGTCTTTCCACACCCAGGCCAGGCGGTTGGCCACGCGCGGGAAGCGCTCGCACAGCACCAGCGGGCGCTGGCGCCACGGCAGGCTGCGCAGCCAGGCGCGTGTGGTGCCCGTGAGCGCTTCGTCGCTCAGGCGGCTGGGGCGGCGTTCGATCAGCAGCGGCACGTCCATGCCGGGTTTTCGGCAGGCGCCGCGCGATCTTCAGCCCGCCGGCGCCCGCATCGCCCGGCTCAGCATCACCACCGGGATCAGCCCCACCACCACGATGGCCAGCGAGGGCAGCGCGGCTTCACCCAGGCGCTCGTCGCGCGCGAAGTTGTAGGCCACCACCGCCAGCGTGTCGCTGCCGAAGGGGCGCAGCACCAGGGTGGCGGGCAGCTCCTTCATCACGTCGACGAAGACCAGCAGCGCCGCCGCCAGCGCCGAGCGCTTGAGCAGCGGCAGGTGCAGCCGGGTGAACAGGCGGCCGGCGCGGCTGCCCAGCATGCGCGCCGTCTCGTCCACCGCCAGCGGCACGCGGGCGTAGCCGGCTTCCACCGACTGCAGCGCCACCGCCGAAAAGCGCACCAGGTAGGCGTACATCAGCCCGAACACCGTGCCGGTGACGAGTGCCGCCACCCCGGCCTGCGGAAACTGCGCCTGCAGCCAGCCGGCCGGCAGCAGGATGCCGACCGCGATCACCGCGCCCGGCACCGCGTAGCCCAGGCCCAGCACCCGCGCCGCCGGCTGCAGCAGCGCGCCGCGGCCCTGGCGCAGGAAGAACCCCAGCGCCAGCGCCAGCAGCGTGGCCGCCAGCGCGGCCGTGCCGGCCAGCCTGAAGCTGGCCCAGGCCCACTGCAGGAAACGCCCGAGCGGCAGGCCGAATTCGGACAGCGTGGCCTCGATCCACAACATGCGCGCCAGCCACAGCACCGGCAGCAGGAAACCCAGCAGCACCGGCAGCGTGCACAAGGCCACTGCGGCGGCCGCGGCGCCGCGGCGCAGCACGTAGGGCCGCGCCTCGGCCGCCGAGGCGCCGGCCTTGCTGCCGGCGTAGCGCAGCCGCTTCTGCGCCGCGCGCTCGGCCATCAGCAGCGCGGCCACCACCACCAGCAGCACGGCCGCCAGCTGGGCCGCGGCGATGCGGTCGTTCATCACCAGCCAGGCCTTGTAGATGCCGGTGCTGAAGGTGGCCAGGCCGAAGTAGGCGCCGACGCCGTAGTCGGCCAGGGTCTCCATCAGCGCCAGCGCGGTGCCGGCGGCAATGGCCGGGCGCGCCATCGGCAGCGCCACCTGCAGCACGCGGCGGCGCATGGGGGCGCCCAGCAGCCGCGCCGCTTCCATCAGCCGCACCGCGCGTTCGCCCAGCGCGGCGCGCACCAGCAGGTAGACGTAGGGGTACAGGCACAGCACGAACAGCAGCGCCGCGCCCCAGAAGCTGCGGATGTCGGGCCACAAGGCGCCGCGCAGCTGGAAGGCTTCGCGCAGGGCGCTCTGCAGCGGGCCGCTGGGCTGCAGGGCGTCGGTCCAGGCGTAGGCCAGCACGTAGGCAGGCATGGCCAGCGGCAACAGCAGCGCCCATTCGAAGGCGCGCCGGCCGGGGAATTCGAACAGCGTCACCGCCGCCGCCGTGGCCGAACCCAGCACCATCACGCCCAAGGCCACGCAAGCGGCCAGCGCGGCCGATTGCAGCGCGTATTCGGGCAGCACCGTCTGCAGCTGGTGCTGCAGCACGGCCAGCGCGGCGGCGTCCAGCGCCAGCCAGGCCGAGAGCACGCCCAGCACCGGCAGCGCCAGCAGCAGGCACAGGGTGGTCAGCAGGCCGCGCATGGCCGCAGAGTGCTTCGGTCGGAGATGAGAACGATCCTCATTCAGCCGATTATGATCGGCCCATGTTCCTGAGCCTGGAGTCGGTGGCGGTGCGCTACGCCCGCAGTGGCGCGGCCCGCGCCGCGGTGGAAGGCGTGAGCTTGAGCATAGGCGCCGGGCAGATCGGCGTGCTGATCGGCCCTTCCGGCTGCGGCAAGACCTCGCTGCTGCGTGCCGTGGCCGGGCTGGAACGCTGCGCCGGCGGGCGCGTGGTGATGGGTGGCACGGTGCTGTCCGACGCTGCCGCCGGCGTGCACGTGGCGCCGGAGCAGCGCCGCATCGGCATGGTGTTCCAGGACTACGCGCTCTTCCCCCACCTCAGCGTGGCTGAGAACGTGGCCTTCGGCATCGCCGCGCTGCCGCGCGGCCAGCGCCAGCAGCGTGTGCAGGAGATGCTTGATCTGGTGGGCCTGGGCCACGCCGCCAAGCGCGCGCCGCACCAGCTGTCCGGCGGCCAGCAGCAGCGTGTGGCGCTGGCCCGCGCGCTGGCGCCGCGGCCGGGCCTGCTGCTGCTGGACGAACCCTTCTCCAGCCTGGATGTCGACCTGCGCGAGCGCCTGGCCCACGAGGTGCGGGTGATCCTGAAGGAAAGCGGCACCACGGCGCTGCTGGTCACGCACGACCAGCTGGAAGCCTTCGCCGTGGGCGACGTCATCGGCGTCATGAACAAGGGCCACCTGGAGCAGTGGGACGACGCCTACTCGCTCTACCACCGGCCCGTGAGCCGCTTCGTGGCCGGTTTCATCGGCCACGGGGTGTTCACGCAGGCGCAGATCGTCGCCTGCGCCCACGGCCCCTGCGTGCACACGCCGCTGGGCGAGCTGCACGACCTGGCCGGCTGCCCGCTGCCCGAGGCCTTTCCCGACGGGAACTGCGACGTGCTGCTGCGTGCCGACGACATCGTGCACGACGACGCCAGCCCGGTGCGGGCGATGATCGAACGCAAGTCGTTTCGCGGTTCCGAGTTTCTTTACACGCTGCGCCTGGAGAGCGGCGAGCAGGTGCTGGCCCATGTGCCTTCGCACCACGATCACCAGCTGGGCGAGTGGATCGGCATCCGTGCCGAGGTGGACCACGTGGTCACCTTCCCGCGCATCCCGGCACGGTCCGTGCATTTGCAGGGTGAAACTTAAAGGCCCCGGCAAACTCTGAAGGGGCTGCGGTTCTATACTGGAACAAGCTGCGGTCGTCCCTCGTGAAAGGCACGTTGACCATGGGTTCGAAATTGAAGGTGGCCGGCCTGCTGGCCGTCGGGGCGGTGGCCGGTGCGCTCACCACGATGCAGTTGACGGCCGTGGCGCGCAGTTCCCTGGCGCCCTTGCCGCTGGAAGAGGTGCAGCAACTCGCCGCCGTCTTCGACCGCGTCAAGGCCGAATACGTGGAGCCGGTGGACGAGAAGAAGCTGATCTCCGACGCCATCTCCGGCATGGTGGCGGGCCTGGACCCCCACAGCCAGTACTTCGACAAGAAGTCCTTCCGTGAATTCCGCGAAAGCACCGGCGGCAAGTTCATCGGCATCGGCATCGAGATGGGCATGGAAGAAGGCCTGGTCAAGGTCGTCTCCCCCATCGAAGGTTCACCCGCCTTCCGCGCCGGCCTGAAGCCCGGCGACCTGATCACCCGCATCGACGACAGCCCGGTCAAGGGCCTCACGGTCGACCAGGCCGTGAAGAAGATGCGCGGCGAGCCGAACACCAAGGTTGTGCTCACCGTCTTCCGCAAGGCCGAGAGCCGCACCTTCCCGGTGACCATCATCCGCGAAGAGATCCGCATGCAGAGCGTGCGCGCACGCATGGTCGAGCCGGGTTACGGCTGGATCCGCGTCAGCCAGTTCCAAGACCGCACGGTGGAAGACTTCGTGCGCAAGGCCGAAGAGCTCTACAAGCAGGACCCGAACCTGAAGGGCCTGGTGCTCGACCTGCGCAACGACCCGGGCGGCCTGCTCGACGGCGCCGTGGCGCTGTCGGCCGCCTTCCTGCCCGCCGACGTGGTGGTGGTGTCCACCAACGGCCAGCTGCCCGAGTCGCGCCAGACCTTCCGCGCCGCGCCGGCCGACTACGCGCGCCGCAGCGGGCCCGACCCGCTCAAGCGCCTGCCCGCCGCGCTGAAGAACGTGCCACTGGTGGTGCTGGTGAACGAAGGCTCGGCCTCGGCCAGCGAGATCGTCGCCGGCGCCCTGCAAGACCACAAGCGCGCCACCATCATGGGCGCGCAGACCTTCGGCAAGGGCTCGGTGCAAACCGTGCGCCCGCTGCCGGCCGACACGGCGCTGAAGATCACCACCGCGCGTTACTACACGCCCAGCGGCCGCAGCATCCAGGCCAAGGGCATCGTGCCCGATGTCTGGCTCGACGAAACCGCCGAAGGCAACGTCTACGCCGCCCTGCGCATGCGCGAGGCCGACCTGGAACGCCACCTGGCCGGCGCCGACGAGAAGAAGGACGCCGAACGCGAGAAGGCGCGCGAGGAAGCACGCAAGAAACTGGAAGAGCAGCTCGCCAAGAGCAAGGAACCCGCCAAGCCGCTGCCCGAGTTCGGCACGCCGGAAGACTTCCCGCTGCAGCAGGCGCTGAACCAGCTGCGCGGCCTGCCGGTGATGGCCAGCAAGACGGCCGGCCTCGACCAGCGCGCCGAAGCCCCGGCCCCCGCCACGAAGTAAGGCGCCCGGTCCGAACCCCGAGCCCGCCATTCGGCGGGCTTTGTCCTTTCGGGCCGGCCCTGCGCCGCATCGACAGAGCCCACGACCATGGATGACCAGCAGCTGCTGCGCTACGCCCGCCACCTGATGCTGGACGACATCGGCATCGAGGGCCAGCGCAAGCTGCTGGACGCGCACGCACTGGTCATCGGCGCCGGCGGCCTGGGTTCGCCGGCAACGCTGTACCTGGCCACCGCCGGCGTCGGCCGCCTGACGGTGGTGGACCACGACACGGTCGACCTCACCAACCTGCAGCGCCAGATCGCGCACAACCAGTCGCGCATCGGCCTGCCCAAGGCCGAATCGGCGCGTTTGACGGTGGCGGCGATCAACCCCGACGTGCAATTCCGCGCCGTGGTGCGCCGCGCCGACGCCGCCCTGCTCGACGAACTGGTGGCCCAGGCCGACGTGGTGCTCGACTGCTGCGACAACTTCCGCACCCGCCACGCCGTCAACGCCGCCTGCGTGAAACATGCGAAGCCGCTGGTCTCGGGTGCGGCCATCGGTTGGGACGCGCAGATCGCCGTCTACGACGTGCGCAACCCCGTGGCGCCCTGCTACGGCTGCCTGTTCGCGCCCGACGCCGACTACGAGGACGTGGCCTGCTCGACGATGGGCGTGTTCGCGCCGCTGGTGGGCATCGTCGGCAGCGTGCAGGCGGCCGAGGCACTGAAGCTGCTGTGCGGCGCCGGGCGCTCGCTGGCCGGGCGCCTCTTGATGCTGGACGCGCGCAGCATGGCCTGGGACAGCATCGAGGTTGCGCGCCAGCCCGGCTGCAAGGTCTGCGGACAGCGACATTGAATGCACTGCCATCGTTCGGCAGTAAATTCCGAGCGATGGACACCAAGCCCCCCGCACTTTCAGCCCGCAACTTTCCCAGCGCCCAGGAAGAGGCCGCCGCCAGCACGCCGCCGTCGCTGTACGACGGCCCCGAAAGCGCCTACCGCCTGGCCTTCACCGACACCCAGTTCCTCTTGCGCGAAGAACTGCGCCCGGTGCGCATGCAGCTGGAACTGCTCAAGCCCGAGCTCGTGCAGAGCGAACTGGGCATTCAGTCGACCATCGTCATCTTCGGCAGCGCACGCGTGTTGCCAGCCGACGAGGCACTGAAGACGCTGCAGTTGGCCAAGACCGGCAAGGACGCCGCCGCCATCCGCCGCGCCGAGACCGCCGTGACGATGAGCCACTTCTACGAAGAAGCGCGCCGCTTCGCCGCCATCGCCACCGAACGATCACGCCAGCATTCGACGCCGATCTACGTCGTCACCGGCGGCGGTCCCGGCATCATGGAAGCGGGCAACCGCGGCGCCCACGAAGTGGGCGGCAAGAGCATCGGCCTGAACATCGTGCTGCCGCACGAGCAGGCGCCCAACCCCTACATCACGCCGGAGCTGTGTTTCCAGTTCCACTACTTCGCGCTGCGCAAGATGCACTTCCTGATGCGCAGCATCGGGCTCGTGTGTTTCCCCGGTGGCTTCGGCACGCTGGACGAGTTGTTCGAGGTGATGACGCTGCAGCAGACCGGCAAGGTGCGCCGCCGCCCCATCGTGCTGGTGGGCCGCGAGTTCTGGCGACGGCTGGTGGACGTGCAGTGGCTGATCGACACCGGCATGATCTCGCCCGGTGACGAGAACCTCTACCAGATGGTCGACACCGCCGAAGAAGCCTGGGCCGTGCTGGCCCAGCACTACGGCTTCGACTGAAGCGCCTCAAGGGCCTGCGTTC
>CAYREA010000007.1:0-66759 GCA_964423075.1 uncultured Rubrivivax sp. | reverse complement strand
ACCAGCCCAGCTTGCCCACCTGCTGCGTGTGCACCCAGAACTGGTACAGCAGGTCGATCAAGCCCACCACCGCGAACACCAGCGGCGGCACGCCGGCGATGGCCATCGGCAGGTAGAAGATCCAGGCCAGCAGAAAGCCGCTGCTGGTCTGCCGCAGCGCGGTGCTGAGGTTGTAGTCCTCGCTCTGGTGGTGCACGGCGTGCGCCGCCCACAGCACCGCCACGCGGTGGCCGCCGCGGTGCAGCCAGTAGTAGCAGAAGTCGTAGAAGAGCAGCGCGACCACCCAGGTCCACAGCGACTCCACCGGCCACTGCCACAAGGCCAGCTGCGTGTAGGCCAGCGTGTAGATGCCGATCAGCCAAAGCTGCCCGAACAGTCCCGTGAGCTGGCTCATCACGCCCAGGCCGATGCTGGACAGCGCATCGTTCAGCCGGTAGGTGTTGCGCCCCCGCGCCAGGCCCCAGGCGTACTCCAGCGCGATGAGCAACAGGAAGACCGGCGTCGCCAGGACGATGACCTGCGGGCCCGTCATGCATCAGCCTTTCGGGTACTTGGCGTTGGCCTTCTTCACGAAGTCATTGGTCCACACCGCGGCCAGGTCGAGCTGCGCCTTGGCGATCTCGGCGTCGATGCTGGCCAGCGCGCGCAGCGCGGTGTCGGCGCCCTTGTCGGGGAAGCTGCCGTCGGGCGAGAGCGCGCCCTTGGCGGCCAGGAAGGCGTCGATATAGACGGCGCGGTCGCCCAGCAGGTAGCTCTCGGGCACGGCCTCGATGATCTCCTTCGGGCCCGCGGCCTGGATCCACTTGTCCGCGCGCACGATGGCGTTGGCCAGCGCCTGCGTGGTGGCCGGGTTCTTGTCGATGAAGGTCTGCGGCGCATACAGGCAGCCCGCCGGCATGGGGCCGCCGAAGACCTTCTCGGCCTCGGCCACGATGCGCGTGTCGCTGACGATCTTCAGGTCGCCGCTGCGCTGCAACAGCGTGATCACGGGGTCGAGGTTGCTGATGGCGTCGATCTGGCCGGCGCGCATGGCCGCCACCGCACCCTGCGACGCGCCCACGCCGATGATGGACACGTCGCTCGGCTTCAGCCCCGCCTTGGCGAGGATGAAGTTGACCATCACGTTGGTCGACGAGCCCGGCGCGGTGACGCCGATCTTCTTGCCCTTCAGGTCGGCCACGGTCTTGTAGCCGGCCATGGTCTTGGGGTTGATGCCCAGCACGATCTGCGGCGCGCGCCCCTGCAGCGCAAAGGCGCGCAGGCGCTGGCCCTTGGCCTGCATGTTGACCGTGTGCTCGAAGGCGCCGCTCACCACGTCGGCGCTGCCGCCCACCACGGCCTGCAGCGCGCGTGCGCCGCCGGCGAAGTCGACGATGCTCACGTCCAGGCCCTCGGCCTTGAAGTAGCCCTTCTGCTCGGCGATGGTCAGCGGCAGGTAGTACAGCAGGTTCTTGCCCCCGACGGCAACAGTCACCTTGGTTTTCTCCAGCGCCTGGGCGCGCAGCAGGGCAGGGGCAGCCAGCCAGGCGAGTGAGGCGGCCTGCAGCAGATGGCGTCTTTGCATGGTGGTCTTGTCTCCGGGGTTTGCCGGCACTCTAGCCGAGCGCACTGGCGCCTAACATCCGGGGATGAACCCACTCCTACTCGTCACGGGCGGCAGCCGCGGCATCGGCGCCGCCGTCGCTCGCCAGGCCGCAGCCCAGGGCTACGACGTCATCGTCAACTACACGCGCGATGCCGCCGCTGCCGATGCCGTGGCCGCCGACGTGCGCGCCGCCGGCCGCCAGGCCTGGACGCACCGGGCCGACGTGGCCGACGAGGCCCAGGTGATGGCGATGTTCGCCATGCTCGACGGACTCAAGCAGCCACTGACAGCGCTCGTCAACAACGCCGGCGTGGTGGACATGCCGCAGCGCGTGGACGCGATGAGCGGCGAGCGTTTCCGCCGCATGTTCGCCATCAACGTCTTCGGCAGCCTGTACTGCGCCCGCGAAGCCGTGCGCCGCATGAGCCACCAGCACGGCGGCCCCGGCGGCGCCATCGTCAACCTGTCGTCGGCCGCCGCGCGCTTGGGCTCGCCGAACCAGTACGTTGACTACGCGGCCGCCAAGGGCGCCATCGACAGCTTCACCGTCGGCCTGGCACGCGAGGTGGCGGCCGAGGGCGTGCGCGTGAACGCAGTGCGGCCCGGCATCATCGAAACCGACATCCACGCCAGCGGCGGCCTGCCCGAGCGCGCCAAGCAACTGGCACCGCAGGTGCCGATGCAGCGCGCCGGCACGGCCGACGAGGTGGCCGAGGCGGTGCTGTGGCTGCTGTCGCCAGCGGCGAGCTACGTCACCGGCACGGTGCTGGACGTGACGGGCGGGCGCTGAGCACCTAGCGGTAGTAGGCCTCGACCTTGCCTTTGAGCGTGATCATCATCGGCCGGCCCTTGCGGTCCACGGCGCGGCCGGCGGCCACCTTGATCCAGCCTTCGCTGATGCAGTACTCCTCGACATCGGCGCGGTCCTTGCCGTTGAAGCGGATGCCGATGGGGTGCTCGAACACGGCCGCCACGTAGTGCGGGCTGCGTTCGTCGGTGGCCAGGCGGTCGGGCAGGGCGGGTTTGCTGTTGGGGGCTTCTTCCATGGGCGCGTATTGTCACGCCACGCTGGCCTGCAGCCCGCTCACGTAGGTGAGCCGCCCGGTGGCCGGGTCCATCACGTAGCTGAGCGACTGGCGCCGGTTGCTGCCGCGCCCGGGTGGCACCAGCGAGATGTGCACCCAGCCCGAGTTCGGGCCCTTGGCCGGGTCGTGGCACTCGCAGATGATCTGGTCGAACTGCGCCAGGTGTTTCGCGGCCCACACCGCCAGTTCCAGCGTCGGCTTGGCCGTGATCTCCACGTCGCAGGCCCAGCCCAGCGTGTGCTGGCTGGTGGACAGCCAGCTCGAAGGCCGACCCTTCAGCGCGCGCTCCAGCGCCTGGCTGCGGTACACGCTGTTGGGCGTGAACGAGCCGAAGGCCTCGCGGATGGGGTCCAGCACCTCGCGCGCCAGGTTCACGGCGCTGCGCAGCACCTCGTCGTTGGTGATGCGGTTGTCGATGCGCTGGCGGTCGGCGGTTTCGCTCTTCGTCAGTTCGTAGAGCTTGAAGTAGCGCGCCACGCGGTCTTCGGGGCCTACGCGGGCCAGCGTCAGCGCCTGCAGCGGAATGGTCGAATGGTCCTTGCCTGCCATGTCTGCCTCGCTACGTTTCAGAGCGCCGCCCGCACGGTCTCGAGCGCCTGTCCGGCGCTTTCGGGCCAAGCCTGCGTGAGGTCGATCAGGAACTCCAGGTGTTCACGCACCGAACCGGCCTCGCGCAGGCTGGCACCGCGCGCCAGCGCGCTGCGGTAGGCCTCGGTGGCGCGCTCGGCGTGGCGCTGGCAGGCCTCGGCGTCGGGCACGGCCAGCAGCAGCTGCACCAGGGCCAGGTCGGCCAGGCCCACGCTGCCCCAGAAGTCGGGCTCGGCGGCCAGGCGCGCGGCGTTGCGTTCGGCCTGGCGCGTGGCCAGGGCCTCGAGTTCGCCGTGCCAGTCGCCGCGTCCGATGTCCGGCGCCAGGCGCTGCAGCAGCAGGCAGGCCACGCCCCAGTTGGCGAGCGAGCGCGAATCGTCGCCGCCCTGCATGTCCAGCGCGCTGCGGTAGTACTGCGCCATGTTCAAGAGCGCCTCGACACGTGGCGCCGTGTCGCGCCGCACCCAGGCCAGGCGCTTGCACGCGCTGCCCAGCAGCAGCAGCCGTTCGGGCGTGGCGGCGCGTTGGTTGATGAAGTCGAGCTCGACGATGGTGGCTTCGATGCGGTCGGCCACCGCGTTCAGCTGGTCGACCGAAGCGTGCGCGTCCCGCCGCAGCTCGGCGGCGGCGTCGGCGGCCAGGCGCACCCGCATGTTGGCGGCTTGCTCCACCGCGCGCACCGGGCAGTCGCCGTCACGCGCCAGCAGGGCCTTGTCGAGCCATTCAACAGCCTGCTCGAACAGCATGGCCTCGCCGTGCGCGAAGCCGATGCCGGCGGCGATGTCGGCGCGCGCCAGCCAGGCCTCGCGTGCGCTGCCCGGCACGCGCTTGAGCAGGGCTTCGATGGCGGCGGTCTGGCGCGCGGCCACGGTCTCGTCGGCCAGGTTCTCGCGCCGCGACTGCACGCGGGCCGCTTCCGCCAGGTTGTCCAGGTCGGCCAGCAGCTCGTGGCGCGACACGTACTCAGGGTCGGGCACGCCGCCGCCGGCATTGCCGTTGCGCGCCATGCGCCAGGCCGGGTCGCCGTAACACTGGTAGGCGCCCCAGGTGTTGCGGCCGGGGTGGCGCTCGTGCGTGGCGCGGCGCGCGGCCTTCACCGCGTCGCGGAACTGGTGGCCCTGGAACAGCGCCTCATAGAACGTCCGCGCGAACGTGAGCGCGGCATCGTCGTCCACCGCCCAGCCGGCGCAGATGACGGCGCGCACGCCCATCTCGATGAACTGCGCGCCCAGGTTGGCCGCCAGGTGGCCGAAGGGCGCGGGCGGCCGGCTGCTCTGCGTCTTGCCCAGGTGGCAGCAGTTGATGAACACCAGCTCGGGCACGCTGCGCATCTGCGCCACGTCGCCGGGCGTCAGGAACATGCCCTTGCCGATGACCATGCCCGACATCGGCCGCGCGCCCGGCATGGCGGCGAACTCATGTTCGCCGTGGCCGGCCAGGTGCAGCACGCGCCAGGGGCGGCGGTGCAGCGCGGCCACGATGTCGGGCGCCTTGGCGTCGATCAGGTCGACCACGTTGGCGTTGGCATAGGGGCGGCGCAGCAGGTCGCGCACGGCGCCGGCTTCGCTGCGGGCGCCGGGCAGGTCGGGGAAGTCGGCGTCGCCTTCGAGGTCGGGGTTGCCGATGACCAGCGCGGTGTCTTCCAGCGCCGAGGCCGGCCGGCAGCGCCAGTCGCGCACCTTGAACTGGCGCACGATGCCGGCCTCGATGGCCAGCGGCAGGCCGTTGCGGCTCCAGCGGTCTTCCAGCAGCTCCCAGGGGAAACGCGCCGAGCGTTCGTCCACCTGCAGCACCATGTCGCGCTGGTCGGGTGCGCTGTCCTTGAAGCCGGTGGGCAGCAGCAGCTCGAACAGCGTGCGCGACAGGTCGGCGTCGGCATCGGCACTGGCGCTGGCGCGCGCGACGAACAGGTCGGCCAGCTTCAGCTGCCCGGTGGCGAGGGTCTCGATGGTGCGCGCGCGGTTGGTGGCGACGTTGAATTTCAGCTGCCCGGCTTCGGCGTCCTCGGTGATCTCGATGCGCTGGTCCCAGGAGCGGTCTTCGTCGTACAGGCGCCGCTTGCGCCGGCCCGGGCCCTCGCTGACGATGGGCGACGCCCAGCTCGCCGCAGCGCCGATCTCGGTGGCCTGCAGCGCGCCGGCCACGGCGCGTGCGGCGGCGATGGCGCGGTCTTCGAAAAGTTCGATGAACTCGATGTCGGTGAACAGCACGCGGCTGTCCATGTGCGTGTCTTCCAGGCGCCGGTTGGCGTCCACCGCCGCGCGCAGCAGGGCTTCGACGCACTCTCGCACCGACAGGCCCGCGCCACCGCTGCCCACCAGCAGGCAGCTCAGGCGCGCGGCCACGCGGCCGCTGCCGGAGGCACGCGCCTCGGCCAGCGCCTCGGGCCGCTGAGCCTGGCGCAGCGCAAATTCGAGCATCGCGTCGCGCAGGCTCGACTGCAGCCGGCCGGTGGACAGCTCGCCCACCTCGCCCAGGCCCACCACCAGGGCGCCACTGGGAGAACGCCTCGGGTCTTCGTTGAAGAACACGGCGTGCGTGCCGTGCGCGCCGGGGTACAGGCCCAGGTCGCGCTTGCGCGCCAGGGCCTCGCCCAGGCGCTGGTTGAGCACGGCCTCGGCGCTGACGATGGTGTCGCCCTGGTAGTGCCCCACCAGCACGGCATGGCGCGCGTAGGACAGGTCGGCATGGCGCACGCTGACGGCGATGACGGGCCGGGCCGCCGCGGCGCGGCGTACGCGGCGCCGGGCACCGCTGAAGCCCATGCCGCGCACGGCGGCTTCGTCGGGCACGTCGTCCAGCGGCGGCAGTTCGGGCAGCACGAAGGTGGCGGCAGAACCCTCGGCGTCGCGGGCGCGGCGCGGCGGGGTGCTGGGCAACTGATCCGTGCGGCCGCTGGCCAGCAGGTCGACGTAGCCGCGGAAGATGCGGCGGTCGTCGGCGTTGGCGCAGAGTTCGTCGTGGCCGGTGTCCTCGGCATAGACCATGGGCACGCCTTCGAGCCGGCCCGAGGCCCAGGCCACCGTACCGTCGCCTTCGCCGTTGGCCAGCCACTGCATGCGCTTGGGCGTGCCTTCGTCGCCGTCTTCGGCCAGCACATGGCCCATCACGGTGGCGCGCTGGCAGCCGGCCACGTAGCGCATGCGCTCGGGGTCGGGCGCGGCGTTCTGCAGCAGGGCCCAGGTGGTGGCGGCGTCCTTCAGCGTGGCTTCTTCGATGAGCGGGAAGCTCGCGCCCATCGCCTTCTTCAGGCTGCGCCAGGTGGTGGTGTCGGCGTAGGGGTTGGGCTCGCCGGCCAGTTCGGCAAAGGGCAGCAGCTCGGCCATGCCGGGGTAGCGCCGCACGATGTCGATGATGCTGTTGATGCCGTGTTTCAGGTCCAGCAGCGTCAGCTTGGCCTGCGTGGGGTTGTAGCCCGTGAGCCAGCGCACCGCCTCGTGCGAGCCGCGGTTGGGTGTGCCCAGCATCAGCAGGCGGCTGCCGCCGGCGAGCTGGCCCATGCGTTCCCACACCGCCTTGGCCGGGCCGGCGATGGCGGCGCGTGCCACCAGCCCGCCCATCGAATGCGCCACGATGTGCAGCGGCTGCCCGGTGCGTTCGGCGTCGGGCACCAGCGCTTCGAGCTTCTGCGCCAGCACCTGCGCCGTGTCGCGCACCGAACGGCGCCAGTCGTAGGGCAGGATCTCGACGCGGTGCTCGCGCGCCAGGTGCTCCAGCAGCGGGCCGTAGAAGTCGTCCAGCAGGTCGGTGGGCTTGACGTCGGCGGCACCCCAGCCCACGTCGGCCAGGCCCCCACGCAAGAGCGACCAGTAGCTGAGCCAGACCCGGTTGTCGCCCACCTTCAGCTCGCTGCCCATGGTGCCGGGAATGACGACGACGATGGGCCGCGGCACGTCGCCGCTGCGGCTGCGCGCGACGGCCGAACGCCAGCGCGGCTCTTCGGCGCGGGCTTGCGTGATGGGCGAGAAGCCGCCCGGCGCGTCGTCGGCGCGGATCAGCGCGTTGACCACCCAGCGCAGCGAAGCGGCGTTGGTGAAGTAGCGGAAGTGCGTGACCTGCGGCCCGCGGTCTTCGAGCCAGCGCGCGCGGCCCTCGGCGCGGCGCAGGCCGCCGCTCATCGAGCCGGTGTTGACCACCAGGTCGTGTTCGCTGCCGTAGAACCAGTCGGCGGCCAGCCACTTGAGCTTGCCCCACAGGCTGTCGCCTTCGGTGTCGCCGGCGATCACGCTCAGGTCGGCCGTGGTCACCAGGCCCGGCAGCTGCAGCAGCCGCGTCAGCGCCGAACCCGGCATCATGGCTTCCATGCCGGGCATGGTGCGCGGGTCGGTGCGCTTCTTCATCACCGCCAGCAGGAAGTCGGCGGCCTGGCCGAAGAGGGTGTTGCCCAGCAGCAGGTCGAGCACGCTCAGCCAGCGGTCGAGCCGGCCCGAAGCCAGCGTGGTGCCGCGCGCCGGGCAGGCCACGCGCACGAAGCGGCGCACGCGGATGCGCTTGCCGTCCAGTTCCTGCAGCAGCGCGCGCAGGTCGCGCAGGTCTTCGGCGCGCGCGGCGGCGCGGCCCTTCTTCTCGGCCTCGGTCAGCGGCAGCAGGTTGAGCTGCTGCTCCAGCGTGCGGTCTTCGGCGAACAGCGCTTCCAGCGCGCCCGTGGCCAGTGGGTCGTCGCTGCGCTCGCGTTCAGCCAGGCTCAGCAGCTCGCCGATGAGGCCGCCGCGCGAGTGCGACACCAGGTGCAGCTCGGCCCCGGCCGGCAGGCGCCGCGCCAGCTCGAGCGCATTGCGGATGGGGCTGTGCGTGAGCGTGAGGTGCTCGAAGCTGTAGATGTGCTCGCCGTAGGTCTGGCGCAGCACCTGGCGCGCCTCGCGCGCGGGGGCGCCGGCTTCACCGCCGAGGTCGGCCTCCAGGTCGCGGAAGCTGCCGCGGAAGCTGGACAGCGTGCCGTGCAGGAACACCAGCAGTGGGGTGCCGGCGGGCAGCGCCTGCTCGGCCGGAACCGGCTGCAGCGGCCGCTCGGCCGACAGCGGGCAACGGTACAGGCCCGGGGCGTGGCCCTTGAGCTGGCGGCGTTCGATGTCCGCCGCCAGGTGCGTGGCGACCTCGCTGGTGACGTCGACGCCAAAGAACTCCAGCACCTTGATGCCCACGCCGAGCAGGCCGCGCGTGCTGTCGGCGCCGTCGCGCAGGCCGGCGCGCGGGGCGGTGTCGATGTCCACCACCTCCACGCCGCCGGCACCGCGTGATGTGCTGGCGCGGCCGCGCTCGTGCACCAGGTCGTCGGCACGCATCCACAGCTTGATGCCGTTGTCGAACTCCACCCGCACCAGCTCGTCGCGCTGCACCTCGATGGGCGGCGCGGCGGCGTCGCGCGCGCCGGCGCCGGGCTGCACGCGGCGCGCGCTGGTGATCTTCACGTCGTGCGTGGCGGGCGCTGCGGCGGGGCCCAGTTCCAGCCCGCGCAGGTGCAGCGTGTGTGCCTTGGTGCTCATCGGGTGCTCCGTGCTTGTTCTCTTGAGGCGGGCCGCAGCATCGCTACAAAGCCGGTGCGCCGCAAGCGGGCAAACCGGGGCAAGCTAGGGGTGCAGCTGGCGGATGTCGATCCAGGCTACCGGCGCACCGATGCGCTTGACCTCGGCCACCATGTGGCCGGTGCCACCCGCACCGCCTTCCTCGCCATCCCACAGGCAGATGAAGCGCAGGCGCTCAGCGCCGTGCACCAGGGCCTGCTCCAGCAGCCACTGGTTGCAGCGTTCGTAGATGCGGCGCGTGCCCGCGGGCAGGGCCTGGGGCGGCCGCGCCAGCTGGGCGCGCACGGCATTCCAGCGTGCCAGCCAGGCCGCGCCCTGCTCGCAGGACAGGATGGACGCGGCGACGAAGTCGGCCTCGTTCTGCGGCAGCAGCAGTTGCAGCGTCAGCCCGCGCTTCTGGCAGGCTTCGGCGAACAGCAGGTCGCCGCCGGCCGCGCCCTGCGTCAGGGCCAGGTCGCCGCGGCCGGCACCCAGCCGGTCGAGCTGCTGCTCGATGGCGGCGCGCACCGCCGGCACCAGGGCGGAAGGAAAACGCGGCGGCACGCGGCCGGGTGCATCGACGAGGTGGCCGCTGAACAGCAGCACCTGGCGCGGCGTGGTGGCGGCGTTCACGGGCGCTCCACGATGACGCCGGCGAGACCGGTCTGGCGCTGCACGGCGGCGGCGGCGGCCAATGCGTCGTCGCGGTTCGCGTACGGGCCGGCCTGCACGCGGAACAGGCCGGAATCCTCGAACACCGCCACACCGGGCAGGCCCTCGGCCTGGCGTGCCACGCGCTGTTGGAGCTGCACCGCGCCGTCGCGGGCGCGGAAGGCGCCCAGCTGCAGCCAGAAGCCGGCGGTGTCGAACATCGTCGGGCGCTCACCCGGTGCAGGGTCGTCGGGCGGCGTCGCGCGCACGGCGTCTTTCCAGTCGCCCTTGCGGATGTCGTCGAAGGTCAGCCGCTGCACCTGCACCGGCGCCACGCCGTTCAGCACACCCAGCTTCAGGGCCGCGGTATAGCTGAGGTCGATGACACGCCCGGCCTCGAAGGGCCCGCGGTCGTTCACGCGCACCACCACCTCGCGCCCGTTGGCCGGGTTGCGCACGCGCGCATAACTGGGCAAGGGCATGGTCTTGTGCGCCGCCGTCATCGCGTACATGTCGTAGGTTTCGCCGCTGGCGGTGGGGCGGCCGTGGAACTTGCGTCCGTACCAGCTGGCCAGGCCGCTTTCCGACAGCGGTTCGTCGCTGTTCATCGGCACGTAGCGCCGGCCCAGCACTTCGTAAGGCTTGTTGGGCCCGCCATTGCGCAGCGGCTCGATGCGCGGCACCGCGTCGGGCACCTGGTCCAGCCGGGCGGGCGGGTTGGCCCCGGGGCCGTCGCGGCCGGCCGGCAGGCGGCTGGCGCAGGCGGCCAGCAGCAGCGGCAGAAGGGCAAACAGCAGACGCGGTCGGCTCATCGGTCTCGATGGGGTCCAGGGCCGGCCCAGTGTAGCCAGCGCCGGCGCTGCATCAAGCGGCGAGAGCCTCGCGCTGTTGCAGGAACGCAGTGCAGGCCTCGGCCGGCAGCGGCTTGCTGATGAAGTAGCCCTGCACGGTGTCGCAGCCCAGGCGCTGCAGGAAGTCGAGCTGCGCGCGCGTTTCCACGCCTTCGGCCACCACGCCCAGGCCCAGGCTGTGCGCCATCTGGATGGTGGCGGTGCAGATGGCGGCGTCGTTGGGGTCGTGTTCGATGTCCATCACGAAGCTGCGGTCGAGCTTCAGGCACGACAGCGGCAGCTGCTTCAGGTAGGCCAGGCTCGAATAGCCGGTGCCGAAGTCGTCCACCGCCAGGGCCACGCCGTGTGCGCGCAGGCGGCGCAGCAGCGCGGCGGTGCGGGCCGGGTCCTGCATGGCCATGCTTTCGGTGATCTCCAGCTCCAGCGCCTGGCCCGGCAGGCCATGGCGTTGCAGCGACTGCGCCACCTGCGCGGCCAGGCCGTCGTGGCGCAGCTGCTGCGCCGACAGGTTCACCGCCACGCGCAGGTCGGCCAGACCTTCGCGGCGCCAGCGCGCCACCTGGGCCAGCGCCTGCTCCAGCACCCAGGCGCCGATGCTCTCGATGAGCCCGGTGTCCTCGGCGATGGGGATGAACTTCAAAGGCGGTATCCAGCCCAGCTCGGGGTGCAGCCAGCGCAGCAGCGCCTCGACGCCGACGACGCGGCCGCTGGCCAGGTCCACCTGCGGCTGGTAGTTCAGGCTGAGCTGGCCCTTCTCGATGGCGCAACGCAGGCCCACTTCCAGCGCCAGGCGTTCGCCACGCGCCTCGTTCATGGCCAGGGTGAAGAACTGCACGTTGTTGCGGCCGGCCGCCTTGGCCTGGTACATGGCGGTGTCGGCGTTCTTCATCAGCGTGTCGGTGTCCTCGCCGTCGGCGGGGAAGATGCCGACGCCGATGCTGGGCGTGGAGTGCAGCTCGTGCCCGGCCACCAGGTAGGGCCGGCCCAGGTCGGCCAGCAGCTTGCGCGCCACGCTGGCCGCGGCACCGGCGCCGCGCCGGCCCACGCCGGTGAGCACCAGCACGAACTCGTCGCCCCCCAGGCGCGCCACGATGTCGCTGTCGCGCACCAGTGCGCGCAGGCGCTGGCCCACTTCCACCAGCAGCCCGTCACCCACCTGGTGGCCCAGCGTGTCGTTGATGTTCTTGAAGCGGTCCATGTCGATGAACAGCATGGCCAGTTCGCCGCCGTCGCGCCGCGCCTGCGCCATGGCCTGCTCCAGCCGCGCCACCAGGTTCACGCGGTTGGGCAGCTGCGTCAGCGTGTCGTGGTGGGCCAGGTGCAGCATGCGTGCCTCGGCCTGCTTGACCTCGGTGACGTCGATGCTGCTGCAGATGTGGTGCGTGATCTCGCCGGCGGCGTCGCGCAGCACCGCGATCGACATCCACTTCGGGTACTCGCGCCCGCTCTTGTCGCGGTCCCAGATCTCGCCGCGCCAGCGGCCTTCGGTCTGCACGGCGTGTGCGATGGCGGCGGTGTCGGCGGCGCTGGTGCGGCTGCTGGCCAGCACGGCGGGGTCGCGGCCGATGATGTCGGCGCGCGACCAGCCGCTCTGCGTCAGGAAGGCCGGGTTGACGTCGATGATGCGGTGCTCGCGGTCGGTGAGCATGATGGCTTCGCCGCTGTGCTCGAACACCTTGGCCAGCAGCTCGATGCGCTGGCGCGCCTGCCGGTTCTGCCGTGCGGCGCGCAGGAACAGGCCGCTGGCCACGGCATACAGCAGCACGATGGCGGCCACGACGGCGGCCACGGCGCGCATGTCGGCGCGCCAGTCGGCCAGGTAGTCCTCGGCGGCGAGGCCCACCACCACCACCACGGGCGCCACCTTCAGGCGGCGAAACGAGGCGATGCGCTCCAGCCCGTCGCCGGGCGTGATCGAGCGCAGCGAGCCCTGCATCGCGCCGCCCGAGGCGGCGGCCGCCAGTTGCGGCGACACCTGGCGGCTGCCCACCGCCGCCGCGGCCGTGCTCGCGGGCGCATGGCGCACGATCAGGCGCAGCTCGGCATCACGCAGCGCCACGGTGCCGTGCGGCCCCAGGTCCACCGCCTGCAGCTGCTGCGTCAGGTAGCTCAGCGGCACCGCGGCCGACACCGCGCCGGCGAAGCGCCCGTCGGGCGTGCGGTAGCGGCGGCTGAACGAGATGATCCACTGCTGGTGCAGCTTGCTCACCAGCGGCCGGCTCATGTGGAAGCCGGCGTCGGCGCGGTCACGCTGCACCTGGTACCACTCGCGGTCGGCGAAGGACACCGGGGCCCGGTCTTCCAGGCCGGGCCCGAGGATGCCGATGCCCTGCGCGTCAGTGACGCGCAGGCCTTCCAGCTCGACGCGGCGCGCGATCTGCGACTGGATCTGGGTGCGCGCGGCCGGCCGATCAAGCCCGCCGTTGGCGAGCTGGCGCTCCAGGTTGTCGGCGATGGCGGACACCGCCAGGTCGATCTTCTCCAGGTTGGCCGAGACGCTGCGCTCGATGGCCCCGGCCATGTTCTGCGCCAGCAGTTCGGCGCGCTGTTCGTGCTGCGCCCGGCTCTGCAGCGCGCCGTAGAGCGCCAGCGCGCAGAACAGCAGCGCCGGCAGCAGCACGCCCAGCACGCCGGCGGCCCATAACCTGCGCGCGGCGGAGCTCTTGGGGGCGGTGGATGTCAGGGTCATCGAAGTCGGAGGGCGCAGGCTGCGGAAGGGCGCCGACAGCCGCCCGGACGGAGGTTCAGCCGTGTGTATCGGCTTCGCGGCGCCGAAGTGAAGGGCGCCGGCCGTGCCCTCAGGCCACCAGGCGGGCGCGGAAGGCCCGCGGCGACAGCCCCAGCGAGCGCGTGAACACCCGGCTGAAGTAGGCCGGGTCGGCAAAACCCAGCGTGTAGGCGATGCTCGTCACGCTCAGGCGCGTGTAGGCCAGGTTGCGCCGCGCCTCGCGCACAACCCGGTCGTCGATCAGGCGCGACACCGGGCGCCCGGTGGCCGCGCGCAGCACCCGGCTCAGGTGCGTGGGCGTGACGGCCAGAGCGCGCGCATAGTCGGCCACCTTCCAGTGGCGCAGGTAGTGCGCCTCCAGCAGGGCCTCGAAGCGGCGCAGCAGGTTCGATTCGGCCGGCTGCCCGCCTCGCGGTGCAGCCGCCGTCGCGGCCCGGGCCGCCAGCCCCAGCAGGCTGGTGCACAGGCCGCGCAGCACCAGCGCGCGCGCCGCGCCGCGGCCGGCGAACTCGGCGCCGATCTGGCGCATCGTGGCCACCAGCGCATCGTCGGCTCGCAGCACGCGGCTGGTGGACAGCGCGCGGTGCACCTCACCGGCCTGTGCCAGCAGCTCGTCGCGCATCTCGTCGGCCAGCGTCGCCACATAACCCTCGGTGCCGGGGGCGAAGGAAAAGCCGTGCACGTCGCCCGGCGGCACGTTCACCAGCGCCAGCGGCTCCAAGGCCACCGTCTGGCCTTCCAGCTGGGCCAGGCCGCTGCCGCTTTCCAGCAGCAGCAGCTGGTGCAGGCGGGCGTGACGGTGCGGCTGCAGTTCCCAGTCGTGCAGGGCCGAGCGGGCGGCGATGGTCTCGCAGTGCATCACGTCGGGCAGCTGCGCGGCTTCGCCGAACAGGCTGTAGGGGCTGTAGGCGGCGATGGGGCCGGGGCTGGCGGGCATGTTCGAATCGTACAAGTGATGGCGGGTTCCGGTCATGGCACCCGGGCCCTGGCGTGGCTACCTTTGCGGCCTGGCGACAACGCGCCCCAAGAAACCGGAGACACACCATGCAAACCCGCGTCTGCATCATCGGCGGCGGCCCCTCGGGGCTGATGCTGTCCCAGCTGTTGCACCTGAAGGGCATCGAGAACGTCGTGCTCGAACGGCAGAGCCGCGAGTACGTGCTCAGCCGCATCCGCGCCGGCGTGCTGGAGCAGGGTTTTGTCGGCCTGATGCGCCAAGCGCAATGCGGCGAGCGCATGGACCGCGAGGGCGAGATCCACGACGGCTTCTTCATCGCCCACGGCGGGCGTTTGGACCGGGTGGACCTGCACAAGTACAGCGGCGGCAGCTCGGTGATGGTCTACGGCCAGACCGAGCTGACCCGCGACCTGTACGAAGCGCGCGACCGCATGAAGGGCACGGTGATCCACAACGCCGAGGACGTGACCCCGCACGACCTGACGAGTGCCAAGCCCTGCGTCACCTACCGCGCCGGCGACGAGGTGGTGCGCATCGACTGCGACTTCGTCATCGGCGCCGACGGTTTCCACGGCGTGAGCCGCAAGTCGATACCGAAGACGGTGCTGAAGGAATACGAGAAGGTGTACCCCTTCGGCTGGCTGGGCGTGCTGTCGCGCACCAAGCCGGTGTCGCCGGAGCTGATCTACGCCAGCCACGAACGCGGCTTTGCGCTGTGTTCGCTGCGTTCGCAGGTGCTGAGCCGCTACTACGTGCAGGTGCCGCTGGCCGACAAGGTGGAAGACTGGTCCGACGACGCCTTCTGGGAAGAACTCAAGCGCCGGCTGCCGGCCGAGGTGGCCGCACGCCTGGTGACCGGGCCTTCGATCGAGAAGTCGATCGCACCGCTGCGCAGCTTCGTTGCCGAGCCCATGCGCTACGGCCAGCTGTTCCTGGCCGGTGATGCGGCGCACATCGTGCCGCCCACCGGGGCCAAAGGGCTCAACAGCGCGGCCTCGGACATCCACTACCTCTACCACGCGCTGCTGGCGCACTACGAACGCGGCGACGCGAGCGGCCTGGACAACTATTCCGCCAAGGCCCTGGCGCGGGTCTGGAAGGCGCAGCGTTTCTCGTGGTGGATGACTTCGCTGCTGCACACCTTCCCGGACAGCATGCCCTTTGATCGCAAGCTGCAGCAGACCGACCTGGCCTACCTGTTCAGTTCAGAGGCGGCGCAGAGTTCGCTGGCCGAGAACTACGTGGGGCTGCCGTTCTGAGAAACGGCGGGGTCTGGTGCGACCGGCAGGAATCGAACCTGCGACGTGGCCTTCGGAGGGCCGCATGATATCCACTTCACCACGGTCGCCGTGAGAGGCGCGGATTCTATCCCCGTGGGTGCCGCGCCCCGCCGCAGCCCGCTTTCGGGGCCGCGGCCGGCCGAGGGTGGCCCTCTATAATCGTCGGGTTTTTGCCTGCCCTGAACCGGACCCGAGGATTTCATGAGCGATTCCCACGACGAGCCCGCGCACGTAGAGAACCACGAAGGGCCGATCAAGACGCCCAAGCAACTGATCGCCACGGTCGTCGCTTCGTTCCTGATACCCATCTTCGGCATCATCCTGCTGGTGAACTACGTCGATTTCGGCGCCAAGCCGGCCGCCGGCAGCGACGGCCTGGGTGTCGAGGCGGTGGCACTGCGGCTGCAGCCGGTGGGCCGCGTCGAGGTGCGCGACATGGCCAACCCGGGCGCCCTGAAGACGGGCGAGCAGGTCTACACCGCGCAGTGTTCCGCCTGCCACGCCGCCGGTGCCGCCGGTGCGCCCAAGCTGGCCGACGCCGACGCCTGGAGCGCGCGCATCAAGACCGGCTACGACGCCCTGCTGGGCTCGGCGCTCAAGGGCAAGGGCGCAATGGGCGCCCAGGGCGGCGGCGACTACAGCGATGTCGAGATCGGCCGCGCCGTGGTCTTCATGGCCAACAAGGGCGGCGCCAAGTTCGAAGAGCCCAAGGCCCCGGCCGCTGCGGCCAGCGCGCCGAACTGATCCCGGCTCTTTGCCACAGCAAGCCGCCTGCGGGCGGCTTTTTGCTGCCCGGGCTGCATCCGGGCCGGCACCCGCGCCGTACCAGCCAGGGTGTCGAACCGCCCAGACCTACTTCGCGCCCGCCAGGGGCCGCAACACGTAGCCGAACCGCCCGGGCAGTTCGGCGAAGGGCATGTCCTGCGGCACCCAGGCACCGGCTTCCACCGCCGCGGCGGCCAGGCCCATGTCCATGCTGTGCACGATGCCCAGGCCGAGCACGGTTTCGACGAAGAGGCGACCGGCCTCATCCAGCCAGCAGGCGCCGGCCTGCGCCGCCAGCCCGGTGTGGCTTTCCAGCGGCCAGCCCGGCGCATCGGTCACGCGCCACACCCAGGGCGCGGCTTCCAGCTCGACGTACACCCGCTGCGGCCCGTTCTGGAAGAACCAGGCGCCGGCTTCGTCGTGCGCGTAGTTGCGTTCGATGAAGGCGCGCAGCTTCTCGTGATCGATGCGGCTGCCCTTCACCTGCGGGAAGGGGCCGGCGTGCTGGATGCGGTCGTCACGCATGAACCACTGGCCGCGCGCGTCCAGCGCCAGCCAGCCGTAGCAGTGCGGCACGTTGGGCCACTTGCGCAGCGCGGCTTCGACGATGGCGTCCATGCCGCCGAGCCTACAACTTCAGCCGGCCAACGCGGCCAGCCAGGCCGTCACCGCCGTGGGCATGGCCAGCACATGGCCGGGTGGTGCGCCGCTGGGAAAACCCACGTGCCCGCCATGCGGCGGCTGCCACAGCGTGACGTGGCTGCCCACCTCGGCCTGCTGCGGCAGCGAAGCCGCCGGCACGAAGGGGTCGTTGCGCGCATTCAGCACCAACGCCGGGATGCGGATGCTGGCCAGGTGCGGCTTGGCCGAGGCACGCGCCCAGTAGTCGGGCGTGTCGCGGTAACCGTGCAGCGGCGCCGTGAAGACGTTGTCGAACTCGTAGAGCGTGCGCGCGGCCGCGAGCTTGTCGCGGTCGAACAGGCCCGGGTGCTGCTGCCACTTGGCCAGCGCGCGCGGCTTCATGGTCTTCAGGAACATGCGCGAGTAGACGAGCCAGTTGAAGCCGCTGTCGATGGCGCGGCCGGCAGCCGCCAGGTCGATGGGCGAACACACGGCGGCCACCGCGGCCGCGGTCTGCGCCGCGGCATGGCCCTGTTCCTGGGCCCAGCGCAAGAGCGCGTTGCCGCCCAGCGAGATGCCCACCACCAGCAGCGGCGCCGGGCTGCGCGCGCGCAGGCGCTGCAGGATCCAGCCTATCTCTTCGAAATCACCCGAGTGGTAGGCGCGCGGCGCCAGGTTCAGCTCGCCCGAGCAGCCGCGGAAGTGCGGCACCGAATACCCCCAGCCATGCTCGCGCGCCAGGCAGGCGAAGGCCTGCGCGTACTGGCTGTTGCTGCTGCCCTCCAAGCCGTGGAACAGCACCAGGTGGCGCTGTGCGCCGGGCTGGTCTTGATGGTCGACGTCGATGAAGTCGCCGTCGGGCGTGGCCCAGCGTTCGCGCGTGAAGACGGGCGGCGGGCCGAGGTGGCGCCGTGACAGCGTGGCGGCCCAGATGGTCTGCAGGTTGCCACCGGGCAACCAGCGCGGCGCGCGCCAGGCGGGGCCGGCCACTAGTGCAGGGTGGACGGCGCGTCGCCGCCGGCCTGGGGCACGTCGTGCGGCAGCGCGGGGCTGGCGTGGTGCGCGGCCAGGCGCCAGCCCTGCGCCGTCTTGACGTAGAAGTTGGTGGCCAGCACCCAGGCGTCCTGCGTGCCGCCGCCGTCGGCCGGCACGGTGATGCGTTCCACCAGGTGGTGCAGCGCGCTGCCCAGCTGCTGGATGCGGTGCACCTGCTCGGGCCGCGCCGGCACGCCGCCGCCGCTGGCGAAGATGGCCTCGAAGCTGGCGCGCACGGCCGCCGGGCCGATGCTGCGGATGCCGCCGGGGTGCACGCAGACGATCTCTTCGTCGTCGGCCCACACCGCCATCAGCTTTTCGATGTCGCCCTGCTGCAGCGCTTCGTAGAACTGCGCTTCGGCATCGTCGGGCGAGCCGACCAGGGCCGGTGGCGGCAGGCGTCGGCTCATGCGCGGCGGCGGCCGGCCAGCAGCAACAGCCCGGCGGCGCCCAGCATCCACGCCGCGGGCTCGGGCACTTCGCTCACGCTGGACCAGTTCAGCCGCTGTTCGTCGTGGCGGTCGGCCAGCATGATGCCGTCGATCCAGGCCTTGTACGCCGCCGGCTGCACGAAGGCCGAGCCCACGGCGCCGTTGTCCTCGACGATCAGCGCCGAGTTCAGACCCAGCAGCACGCTGCTGTCGCGCACATGACCCAGGAACAAACCGCCGCCGCTGTCGCCATTCTCCAGCCGCACGGTGGTGTCCCAGCTCACCAGCCAGTTCACGGCCACCGGGCCCAGCGGGCCGGGGCCGTCGTCGTCGTAGAACGGGATGGCCTGGCTCACGTTCGTCAGGCCCAGGCCGCGCGGCTCGTGGTTGGCGGTGCTGACGATGGTGGCGTCCAGCGGCCTGAAGCCGCCCGGGCGGAAGGGCTCGCTGGCCACGCTGGGGTAGAAGCCCAGCACCCCGCCCGGCACCAGGCGCAGCAGCGCGAAATCGTTGGCCGGGAAGTCGGATGTGTCAGGCACGTAGACCTCGGCCACGGTGCGCATGCCGTAGCCGTTTTCGTAGGTCTGGCCGGCGCCGATGACAGCGTGGCGCGCCGTCATCACCCAGTCGGGCGCCACCTGCACGCCGATGCCCACGGCCTTGAAGCTTTCGGTCGCTATGCCGCCGAAGATGTCCTGCGCCGCGGCCGGCAGCGCCAGCGCAGCGCAAAGGGTGAACAGGGCAGGCAGCTTCATCGCAAGTCTCCTGGGCGCCCCTCAGCGGAACACCACGCACTTGTGGCCATTGATCAGCACCCGGTGCTCGACCTGCCAGCGTACCGCGCGCGCCAGCACCATGCATTCGATGTCGCGGCCGACAGCGGTGAAGTCCTCGGCCGAGAGCGTGTGGTCCACGCGCTGCACGTCCTGCTCGATGATCGGGCCTTCGTCGAGATCGGCGGTGACGTAGTGGGCGGTGGCGCCGATCAGCTTGACGCCGCGCGCATGGGCCTGGAAGTAGGGCCGGGCGCCCTTGAAGCTGGGCAGGAAGCTGTGATGGATGTTGATGGCACGGCCGGCCAGCACGCGGCAGAACTCCTGGCTGAGGATCTGCATGTAGCGCGCCAGCACGACGAGGTCGATGCGCTCGGATTCGATCAGCGCTTCAACCTGCTGCTCCTGCGCGCGTTTGGTCTCGGCGCTGCTGCCACCCACCAGCGGCAGGTGGTGGAACGGAATGCCGTAGCTGGCGGCCAGCGCCTCGTAGGTGCGGTGGTTGCTGACGATGGCCGGGATGTCCACCGGCAACGAGCCGCTCTTCCAGCGGAACAGCAGGTCGTTCAGGCAATGCCCGTGCTGGCTGACCATCAGCAGCACGCGCGGCCGCGTGGCCAGGGCATGGAAACGCACGTCCATCTCGAAGCGCTGGCGCGTGTGTTCGAACAGGGTGTTCAGCGTGGCCGCCTCGGCCAGCTGGGGCGGTGCCTGGAAATGCACGCGCATGAAGAAGAGGCCGGTGGCATCGTCGCCGTCCAGGTCGCCGAACTGCTGCGAGTCGATGATGTTGCAGCCGGCCTGGTACAGCAGCCCCGAGACGGCGTGCACGATGCCCTTGGTGTCGCGGCACGACAGCGTGAGAACGAATTGGTGATCGAGCGCCATCGCTCGGATTGTAGGGACCGAAGATGCAAGCATTGAATCAAGCCGACTGGCCCGAACGCAGCCGCGAGCTCTCGCAACTGCTGGCGCGCGCCGGCCTGGGCGACCGCGCCGCCTTCGGGCGCCTGTACGAGCGCACCAGCGGCCATCTGTTCGCGGTGGTGCTGCGCATCCAGCGCGACCGCGGCATGGCCGAAGACCTGCTGCAGGAGATCTACGTCTCGGTGTGGAAGGCCGCCGCCAGCTTCGACGCCGCGCGCAGCCAGCCGCTGACCTGGCTGACGCACATCGCGCGCAACCGCGCCATCGACAGCCTGCGCCGCGCCCAGGCCCAGCCGCGCACCGAGAGCCTGAGCGTGGACGATGACGACGAGCGCCCCGACCCGCACGAAGCCCTGGCCAGCGACGACCCCGGCCCGCTGGACCTGCTGGGCCGCGCCAGCGACCGGCGCCAGCTCACGCAGTGCATGCAGCACCTGAGCCCGCCACAGCGCCAGAGCGTGGCGCTGGCCTTCTTCGACGGCCTGTCACATGCCGAGGTGGCCGAGCAGCTGCGCGAGCCGCTGGGCACGGTGAAGAGCTGGGTGCGGCGGGCGCTGCAGACGCTCAAGGGCTGCCTCGAACGCGCCGCCGTGCGCGACGACAGCAACGGAAAGGCGGCCTGAGATGGACTACGGCAACCCCCGCCTGGCCGACGCCCTGGCCGCCCAATACGTCGCCGGCACGCTGCGCGGCCGCGCCCGCGCGCGTTTCGAAGCCCTGCTGCCCAGCCACCCCGCCTTGCAGCGCGCGGTGCACGAATGGCAGGGCCGCCTGATGCCGCTGACCGGCGTGCTGCCCGAACAGGCGCCGCCGGCGCGTGTGTGGAGCGGCATCCAGCAGCGCCTGTGGCCGGCAGCCGCGCCGCAGCCCTGGTGGCAGCGCCTGAGCCTGTGGCGCGCCGTCTCGGGCGCGGCGCTGGTGGCCGTTCTCGCCCTCACGGTGCAGGTGGCCAGCCCGCCGCCGGCGCAGGCGCCGGTGGTGGTGGTGCTGCAGTCCACCGGTGGCGACCCCGCGGTGGCCGGCCACATCGTCGCCAGCTTCAGCGGCGACGGCCGCAGCCTGGTGGCGCGCCCGCTCACGCCGGTGTCGCTGCAGTCCGACCGGGTGCTCGAACTGTGGTGGGCGCAGGCCCAGGGCAAGCCGAAGTCGCTGGGCCTGATGAAGGCCGATGGCGTCACCCTGCTGTCGCGCGGGCAACTGCCGGGTGGCCTGCAGGGCAGCGGCATCGACCACATGGCGGTGAGCGTGGAGCCGCCCGGCGGCTCGCCCACCGGCCAGCCCACGGGGCCGGTGGTGTTCTACGGAAAGCTGTAGTTTTATTTCTAGTTTGAGTTCGCTTCAAGAATGAGATGCCACATTTCAAGCCGGGTAAGCCCTGGTATGACGATGTAGTTTTACTTCACTAGGATGCGCGACTTCCGGTTTGCAGAAGGAAGTCGCCATGTCGTTCCGAACCCAACTGGCTCGCTGGGCCGCGGTGGCCGCCCTGGCCTTGCTCGGCGCCTGCGGAAGCGGAGGCGGGGGCGGCGCCGACAGCACGCCGCCGCCGGCGCCCGACCCGCGTCTGGCATTCGGCGACGCCGCCTTCCAGACCGTGCTCAGCGCCGTGCCGGCCGCCAGCGCCCCGGCCGGCGGCACGAGCACCACGCTGACGATCCACTACCAGCGCCCGGCCGGCGACTACACCGGCTGGACCCTGCACACCTGGGACGCTGCCGTCGAAACGCCGTGGACCGCAGGCCGCACCGCCACGTCCACCGACGGCTTCGGCCAGGTCTACGAAGTGCCGCTGGCCAGCGCCACCGGCAGCGTCGGCTACATCTTCCACAAGGGCGACGACAAGGACCACGGTGGCGCCGACCAGCGCTACACGCTGCAGGCCGGCAGGAACGAGATCTGGCGCATCCAGGGCGACAACACCACCTACGCCGCCAACCCGGCCGGCGCCACCACGCCCGACATCACCACCCTGCGTGTGCACTACAAGCGCTACGGTGCCGACTACGCCAACTGGGGCCTGCACCTGTGGGCCGGCAGCGGGCTGGACACGGCGCGCCTGCCCTCGGGCGTGGCCATCGAGCAGTGGGGCGCGCCCGTCACTTTCAACGCCATGCCGGGCTACAGCGCCACGGCCGGCGAGGTGGTGTTCAACATCCCGGTGCTGAACCCGCAGGGTGATGTCGCGCGCACCGGCCTGGAGTTCATCATCCACGGCCTGCCGCCCAACAGCGACGACAAGGACGGCCGCGCCGACAACATCCGCATCGACTACGCGGCGCTCAGCATCAGCGGGCAGGTGGGCGAGGTCTGGCTGGTGCAGGGTGATGCCACCGTCTACACGTCGGCGCCCGACACGCGCTCGGCCAGCAGCCGCGACGCACGCGCCTTCTGGCTGACCAAACAGCTGGTGAAATGGCCGCGGGTGGACGGCAGCGGCACGGTGAAGCTCTACCACTCGGCCACCGGGCAGATCCTGGCGCCGCGTGACGGCCCGGTGACGGGCGCCGACGGTTCACTCACCCTCGACGCGTACACGGGCACCGTGCCCGGCGCCGCGGTCACCCGCTTCAAGTGGGTGGACGCGGGCGCCGTGTTCAGCGTGAAGGACGCGGACCTCGCGCGTTTGCCCACGCTGCACAAGGGCCAGCTGGTGCTGGTGCAGGAAGACGCCACGGGCAAGGTGCAGAACGCCACCACGCCGCAGAACCCGGGTGCGCTGGACGAGCTGTATGCGGCGGCCGCCAATGTCACCGACCTGGGCGTGAGCATCAGCGGCGGCAACACCCGCTTCAAGCTCTGGGCACCGACGGCGCAGAAGGTGCTGGTGTTCACCTACGACACGCCCACCTCCCGCGCCGCGACGGTGGACGAAGCCAGCTTCGACGCCAGCACCGGCGTGTGGTCGGCGCAGCGCACGGGTGATCTTTCAGGCAAGTACTACCTGTTCGCCGTGGAGGTTTTCGTGCGCGGCGTGGGCCTGGTGCGCAACCTGGTGACCGACCCGTACTCGATCAGCCTCAGCACCGACAGCGCACGCAGCTACATCGCCAACCTGTCGGCGGCGAACCTGAAGCCGGCGGGTTGGGATGCGTCGTCGATACCTTCCAAAGTGCAGGCCAACACCGACATGGTGGTGTATGAGTTGCACGTGCGCGACTTCTCGGCGGGCGACGCCACAGTCAGCAGCGCCAACCGCGGCAAGTACGGCGCCTTCACCGAAGCGGCCTCCAACGGCATGAAGCACCTGGCGGCGCTGGCCGACGCCGGTGTCACCGACATCCACCTGCTGCCCGTCTTCGACATCGCCAGCGTGCCCGAGACCGGCTGCACCACCCCGGCGCCCGCCGACGCGCCCGACGCCGAAACGCAGCAGGCCACCGTGGCCGCGACCGCTGCCACCGACTGCTTCAACTGGGGTTACGACCCCTGGCACTACACCGCACCGGAAGGCAGTTATGCCAGCGATGCGGCCGATGGCGCGAAACGCATCCTCGAGTTCCGCCGCATGGTGATGGGCCTGCACGCCGCCGGCCTGCGCGTGGGCATGGACGTGGTCTACAACCACACCACCGCCAGCGGCCAGAACACCCAGAGCGTGCTCGACCGCATCGTGCCGGGCTACTACCACCGCCTGGACGCGGCCGGTGTCGTCACCAACAGCACCTGCTGCGACAACACCGCCACCGAGAACCTGATGATGGGCAAGCTGATGATCGACTCGGTGTCGACCTGGGCGCGTGAATACAAGATCGCCAGCTTCCGCTTCGACATCATGGGCCACCAGCCGCGCGCGGTGATGGAGCAGCTGCAGACGGCAGTGAACGCCGCCGCCGGCCGCAGCGTGCAGCTCTTCGGCGAGGGCTGGAACTTCGGCGAGGTGGTCAACGGCACGCGCTTCCCGCAGGCCACGCAGGGTGGCCTGGCCGGCACCGGCATCGGCAGCTTCGGCGACAAGATGCGCGACGCCGTGCGCGGCGGCGGCTGCTGCGACAGCGGCACGCAACTGGTGGCCAACCAGGGCTGGATCAACGGCCTGTACTACGACCCCAACCCGCAGGCCGGCACGCGCCCGCTGAACGACCTGCGCTGGTACGGCGACCTCATCAAGGGCGGCCTGGCCGGCAGCATCACCGACTACACGCTCACCACACACTGGGACGCCACCGTGCAGCTGAAGGACCTGGGCGGCGTAGGCTACGCCACGCAGCCCGGCGAGGTGGTGAACTACGTCGAGAACCACGACAACCAGACGCTGTTCGACGTCAACGCGATGAAGCTGCCCGCGGCCACCAGCAAGGAAGACCGCGCGCGGGTGCAGCTGCTGGGCGCGGCCATCGTCGCGCTGAGCCAGGGCACCGCCTACTTCCACGCCGGCGTGGACACGCTGCGCAGCAAGAGCCTGGACCGCAACAGCTACAACAGCGGCGACTGGTTCAACCGGCTCGACTGGACCTACGCCGACAACAACTTCGGCGTCGGCGCGCCGCCGCAGGCCGACAACGGCAGCACCTGGCCGCTGATGAAGCCGGTGCTGGCCAACGCCGGCATCAAGCCCGCGCCGGGCGACATCACCTGGATGCGCGATGTCTTCCGCGACCTGCTGAAGATCCGCAGCGGCAGCAGCCTGCTGCGCCTGAAGACGGCCGAGGACATCAAGGCGCGGCTGAAGTTCCACAACCTCGGTGGCAACCAGGTGCCCACCGTGCTGGCCGCCAGCATCGATGGCGCCGGTTACGCGGGCGCGAACTTCCAGCAGCTGGCCTACTTCGTCAACGTGGGCCTGACGCCGCAGACACTGACCGTCACCGACCTGGCCGGCAAGAGCTTCGTGCTGCACCCGGTGCAGGCCGCGGCTACGGCGGCCGACCGGCGCGTGGCCACCGGCGCGGCCGTCGACACCACGGCCGGCGCCTTCACCGTGCCGGCGCGTTCGGTGGCGGTGTTCGTCGTCAACTGACGCGGGAAAGCAGCGGCCGCTATCCTCGGCCGCATGTTCTTCGGCTTGTCCCTGTCGGCGCTGGTCGCCGGTTTTGTCGCCGTGCTCGTGGGTTTCACGAGCTCGGTGGTCATCGTCTTCCAGGCGGCCGCCGCCTTCGGCGCCACGCCGGCGCAGACCACCTCGTGGATCTGGGCCCTGGGCCTGGGCATGGGCATCACCAGCCTGGGCCTGAGCGTGTGGACGCGCAAGCCCGTGCTCACCGCCTGGAGCACACCCGGCGCGGCGCTGCTGGCCACGGCCGGCAGCGGCGTGCCCATGAGCGACGCCATCGGCGCCTTCGTGCTGTGCGCGCTGCTCATCACCGCGGCCGGCCTCACCGGCTGGTTCGCGCGCGTGATGGACCGCATCCCGCAGGCCCTGGCCGCCGCGCTGCTGGCGGGTGTGCTGGCGCGCTTCGCCATCGACGCCTTCGCTTCGCTGCAGCGCCAGTTCGCGCTGGTGTTCACCATGCTCGTGGTCTACCTGCTGGGCCGCCGCCTGTGGCCGCGCTACGCCGTGCCCGGCGTGCTGGCCGTGGGCGTGGCCGTGGCGGCGGCGCAGGGGCAGCTGCACCTGGGTGGGGTGCAGTGGGCCTGGGCGGTGCCGGTGTTCACCATGCCCACTTTCAGCCTGTCCGCGGCCATCGGCATCGCGCTGCCGCTCTTCGTGGTGACCATGGCCTCGCAGAACCTGCCCGGCGTGGCGGCGCAGCGGGCGGCGGGTTACGACGTGCCGGTGTCACCGGTGGTCACCACCACCGGCCTGGCCACGCTGGTGCTCGCACCCTTCGGCGGCTATGCCCTCAACCTGGCCGCCATCACCGCGGCCATCTGCATGGGGCGCGAGGCGCACGAAGACCCGGCCAAGCGCTGGACGGCCAGCGCCGCAGCCGGCGTGATCTACATCGTGGTGGGCCTGCTGGGCGGCGCGGTGGTGGGGCTGATCGCGGCCTTTCCGAAAGAGCTGGTGCTGGCGCTGGCCGGCTTCGCGCTGCTGGGCACCATCGGTAGCGCGCTGGCCACGGCGACGAAGGACGAAGGCCAGCGCGAGCCGGCGCTGATCACCTTCCTCGTCACCGCCAGCGGCCTGAGCCTGTGGGGCGTGGGCGCGGCGTTCTGGGGTGTTGTGGCCGGGGTGATGGCGCTGTTGATCCAGCGCAGCCGGCGGGCGTGACTTTTTGGTCACAGTACTTTGGCTATCCTTCCGCCCGCCGACTTTGCGGCGATTCAACCCGTCAAGCCTTTCAAGGGAGACACCATGAAGAAGATTCACGCGCTCTGCGCCACCGCAGCCCTGCTGGGCGGCCTGTTCACCGTTGGCCAGGCGCAGGCTGCCGACACGCCAGGGGTCTACCTGCTGGCCGCCGGCGGCAGCTCGAAGTACGACACCGACTGTGCCGGCACCACCAAGTGCGACAACACCGGCAGCGCCTTCAAGTTCGTGGGCGGCTACCGCTTGGGCAACGGCATCGCCATCGAAGGCGTGTCGTACAACTTCGGCAAGGCCGAGTACGCCGACCTCGGCCTTAGCCTGGAGCTCAAGGCCACGGCCGTCGGCGGCGGAGTGGCCGTGTACGGCGAACTGTCGCCCAACTGGCTGGTCACCGCGCGCCTGGGCATCGCCAGCGTAAAGATGAAGGGCGTCGTGCCCAACGTCGGCAGCACCTCCGACAGCTCGACCAACCCCTATGTCGGCGTGGCCGTCGCCTACCACTTCACCCCGACGGTGTCGGCCGAAGTGGGTTATGACTCCACCAAGGGCAAGGTGGCCGGTGAAAGCGGCACCATCAGCGCCTTTACCCTGGGCATCGGCATCAAGTTCTGATGCCCCCGCCAGCGGGCCTGCCGCGATGAGGAGACTCCCTTGAACCTGCTTTTCGTCGCCGACCCGCTGGAGTCCTTCAAGATCTACAAGGACAGCACCTACGCCATGATGCGCGAGGCCGCCAGCCGCGGCCACACGCTCATGGCCTGCGAGCCGAAAGACCTGCGCTGGCAGCGCGGCGGGCCGGTGCTGGCCGCGGTGCGCGACATCGAACTCACCGACGACCCGCAGCAGTGGTTCCGCGCCGCCCAGCCCGAAGGCGAGCGCCGCAGCCTGGCGCTGCACGAGGCCGGCGCGGTGCTGATGCGCAAGGACCCGCCCTTCGACAGCGAGTACTTCTACGCCACCCACCTGCTCGGCCAGGCCGAACGCGAAGGCGCGCGCGTCTTCAACAAGCCTTCGGCGCTGCGCGACCACCCCGAGAAGCTGGCGATCCTCGAATTCCCGCAGTTCATAGGCCCCACGCTGGTGACGCGCAGCGAAGCCGACGTGAAGGCCTTCCACGCCGAACACCGCGACATCATCCTCAAGCCCCTGGACGGCATGGGCGGCATGGGCATCTTCCGCGTCGGTGCCGACGGCCTGAACCTGGGCTCGATCATCGAAACCCTGAACCTGGGCGGTGCGCAGACCCTGATGGTGCAGAAGTACCTGCCCGAGATCAGCCAGGGCGACAAGCGCGTGCTGGTGATCGGCGGCGAGCCGGTGCCCTTCTCGCTGGCGCGCATTCCGCAAGGCAGCGAGATCCGCGGCAACCTGGCCGCCGGTGGCAAGGGCGTGGCCCAGCGCTTAAGCGACCGCGACCGCGAGATCGCGGGTGCACTCGGCCCCATCCTGGCCGCACGCGGCCTGCTGCTGGTGGGGCTGGACATCATCGGCAGCTGCCTCACCGAGATCAACGTCACCAGCCCCACCTGCTTCGTCGAGATCACGCAGCAGACCGGCTTCCACGTCGCCCACCGCTACCTCGACGCGCTGGAGCAGGCGCTGGCCGGATGAGTGCTCTCGTCGCGCTGCTCGACGCCGGTGCGGCGCACGACGCCGAATATGCCGGCGGCCTGTCGAACCACCTGCCGATGGCGCTGCTGGCCTTGCAGCGCCTGGGCGCCGACGATGCGCGCCTGCAGGCTTTCGCCGACGGCCATGCCAGCCGGCTGGAACCGGCTCCACCCGCACAAACCTGGCCGGCCGGCGACGCCTGGGCCGCCCACCTGGGCCAACGCGAAGCCTGGCCGATGTACCGCGACCTGTTCCTGCAATGGCTTGAGAACGAAGGTGCCGGCGACGTGCTGAGCCAGGTGCTGCCGCGCCTGATGACGGGCTGCGGCGCGGCGGCCTTTCACGGCCTCATCCGCACCGCCTACGCCGTGCGCGCCGCGCACCGGCGCGAGCTGGCCGACGGCCTGGCCTACTGGGCCTGCCGCTGGCTCAACCTGGGCGAAAGCCGCGCCGTGGGCCGCACGCCCGACCCCGCGCGCCTGCTGCCGCGCCTGCCGGTGCCGGGCGGCCAGCAGCGCCTGATCTTCGAACGCATGCAGGCCGCCGCTGCCTTGCCGGCTTTCGCCCCGACGGTGGCGCAGCTGCGCGTGGACGAGGGCACGCTGGCCCGCCTGGCCACGCTGGCCGCGGGCCTGTACGCACGCAGCGGCAACTTCACCGCGCTGCACCTGCTCACCAGCGCCCATGCCGTGCGCGTGCTGCTGCCCTTCATCGAAGAACCCGTGCCCGCGCTGCGCGCCTACTGGCGCGCCTTTGCCGCCGGCGTGGCCGCCAGCAACGCCGAGCCCGACGAACTGCCGCCGCTGCTGGCATGGCCGGCCATCGTCGACTTCGCGCTGGCCAGCAGCGACGACCATGTGATCAAGCTCGTCGACAGCTGCCGCGAAGAAACCGAGGCCTACGGCGGCGACGCCTGGCGGCGCGCCGCTTCGCGCTTGCTCAAGCGCACCTAACGCGGGGGTGGAGCGGCCTCACAGTCCTGTGGCATCCTCTGCCGATGGATGCCGCCGAACGGTCGAGCGGCCCGACAGGGAGAGATCGGATGAATCGCTTCAGGCAATGGGCCTGCGTGGGCTTGCTGGGTCTTGCCGCGTCCGCGGCGCTGGCGCAGGACAACAAGGTCGACCCCTACCGCGAGGGCGTCTACGTGTCGGGTGGCCTGGGGCGCAACGAATACGAGCTGCTGTTCGCATCCTGCGCGTTCACCACCTGCCCCAAGGTGAGGTTCGGCAGCAACGTGCTGCGCGTGGCGGCCGGTTATGGCTGGCGCATCGTCGGCGCCGAAGCCACGCTCACCGACTACGGCAAAGGCGGCAGCGCGCTCGACTCACGCCATATCCAGGCCGCCGGCGCGGCGGTGTTCCTGCGCGTGCGGCCCATCGGCATCGTCGAGCTCAGCATGCGCCTGGGTGTGGCCCAGGCGCGTGAGAAGCGCGCTGACGGTGGGGTGTCCAGCAGCCGCGACTTCACCATGAAGACGGCGGCCGCGGGCCTGGGCCTGGACGTGCACCCGCGCGGCACGCTGGAGTTCCAGATCGAAGTCGCGCTCGACCGCAAGGACGCGGCCACGGGCACGCTGGCGCTGATGGCCACCTACCGCCACCATTTCGACTGACGGCCGGCCCTGCGACGGGGGGGCGACAATCCCCCGATGGCCCTGCTGACCCTCACCAACGCCCATCTCGCCTACGGCCATGTGCCGCTGCTCGACGGCACCGCCCTTTCCCTCGAAGCCGGCGAACGTGTCGCGCTCATCGGCCGCAATGGCGCCGGCAAGTCCAGCCTGCTGAAGATCCTGGCCGGGCTGGAAAAGCCCGACGACGGCATCCTGCAGCTGCAGACCGGGCTTTCGCGCGTGTACGTGGCGCAGGAGCCGCTGTTCGCGCCGGGCGTCAGCGTGTTTGATGCCGTGAGCGAGGGTGTGGCCGAAGCACGCGCGCTGCGCGAGCGCTTCGAACGCCACGACCCGAACGACGACCTGGACGCCATCATGTCCGAGCTGGAGCACCTGGGGGGCTGGACCTGGGAGCAACGTGTCGACGAGGTGCTGCAGCGCCTGCGCCTGGAGGGCGCGGCGCTGGTGCAGGATCTCTCGGGCGGCACGAAGAAGCGCGTGGCCCTGGGCCGCGCACTGGCCGCGGCACCCGACCTGCTGCTGCTGGATGAGCCCACCAACCACCTCGACATCGACGCCATCGAATGGCTGCAGGAGCTGCTGGTGGGCCGCAAGGGCGCGCTGGTGCTGGTGTCGCACGACCGCGCCTTCATCGACGCAGTGGCCACCCGCATCGTCGAGCTCGACCGCGGCCAGCTGCGCAGCTACCCCGGCAGCTTCGCCGCCTACGAGGCCACCAAGCTGCGCGAGCTGGAGAACGAGGCACTCGAGCGCGCCCGTGCCGACAAGCTGCTGGCGCAGGAAGAGGTGTGGGTGAGGAAGGGCGTGGAAGCGCGCCGCACGCGCAGCGTGGGCCGTGTACAGCGTCTGGTGAAGTTGCGCGAGCAGCGTTCGGCGCGGCGCGAACAGCTGGGCCAGGTGCGGCTGGAGCTGGATGCCGGCCTGCCGCCGGGCAAGATCGTCGCCGAGCTGAAACACGTCGGCATGCAGTACGACGAACGGGTGCTGATCGACGACTTCAGCGCCACCATCCTGCGCGGCGACAAGGTGGGCCTGATCGGCCCCAACGGCGTCGGCAAGACCACGCTGCTGAAGCTCATCCTCGGCGAGCTGCAGCCCACGCGCGGCAGCGTGCGCCAGGGCACGCGCCTGCAGGTGGCCTACTTCGACCAGATGCGCGCCGGCCTGAACCTCGACGCCACGTTGGCCGACACCATCAGCCCCGGCAGCGAATGGATCGAGGTGGGCAGCTCGCGCAAGCACGTGATGAGCTACCTGTCGGACTTCCTGTTCGCGCCCGAACGCGCCAGCGCACCGGTGCGCACGCTGTCGGGCGGTGAACGCAACCGGGTGCTGCTGGCGCGGCTGTTCGCACTGCCCGCCAACGTGCTGGTGCTGGACGAGCCCACCAACGACCTCGACATCGACACGCTGGAACTGCTGGAAGACCTGCTGCAGAGCTACGCCGGCACGGTGTTCCTGGTCAGCCATGACCGGCGCTTCCTGGACAACGTGGTCACCAGCACCATCGCCTGGGAAGGCGACCCCGCATTCGGGGGGCGCAACGGTTTCTGGCGCGAATACGAAGGCGGCTACGAAGACTGGAAGCTGCAGCGCGGACGCGCCCGCGTGGCGGTGGCTGCGGCCCCTGCGCCGGCGCCGCGCGGCTCGGCGCCGGTGCCGGTGCCGGCGGGGCCCGCGCCCAAGGCCAAGCTCAGCTACAAGGAACAGCGCGAACTGGAAGGCCTGCCGGCGCGCATCGAGGCGCTGGAAGTCGAGCAGGCGAAGATAGCCGCACAGTTGGCCAGCGCCGACCTGTACACGCGCGAACCGCAGCAGGTGCCGGTGCTGCAGGCGCGGCACGACGCCATCGAAGGCGAGCTGATGGCGGCGTTGGAGCGCTGGGAGAAGCTGGGCGCGCGCTGACGGCCGTCAGTGGCTGATGGCGCCGGGATGCGAACGGGTGACGATGAGCGCCGCGTGCAGGTACAGCCCGTTGAGCAGCCGCGCTGCGCGGTCGGCGTCGAAGCCGGGCCAGGCCGCCATCTCGCGCAGTGAACGCGGCTCGCGGCGCAGCTGCTGCACGGCGTGGGCCAGCGTGCCGTGCATGTCCAGCGTGGACAGGTCGGCGCCGGGGTTGGCGCGGTAGGCGGCGGCGCCCGCAATCTCGGGCAGCAGCTGCGAGCGCGAACCGCGCAGCGCCAGTTCCCAGATCAGCGGCGACAGCGGCTGCGTCGGCACCTCGCCGTGTAACGCCGGCGGCGCCGGCTCCACGCGCATCACCCGCAGCTCGGACAAGCGCAGCGCCAGCAGCTGGCGCCGCGGCAGCAGGCACGACAGCTCACGCGCCGTGGGGCGCAGCGTCAGCGCCAGTGGCTGGCCGTCGAAGTGCAGCAGCAGCGACAGGTCGCGGTTGTGGCGCAGCGCGGCGGCCACCACTTCCAGCAGGTCCAGGCCTTGGCCGGGCGGGTGTTCGGCCTCGAAGCGCAGCAGGTCCTGCATCAACGAGGGGTTGAGCCCGCTCAGGTGCGTGCTGCCGCTGTCGGCCGGGGCGGCGACGGGGGGGTGGCGTGGCGGCTCGGTGGTGGGCGTGTCGCCGAAGATCGTGGTGCTGGTCATGCGCGCGAAGGGTGCGCGCGGATTGGAACCGCCGCCCGTGTCACCGGCGTGGCTAACGCCGTTTCAGTTGTGACCGGAGGTGCGTGCGCGACCGGTCGGCCCGGGCCGCCTTCAGCGCTTGCCAGAAGCGCGCGTCCTGCGCGGTGCCGAAGTTCACCCGCATCAGCGTGCAGGCGCGCGGCGTGGCGTGGAACAGCGTGCCGGGCGCGATCAGCCAGCCGTCGTCCAGCAGCGACTGCGCCAGCACCTCGGTGTCTTCACCCACGTCGACCCAGCCGAACAAACCGGCCGGCGGCGTGACGAAGCGGCAGCCCGCCTCGCGCGCCAGGCGCACGGTGCGCGTGCGGGCGGCGGCCAGCAGGCTGGTGACGCGCTCGGCGTGGCGGCGCAGGCTGCCCTGCTCCAGGCACAGCGCCACCGCGTCTTCCAGCGGGCCCGGGGTGCTGAGCGTGCTGACGAGCTTGCGGTCGATCAGGCGCTCGGCCAGCGCGGGTGCGGCGGCGACATAACCCACGCGCCATTGCGGGGTGAGGATCTTCGAGAAGCCCGAGACGTAGACGGTGCGCTTGAGCGCGTCCAGCTGCGCCAGCCGCGTGGCGTGCGGCGGCGCCAGCCAGGCGTAGGTGTCGTCCTCGACGATGGTGAGATCGTGCAACTCGGCCAGGCGCAGCACCTGGTGCGCGGCGGCGGGCGAGATCGACACGCCGGTCGGGTTGTGCAGCACCGAGACGGTGACGTAAAGGCGCGGCTTGTGCTCGCGCGCCAGCGCGTCCATCACCGCCAGATCAGGGCCGCCGCCCTCCTGCAGGCCACGCGGCACAGGCAGGAGGCGCATGCCCAGTTGCGACAGGCGCGCGTACTCGATGGCCCAGCCGGGTTCGTCCACCAGCACCGCGTCGCCGGGCTGCAGCAGCAGGCGGCTGAGCAGGTCCAGCCCGTGTGTGGCGCCCACCGTGGTGACGATGTGCGCCGGCGTGGCCGAGATGCCCAGGTCGGCCAGGCGCTGCGACAGCGCCTGGCGCAGGCGCAGGCTGCCGGCGGGGTCGCCATAACGCAGCCAGGCCTCGGGCTGGTTGCACACGCGGCGCAGCGCGCGCTGCAGCAGCGGTGCGTCGAGCCAGGCTTCGGGCAGCGTGCCCATGCCCGGCACCGGCAGGCCACCCTGGGCCTGGAACATGCTGCGGATGAGCGCGGTGGCGTCCACCGGCGCCGGGCGCGCAGCCGGTGCGGGCGTGGGCGGCGCGCTGCGGACGCTGCCATCGCGTACGAAAAAGCCGCGTTTCGGCCGTGCCTGCACCAGGCCGCGCGCCTGCAGCAGGTCGTAGGCGCCGACCACGGTGCTGGGGCTCACGCCGTGGCGTTCGGCACAGTCGCGCACCGAGGGCAGGCGCGAGCCCGGGGCCAGCAGGCGTTGGACTATGCGCTCGGCAAAACGCGCCGCCAGCTGCTCGGCCAGCGAGTCGCGGGCGCCGCGCGCCAGTTGCCCCGGCAGCGGCGCGGGGGTGTCGACGGGGCTCTGTGTGGCTGGCGTCATCAGTACAGTTCCATTGACTGTGTGGCTGACTGTACAGCCACTGTGCTGCTCGCGGGTCCTAGACTGCGCCCATGCCCCACCATCCCCACACCCGGCCATGAGCGACCAGCGCCGCGGTTTCCTGCTTGGCCTGCTGGGCGTCGTGATCTTCGCGATGACGCTGCCGATGACGCGCCTGGCCGTCGGCGACGGCTCGGCGCCGCAGCTGACGCCGGCCTTCGTCACCGCCGGCCGCGCCGGCGTGGCCGGGCTGCTGAGCCTGCTGTACCTGCTGGCCGTGCGCGCACCCTGGCCGGGCCGCGCGCAGGCCGGGGCACTGGCCGTCAGCGCCCTGGGCACGGTGGTGGGTTTTCCCATCGGCATTGCGCTCGCGCTGCGCGAGGTGGAAGCGATGCATGCCGCCGTCATCACCGGCGTGCTGCCCCTGGCCACCGCGCTGCTGGGCGCCTGGGCCACGGGGCAGCGGCCCTCGGCGGGTTTCTGGGCCTGCGCGGTGGCCGGCTGTGGCCTGGTGCTGGCCTTCGCCGCCTGGCAGGGCGCCGGGAGCCTCAGCGTGGCCGACGGCTGGTTGCTGCTGGCGGTGCTCTCGGCCGCCATCGGCTACGTGGCCGGCGCGCGTGTCTCGGCCGTGATGCCGGCGCAGCAGGTGATCTGCTGGGTGCTGGTGGGTTCGCTGCCCTTCACGCTGCCGCTGATGCTGTGGTGGTGGCCGGCCGCGCCGGTGCGCGCTTCGGCCTGGCTGGGTTTCGGCTACGCGGCGCTGTTCTCCATGTGGCTGGGCTTCTTCGCCTGGTACCGCGGCCTGGCCCTGGGCGGCGTGGTGCGCGTGAGCCAGGTGCAGCTGCTGCAGCCCTTCCTGGCGCTGCTGTTCGCGGTGCCGCTGCTGGGCGAGAAGCTCGACCCCGCGACCGTGGCCTTCTCGCTGGCCGTGATCGCCGTGGTCTTCATCGGCCGGCGCATGCCGGTGCGGCGCAGCGCCGCCGCGAAGGTGGTGGCATGAAGACACTCGCCATCCTGGGCGGCATGAGCTGGGAATCCACCGCCCTCTACTACCGCCTGGTCAACCAGGGCGTGGCGCAGCGCCTGGGCGGCCTGCACAGCGCCAGGCTGCTGCTGCACAGCGTGGACTTCGCCGAGGTGGCCGCCCTGCAGGCCAGCGGCCGCTGGAACGAAGCCGGCCGCCTGCTGGCGCGCGCCGCGGCGGGGCTGAAGGCCGCGGGCGCTCAGGGCCTGGTGGTGGCCACCAACACCATGCACAAGGTGGCCGCCCTGATCGAAACCGAAGGCGGCCTGCCGCTGCTGCACATCGCCGACGCCACTGGCGCGGCGCTGCAGGCGGCCGGCGTGCGCCACGCCGCCTTGCTGGGCACGCGGTTCACGATGGAAGACGCCAGGATCGTGCGCGAGCCGCTGGAGCAGCGCTACGGCCTGCGCATCGTGGTGCCGGACGAGCCCGACCGCGGCCTGATGCACCGCGTCATCTACGAAGAGCTGTGCCGCGGCGTCATCAGCGACGCCTCGCGGGCCGCCGTCGTGGCCCTGATCGAGCGCCAGCGCGCCGCCGGCGCCGAAGCGGTGATCCTGGGCTGCACCGAGATCACCCTGCTGATCGACGCTGCCTGCAGCCCGCTGCCCGTGTTCGACAGCACGGCGCTGCACGCCGCGGCCGCCGTCCGCTGGATGCTGGACGGCCCGGCCGCGCTACGCTCCCCCTCTTTGGCCTGAAGGTACCCCCGATGAGCAGCATCTGGCAGATGGCGCGCCGCGCCGAGCGTCTGAACCCCTCGACGATCCGCGAGATCCTGAAGGTCACTGAACGCCCCGGCATCATCTCGCTGGCCGGCGGCCTGCCTTCGGCCGACACCTTCCCCGTCGAGGCCATGCGCGTGGCCACCGAACGCGTGCTGCGCGAGACCCCGCGCGAAGCGCTGCAGTACGCCGCCAGCGAGGGCTTCGCGCCGCTGCGCGAATGGGTGGCCGCCGAGATGGCCATCCACGGCGTCAAGGCCGAGGCCTCGCAGGTGCTCATCACCACCGGCTCGCAGCAGGGGCTGGACCTGGTGGGCAAGGTGCTCATCGACCCCGGCAGCCGCGTGGCCGTGGAGTCGCCCACCTACCTGGGAGCGCTGCAGGCCTTTTCGCCCTACGAAGCCGAGTTCGTGCCGGTGGAAGGCGACGACGAAGGCCCGCTGCCCGATGCGCTGAATGCCGCGCGCGGCAGCCGCTTCGTCTACCTGCTGCCCAATTTCCAGAACCCGAGCGGCCTGTGCGTGAGCGCTTCGCGCCGGCTGGCGCTGGTGCAGCGCGCGGCCGAACTGAAGCTGCCCATCGTCGAGGACAACCCCTACGGCGACCTGTGGTTCGATGAAGCCCCGCCGCCGCCGCTCTCGGCCAGCGCGGGTGAGAGCGCCATCTACCTCGGTTCGTTTTCGAAGGTGCTGGCCCCGGGCCTGCGCCTGGGTTACGTGATCGCGCCGAAAGAGCTCTACCCCAAGCTGCTGCAGGCCAAGCAGGCCGCCGACCTGCACACGCCCGGCTTCAACCAGCGCGTGGTGTACGAAGTGATCAAGGACGGCTTCCTCACCCAGCACGTGCCCACCATCCGCGCCCGCTACAAGGCGCAGCGCGACGCCATGTCGGCGGCGCTGCAGGCGCACATGCCGGCCGGCTGCCGCTGGAACACGCCGGTGGGCGGCATGTTCTTCTGGGTGAAGCTGCCGGCGCACATCAACGCCACCGCGCTGCTGCCGCAGGCGGTGGAAGCCGGCATGGCCTTCGTGCCCGGCGCCACCTTCTTCCCCGATGCGGCCGCCCCCGGCCGCCACAACACGCTGCGCCTGAGCTTCGTCACCGCGACGCCGGCGCAGATCGACACCGCCGTGGCCGCCCTGGGCCAGCTGCTGGCCGCGGTCTGACGAGGAGCGCCGATGAAGCGCCGTTTCCACCAGCTCGATGTCTTCAGCGCCGTGCCCCTGCTCGGCAACCCGCTGGCCGTGGTGCACGCCGCGGGCGACCTGAGCGACGCCACCATGGCTGCCTTCGCGCGCTGGACGAATCTCTCGGAAACCACCTTCCTGCTGCCGCCTTCGGAGCCCACGGCCGACTACCACGTGCGCATCTGGACGCCCGGCGGCGAGTTGCCCTTCGCCGGCCATCCCACCCTGGGCAGCTGCCACGCCTGGCTGGCGGCGGGCGGCAAGCCCAAGGAAACAGGCATGGTGGTGCAGCAGTGCGGCGTGGGCCTGGTGCGCATCCGCCAGAGCGGGCAGCGCCTGGCCTTCGCCGCGCCCCCGCGGCGCCGCAGTGGGCCGTTGGACGACATGCTGCTGGCACGCATTGTCGAAGGCATCGGGGTGGCGCGCGCCGACGTGCTGCATCACCAGTGGGTGGACAACGGCCCCGGCTGGTGCGCGGTGATGTTGCGCTCGGCGGCGCAGGTGCTGGCAGTCAAGGGCCAGTCCGAGCCGCTGAAGGGCATCAAGCTGGGGTTGGTTGGCGCGCATCCGGCCGGCAGCGAATGTGCGTTCGAGATCCGCGCGCTGTACCACGATACCGACGTGCTGACGGAAGACCCCGTCACCGGCAGCCTGAACGCCAGCGTCGCGCAGTGGCTCATCGAAACCGGCCTGGCGCCGGCGAGCTACGTGGCAGCGCAAGGGGCGGTGCTGAAACGCGCGGGCCGTGTGCACATCGAGAAGGCCGGCGACACGGTCTGGGTGGGCGGCGACGTGGCCCTCTGCATAGACGGCGAGGTCGAGCTTTGACGCACACGGTGGTCGACCACCTGGTGGTGGCGGCCGCGACGCTGGAGCAGGGCGCAGCCTGGTGCCAGGCCACGCTCGGCTTCACGCCCACCGCCGGCGGCAAGCACCCGTTGATGGGCACGCACAACCGCGTGTTCCACATCGCCACGGCCGAGTACCCGCTGGCCTACTTCGAGATCATTGCCATCGACCCCGAGGCGCCACCAGCCGGCCGGCGGCGCTGGTACGGGCTGGACGACGCGGCACTGCAGGCGCGCATCGCTGCCGGGCCGCAACTCATCCACAGCGTGGCCCGCACCACGATGCTGGACATGCACCGCTGGGGCCTGATCAACGTCGGCCAGCGGCCCGGCGACCCGGTGGCCGTGGAACGAGACACGCCGAACGGCCGGCTGTCGTGGCAGCTGCTGGTGCCCGATGACGGCCGGCCCGACTGCGGCGGCGCGCTGCCCACGCTGATCCAGTGGCAGGGCCTGCATCCGGCCGAACACCTGCCGCCTTCGGGCGTGACGCTGAAGAGCCTGGCGCTGCGCGGCGTGCCCACCCGCGCGCGCGAGGTGCTGCGCCTGCGCGGCGTGCAGGTGCTGCCCGCAGGCGCGCCGAGCCTGACGGCGACCCTGCTCACGCCGCAGGGCGAAGTCGTGCTGGAATCGGCCGCATGACCGAAGAACTGTTCCGCGAAGACGCCGGCCTGCTGGAATGCACGGCCACCATCGTGGCCATCGACGAAGCCGGCGTGGTGCTCGACCGCAGCGTGTTCTACCCGCTCGGCGGCGGCCAGGCCGGTGACGCCGGCACGCTCACGGCCGAAAGCGGCGCGCAGCTGGTGATTGCCGACACGCGCAAGCACCCCACACGCCCCGGCGACATCGCGCATGTGCCGCCGGCCGGCGCCTTCCTCGGTGGTTTCACCGTCGGCACGAAGGTGCGGGCGCGCATCGACGTGCCGCGCCGCCGCGCCCACATGCGCTTCCACACCGCCACCCACCTGCTGTGCGCGCTGGTGCCGCACCCGGTGGACGGCTGCAGCATCACGGCCGCCTACGCGCGGCTCGACTTCCACATGAACGAGCCGCTGGACAAGGACCAGCTCACCGCCGGCATCGCGCGCCTGGTGAAGGACGCGCGGCCGGTGAGTCACCGCTGGATCAGCGAGGCCGAGCTCGATGCCAACCCTGCGCTCGTGCGCAGCATGCGCGTCCAGCCCCCGAGATCCGAATCGGGCCTGGGCCGCATCCGCGTGCTCGAGATCGAAGGCGCTGACCTGCAGCCCTGCGGCGGCACGCATGTGGCCAACACATCGGAAGTCGGCGCCGTGATCGTCACCAAGATCGAGAAGAAGTCGGCGATGACGCGGCGCGTCGTGCTGGGCTTCGCCGAAACCGGCGCCGCCTGAGGCCGGGGGCTCAGCCGCCAGGCGGCTGCAGCGCCTGCAACACCGGTTCCAGCGCCGCCAGCACGGCGTCCAGCAGCGGGGCGATCTCCTGCGCCGGCGCGCTGCGGGCGCAGGCCGCTTCCAGCTCGGCGGCCGCGGCGCGCACCGCGTTCACGCCCAGGGCGGCGGCCTCGCCCTTCAGGTCGTGGGCCAGGCGCAAGGCCCTGCCGGGGTCGCCGGCGGCGGCCCTGAAGCTGTCGCCGAAGGCCCTCTCGCGGCCAGCGAACATCTCCAGCAGCCGGCGGTGCAAGGCGCTGCCGGGCTCCACGCCGCTGGCGCGCAACACACTCTCGTCGAAAAGGGCGGGGTCGGCGGCCGGGCGTGCCGGGTGCACCCAGCGCGCCAGCGTGCCGAACAGTTCGTTCAGGCGGATGGGCTTGGCGATGTGGTCGTTCATGCCCGCGGCCAGCGCCTTCTCGCGGTCACCGACCATGGCGTTGGCGGTCATCGCGATCACCGGCAGCGCCTGCCAGCGCGGCTCCAGGCGCAGCTGCCGCGTCGCCTCGTAGCCATCGAGCTCGGGCATCTGGCAGTCCATCAGCACGCCGTCGAAGGCCTGCTCCTGCAGCGCCTGCAGCGCGGCGCGGCCGTCGCCGGCCACCACCACCTCGATGCCGGCGCCGCGCAGCAGCTCGCAGGCCAGCTCCTGGTTGATGGCGTTGTCCTCCACCAGCAGCAGGCGCGCGCCGGCCAGGGCCTGGCGCTGGCGCTGCAGCGCGGCCTCGCGCCGGTCGGCCGGCGCCGGCGTCGGCGCTCGCGGGTGCAGCGCGTTCAGGCAGGCGTCCAGCAGGGTGGACGGTGTCACCGGCTTGGCCAGCATCGCGGCCAGCGGCGCGCCGTGCTGCGCCGCGCACCGCGCGGCCTCGTCGCGGCTGAAGGCGGTGATCATCAGCACCGCCGGCGGGCGGTGCCGCAGCGTGGCCTGGGCCAGCTGGCGCGCGCACTCCACGCCGTCCATGCCGGGCATCTTCCAGTCCAGCAGCACCAGGTCGAAGGGCCGGTCGGCGGTGTCGGCGGCCATCACCGCGGCCAGCGCCGCGGCGCCGTCGGCGGCCGCCTGCGCCTGCAGCGCCAGGCCGTGCGCCATCTCCAGCAGCAGCTCGCGCGCGCAGTCGTTGTCGTCCACCACCAGCACGCGCCGGCCCTGCATCTGCGCCAGGCCCGCGGGCGGTTCCGAAGCGGCCTCGGGCAGGCCGAAGCGGGCGCTGAAGTGGAAGCGGCTGCCGTGCCCGGCTTCGCTGTCGACGCCGATCTCGCCATCCATCATGTGCACCAGGTGGCGGCTGATCGCCAGGCCCAGGCCGGTGCCGCCGAAGCGCCGGCTGGTGGAGCTGTCGGCCTGGGTGAAGGGCTTGAACAGGCGCGCCGCTTCGTCGGGGCGCAGGCCGATGCCGGTGTCGCGCACCTCGAAGCGCAGCTGCACCGCCTGCGCCTCGCGCTGCAGCAGCGCGACACTCACCACCACCTCGCCGCGTTCGGTGAACTTGATGGCGTTGTTGGCCAGGTTCACCAGCACCTGGCCCAGCCGGGCGGGGTCGCCCACCAGGCGGCGCGGCAGCCGCGGCGGCAAGGCGTACACGAGCTCCAGGCCCTTCTCCTCGGCCCGCAGCCCGATCACCGAGGCCAGCCGGTCCAGCACCTCGTCGAGATCGAACTCGATGCGTTCCATCTCCAGGTGGCCGGCCTCGATCTTGGACAGGTCGAGGATGTCGCCCAGGATGCCCAGCAGCGATTCGGCCGCGTTGTGCACATTGCGCACGTAGCCGGCCTGGCGCGCGTCCAGGCCGCTCTGCAGCGCCAGTTGCGACATGCCCAGGATGGCGTTCATCGGCGTGCGGATCTCGTGGCTCATGTTGGCCAGGAAGTCGCTCTTGAGCCGGCTGGCCGCCTCGGCGGCCGCCCGCGCCTGGCGCTCGGCTTCGGCCTGCCGGCGCGCGCTCTGGTCCAGCACCAGGGCGATGCCGCTGTCCGACGAGCCTTCGAACAGCGCACCGGCCACCACCACCGGCACGCGGTGCCCGCTGGTGCTCAGGTACTCCTTCTCGTAGGGCGCGCAGCGGCCGTCTGCTAGCAGCTCGGCCATGGCCGCGCGGTCGGCGGCGTGGTGTTCGGGCGGGGTCAGCGCGGCCCAGTCCAGGTGGCCGGCCTGCAGCGCGCTGCGGTCCTGCCCCACCAGGGCGAGGAAGGCGTCGTTGGCCTCGGTGATGGCACCGCTGATCCTGAACTTGAAGATGCCGATGATGTTGGCGTCCACCAGCCGGCTCAGTTGCGACTGGCTGGCGCGCAGCGCCTCGTAGAGCTGGGCGTTCTCCAGCGACACCGCGGCCTGTGCGGCCAGCAGCTCCAGCACGCTCAGGCGCTCGGGCGTGAAGGCGCCGGGCAGGCTGCCGTGTTCCAGCACCAGCGCGCCGACCAGGGCCGGGCCGCGCAGCACCGGCAGCGCCAGCAGCGAGCGCGGCGCCTGCGGCAAGGGCTGCAGGTCGGCCTCGAAGGCGTGCGGCCGCGTGGTGTCGTCCAGCAGCACCGGTTCGTGGCTGCGCTGCACGTAGCCCAGCACCGCGGCCGGCAGCGGCGGCGGCGCGGTGCCGGGCCCGAAGTGGCGCACCTCGATGCCCGCATCGGCGTTGACACCGGCCTCGGCCGCCGGCAGCAGCAACGTGCCGCGCATCAGCAGCAGCACGGCGCGCTGCGCGCCGGCCGTCTGCAGCACCAGGCGCAGCAGCTGGTCGGCCAGGTCGGCCTGCACGATGCAGCTGGAGATCGCCTGCGAGGCCTTGGTGATGGACAGCAGGTCCAGCGTCACCGCCGGCGCGGCGGCGGCGTCGCCCGGGCCCAGCAGCCCGGCGTGGCGCCGCTCCAGCTGGCGCACCTTGCCGGCCGCGCCCCAGCGCAGGTAGCTGCGGCGCGCCTCGCGCAGGCGCGCCTGCGCGAGGCCGCCCATGCCGCTGGCAGCGAAGAAGGCCGCGGCACGCTCCTGCACCAGGGCCTCGACGGCGACGAAGCCGTGTTGCGCCGCCGCCAGGTGGGCCTGCGCGTACAGGTCGGCGGCGTCGCCGGAGCGGCCGTCCAGGCACGCCACCTCGGCCGCCACCAGCATGTGGCGGCAGCCGAAGGTGCGTGGCTTGGTGGCCGCCAGGGTTTCCAGCTGCACCAGGTGGGCGGCGATGTGCCCGCGCCGTGCCGGCGACGCATCGGCCTGGTCGGGCAGGTCGGCCCAGGCCAGGGCGCTGAAGAAGTGGTAGTCCAGCAGCTGCACCTGGGCCGTGGCCGCCTGCAGCAGAGGCTCGGCGCGGGCTGCTGCGGCCAGGGCCGCGGCCGGGTCGCCGGCCAGCTGGTGCAGCTGCAGCTTCAGGATCCAGTGCAGGCAGGCCAGCGTCGGCATGCGCGCCGGGCCCAGGCGGGCCTCGAAGGCCGCCTCGTCGAAGGCCGCGTCGCCCAGGCTGGCCAGCGCCGCCGTGCGCCCGCGCAGGGCGGCGACGAACTGGCGCTGGCCCATGGCCATCTCGGCCATGTCGGCAAAACCGGCCGCGCGGGCAAAGTCGGCGCTGCGCTCGGCCGCTTCGGCCACGCCGTCCAGCGCATCGTTGCGCAGCAGCATGCCGGCCACGGCCTGGCTGCGGCTGTAGCAGGCGAAGGTGAGGTCGCCCAGTTCGTCGGCCGCCGCCGCGGCGGCCTGCATGTCTTCGATGGCGGTGCTGACCGGGCGCGTCCAGAAGGCCACCATGCCCATCGCGTAGCGCACCCGCGCGCGCTGCGCGGCAAAACCATGCCGTTCCACCAGCACGCCGGCCAGCGCGGCAAAGCGGTCGCCTTCGTCGTGGCGCCCGAAGATAGGCCCCAGCACCACGCCGAAGAAGGCGCAGGCATGGGCCCAGGCCGGGCTGGCGCCCATCTCGATGCCCTGGCGCACCAGGCGGCACAGCAGCAGGCGGTACAGCTGCGCGTCGGTGAAGAAGGCGGCCTCCAGCGGGATGGCCAGCGCCTGCATCAGCGCGCGCGGCTCGGGGTCGGTGAGCAGCGGCAGTTCGGCCAGCTGCTCGATGGGGCGCTCGCCCAGGCACAGCCAGACCCGTTCGTACTCGGCCTGCACCTCGGCCGGCTCGGGGTGCGGCGAGAGCTCGACGCCGAACAGGCGCAGGCACTCCAGCCCCGCCGCCACGGCCGCGGCGTGTTCGGCCTTCAGCACGTGCAGCAGCACCCGGCGGTGGAACGCCGATGCGCGGTCGGCCGTGCTCCGGGCGCGCTGCGCCAGCTCGTCGATCAGGGCCGCGGCCTCGTCGTAGCGGCCGCAGGCGTAGGCGCACTGGGCGGCTTCCAGGCGCAGCTCGAAGGCCAGCCGGTAGTGGTCTTTCCAGGCTTCCTCGTCGGTCAGTGCGCAGGCGGCGCCCAGGTGTGCGTCGGCGGCGGCGAAGGCAGCCGCGGCCTGGGCCCGGCGCCCGGCGGCCAGGCCCAGCGCGGCCACCTCCAGGCGTTCGGCGCGTGTGGGCAGCAGGGCCGCGCCGCGCTGGAACTGGTGCACCAGGTCGAACAGGCAGCGGGCGCGCTCCTCGCCGTCGAGCCCGTCGCGCAGGCGCCGGGCGATGGCCAGGTGCGTGGCGGCGCGGGCCGAGGCCGGCGCCAGCGCGTAGGCGGCCTCGCGGATGCGGTCGTGCTGGAAGCGCGCATGGCCATTGCTGCGCGCCACCAGGCCTTCCTGCAGCGCCGGCGCCAGCTCGGCCGCCAGCGCTTCGGCGCTGCAGCCGGCGGCCAGGGCAAGCAGGCGCAGCGCGAAGCGGCTGCCCAGGCAGGCGGCCAGGTGCAGCACACGCTGGGTGGTTTCGGGCAGGCGGCGCAGCGAAGCGGCCATCAACTCGGCCACGTCGTCGCTGAAGGCTTCGTCGCCGATGCGTGCCAGGTCCCAGACCCAGCGCCGCGTGGCGCCGTCGTGGCTGAGCACACCGGACGCGCGCAAGGTGCCGAGCATGCGCGTGAAGTGGAAGGGGTTGCCGCCGCTGCGCGCGTACAGCGCCTCGGTGAGTGTCCGGCAGTCGGCGGCGTCGGCGCACAGCGTTTCGGCCACCAGCTCGTTCAGCACCGCTGCCGGCAGCGGCGCCAGCGTGATCTCGGCGGCCACCGCAGCGGCGGCGCGCTGGCGCTGCAGCAGGGCGTGCAGCGGGTGCGCCGGCGGCAGCTCGTTGTCGCGCCAGGCCAGCACCAGCAGCAGCGCCAGATCACCCGGCGGGGCCAGCAGCGGCTCGATGGCCTGCAGGCTGGCCTCGTCGGCCCACTGCACGTCGTCCAGGAACAGCAGCAAGGGCCGCCCGCGGCGCGCCAGGGCGGCCACGAAGCGCTGCAGCAGGCCGAAGAAGCGGTTGCAGGTCTCGGCCGGCGCCAGCTCGGGCGGCTCGGGAGGGCGGCCGATCAGCAGCTCCAGCTGCGGCACCAGGTCCACCAGCAGGCGGCCGCTGGGGCCGATGGCCGTCTGCAGCTCGGCGCGCAAGGCGGCCACCGCCTCGGTGCCGTCGGCCAGGCGCTGGCGCAGCGCCTCGCGCAGGGCCTGCGCCAGCGTGGCGTAGGGCACGTCGCGCTGGGCCGTGTCGAACTTGCCGCTGGCAAAGCTGCCGTGCGCGGCCACCACGCTGCGGTGCAGCTCGCGCACCAGGGTCGACTTGCCAATGCCCGAGCGCCCGCACACCGCCACCAGGCTGGCGCGCCCGCCGTCGCGCACGGCGGCGAAGGCGGCGGCCAGCGCGTGGGCCTCGGCCTCGCGGCCACGCAGGCGTTGCGGCAGCCGGAAGCGGTCGCCGGCATCGTGCGCGGCCAGCCGCAGCGGCTCGATGCGGCCCAGCCTGGACCACTGGGACAGGCAATGGTCCAGGTCGCCCACCAGGGCAGAGGCACTCTGGTAGCGGTCTTCGGGCAGCTTGGCCAGCAGGCAGGCCACGAGTTCGCCCAGCACCTGCGGCAGCTGCGCCGGCAGCGGCCGCGGCAGGCGGGCGATGTGGCAATGCGCCCAGCCCAGCGCGTCATGGCCTTCAAAGGGCCAGGCCCCGGCCAGCAGGCGGTACAGCAGCACACCCAGGGCGTAGAGGTCGCTGCGCCGGTCGGCGCCGCGGTTCATGCGGCCGGTCTGCTCGGGCGACAGGGTGGCGTAGTCCGGCGGCGTCTGCGCGTCCGGCGCGTCGGGCAGCAGGCCTTCGGCACCGGCACGGCTGGCGTCGATCAACCACAGGCGCCCCAGCCGGGCGTCGAAGAACCAGTGGGCCAGCCGCAGGTCGCCCAGCATCTGGCCCTGGGCATGCACCGCGGCCAGGGTCCGCGCCATCTGCAGCGCCAGGCGCAGGCTCTGCGCCACGTCCATGCTGCCGCTGCCGAGCGCGGCATCCAGCTGCAGGCCGCCCGGGTGGTCGAAGGCGATGGCCGGGCGGCCAGCTTCGTCGTACAGGGCCTCGGGCCGGGAGCCGCCGGCCGCGGCCAGCGCCTGCAGCAGACCGAACTCGGCGCGCCACTGCGCGGCCGTGGCGGCGTCGGCGCGTGCAGCCAGCCGCACGATGACGGGCTGGGCGTCGGCCAGGCGCCGCGCCCGGTGCAGCGAGGCGCCGGCCGTGAAGCCGATGACCCCTTCCAGCCGGTAGCCGGTGCCGTCCACAAAATGCATCCTACGCGCGGCGCCGCGCGTCGGGTACGGGGTGCAAACCCCTGGGAACGCGCTCCTCAGTCGAGCGCCACCAGGTTGTGCTTCAGTGCTGCCAGCACCGCCGACGTGCGGTTGTCGGCGTTGAGCTTGGACAGGATGTTGGTGACGTGGAACTTCACCGTCGGCATCGCGATGTCCAGGCGTTGCGAGATCTCGCGGTTGGGCAGGCCGCAGGCCATCAGCGACAGCAGCTTGCGCTCGCGCTGCGTCAGGTCGGCGCCCAGCTCGTGGCTGTCGGGGTGGGCCGACATGGCGTCGGCCACCGTCGGCGAGTAGACGGCCTGGCCGCGGTGGGCGGCCTGCAGCACCGTCACCAGCTCCTGCGGCGACGCGCTCTTGTGCAGCACGCAGCTGGCGCCGGCGGCGTAGGCGCGGCGCAGCTCGGCCGCTTCCAGGGTGCAGGTGATCAGCACGAAACGCGCGCGCGGCAGCAGCTCGCGCAGCGTGGCCATGGCTGCCAAGCCCGACATGCCGGGCATGTTCATGTCCAGCAGCACCAGGTCGGCCCGTGTCTCGGGGGCGCGGCGCACGGCCTCCAGGCCGCTGTCGGCCTCGCCCACGCACTCGAACTGCGGTTCGTTCTGCAGCACGGTGGTGACGCCGCAGCGGAACAGGTTGTGGTCGTCGACGATGAAGACGCGGATCGGGTTCATGGCTTGAGCCTCCTGGATCTGTGATGAAAGAAAGGTCGGGTCGGAGTCGGGCTCAGGACACGCTGCCGCTGTTCGGCTGCCAGTGCAGCAGCGACAGCATCAGCGCGGCCTGCAGGAAGCGGCGCAGGTCGGCCACGCCCACGCGGGCGCGGCGGCGCAGCTCCGAGGGCGTGGCGGGCGCGGCCTGCAGCAGCCGCGCCAGTTCGATGTAGCGCGGCACGCGGGTGTAGGGCTCGATGCGGGCACCGGCGGTCCAGGCCAGCGGCTGGTGCCACCAGTCGGCCGGCGCGTCCAGCAGCGGGAAGGGGCCGGCGGCCAGGCCCAGGTCCCACACGGTCTCTTCCAGGTCGCGCAGCGGGGCGTCCGGCTGGGTGACGGCGCCGGGCGCGGGCTGCGGCAGTTCACGCCGCACCCGCAGCTGCTGCAGCGCCAGCGCGTCGATGGCCACCAGCCGCGTGTTGAAGTTGATGCGCAGGTTGGCGCCCGGCCCGTAGCTGGCGCACAGCACGGCCGCCTCGCGGGCGCGCAGGCCCGCCAGCACACGCTGCAGCACCTGGCGCTGGCCTTCGGCGATCTCCAGCGCCATCAGCTCGGTGATGTCGAAGTTGGAATCGAAGTGGCTGTCGTAGCCGCTGGCCAGGTTGCCCTGCGGCACGGTGGGCACGACTTCGGCGGCGCGGCCGCCGGCGCGCTGCTGCACCAGCGGGATCTCGCGCAGCTGCGCCAGCAGCTCGCGCTGGCGGCGTTCCAGGCGCTCGGCCATCGGCATCAGCAGCTCGTCGGGCCGGTGCATGCCGGTCAGCGTGACCAGCGGCCGGTCTTCGGTGAAGGCCTGCACCAGCTGCGGCGACATGCGCGCGGCCAGGTCGGCGTCCATCAGCACGGCGTCGCCGGCGTTGGGCTTCAGCTCGAACCGCACCTCCAGCGCCTGGCCCACCCGGTCCAGCAGGGCCTGCACGGCGGCCAGATCGGCGTCGGTGGGCAGCACGGTCTGCAGGGTGATGTGCGATGGCTGGCGGCGCACCGGCTGCAGGCGCGCCCGCAGCGCATTCCACAGGGTGTTGGCAATCATCGGCACGGGCTCCAGGGCTTCAGTACAGGAACGGAAGCTTAGGAACCGGGGGCCGGTTGCAACATCCGGTGACGGCTGAATCGCCGCTGCGGGAAAGCCTGAATGAAGGCTCAGGGATTCCCTGAGCGGGCGCGGTCAGGCCGGCAGTTCGAGCCTGAAGCAGGCGCCCGTGCCCTGCGGCGGCGGCAGCGCGCGCAGCCGCCCGCCGTGGCGGCGCGCCACGCGCTGCACGAAGAGCAGGCCCAGGCCCACGCCGCGGGCGTCGCGCACGGCGGCGCCCTGTCCGCTGCCTTCTTCGCCTTGCGCCAGCTGCGCCATCTGGGCCGGGCTCAGGCCGGGGCCGGCATCCAGAACCTGCACGCTGAACTGAGTGGCATCGGCACGGGCGCTGATCTCCACCCGGCTGTCGCGCGGGGCGTGTTTGACGGCGTTGGACACCAGGTTGCCGATGGCGCGCGCCACCAGCAGCCGGTCGAGCGTGACCTCGGCCTGGTTGGCCACCAGCTGCAGCGTGACGCCGGCCGCCGCGGCCTGCGCGCGGTGGTCGGCCAGGGCGTCTTCCAGCAGCGCGGGCACGGCCACGGCGGCCCGCTGCAGCGGGCCGGTCTGCGCCTGCGCGGCGCGCACGAAGTCTTCCGACAACTCCAGCGTGCGCGCCGCCAGGCGCCGCACCTCGCGCAGCAGCTCGTCGGGCGGCTGCGGGGTGCTGCCCTGCAGCTGCATGTCGGCCAGCAGCACGATGCTGCTGGCCGGGGCACGCAGGTCGTGCGAGACGAAGGCCAGCGCCTCCTCGCGTTCGCGCTGCGCCTGCTTCACGGGTTCGACGTCGGCCACGCTGACGAGCAGGCCGCGCCCGCCCTGCAGGTCGACCGCAGCCACGTGCACGACGAAGTCGCCACCCGAGGCGCCGCGGGCCTCCACCGCCAGGCCGTCGTTGCCGGGCGGCAGCGCGGCCAGCGCCGCGGGCCAGTCCACCGGCGTGGCGGGCTTGAATTCGCCGAGCAGGCGCACCAGGTCCAGGCCCTGCAGCTCGGCCGCGTCTTCCACCTCGAACAGCGCCGCCGCGCGCGCGTTGCCCAGCAGCACGCGGCCCGCGCCGTCGGCCACCAGCATCGCGGTGGGCATGGCCGCCACGGTCTCGGCCAGGAAGCGCCGCGCCTGGCGCAGCACGGCGCCGGCGCTCTGCAGCGTGTGCAGGCGGCGCGCGATGGCGTCACGCGCTTGCGCGCGCGGCAGCGGGGTGGCGGCCGCGGCCACCAGCGGCTCGGCGGCCAGGTGCCGGATCTCGGCATCCATGCCGGCCACGGCACGTTCCAGCCGGCGCCAGCTCCACAACGGGTAGGCCAGCAGCGCGCCGATGGCGTAGGGCACCGGGCTGGCCCAGCTGCCGCCGCGCAGCGCCAGCAGGCTGAGCAGCACCGCCAGCGGCACCGAGCCCAGCGCCAGCGGCAGCGCCACGCGCGCGCCGAAGAAGCCGAAGGCCGCCATCAGTGCCGCCAGTGCCAGCGCGCTCAGCAGCGCCAGCCGGCCTTCGGCCATCGGCTGCACCGTGTCACCGCTTTTGAGCGTGTAGAGCACGTGGGCTAGCACCTCGACACCCGGCATGGCGCGGTGGTGGGCGTTGACGGGCGTGGCCAGCGTGTCGCCCAGGCCGATGGCCGTCATGCCGATCAGCACGTAGCGGCCACTCAGTTCAGAAGTTGGCACCGTGCCCGTCAGCAGGTCGACGTAGGACAGGCGCCGCACCGTGCCGGGCGGGCCGGCGTAGCGGATGAGCAGCTGGCCGTCGCGGCGGCCGAAGGCGCCGGAAGGACCGTCGACGTCGTTTTCCACCACCACGTTCGGGTGCACCCGTCCACCGCCGGCTTCGAGCAGGGCCACGGCCAGGTGCGGATAGGTCGTGCCCGGCGCACCACTCTGCAGGTAGGCGTGGCGCAGCACGCCGTCGGCGTCTACAGAAGGCTCGGCCGCGCCCAGGCGCGCGCCGCCGCGCAGCGCGGGGTCGGGCGGGGCGCCGGCCACCGGCAGCACCACCGGCGCGGCATGGGCGATGGCCAGGGCCAGCAGGCGGTCTTGCGCGGGGTCGGCGTCGGGTTCGCTGAGCACCAGGTCCAGCGCGACGGCGCGCGGCTTCGCCGCGGCGATCTTCTCCAGCAAGGTGGCATGCACCGCGCGGCGCCAGGGCCAGCGGCCGATGGCTTCGACGCTGGCATCGTCGATGGCGACGATGACGATGTCGGCCGGCGGCGGCCGTGTCCACAAGGCCAGGCCCAGGTCGTAGACCAGGCGGTCCAGCCGCCAGGCCCAGCCGCCGCTGGCCACCAAGGCCGCCAGCGCGGCCAGCACGGCGGCGATGGTGATCTCATCGCGCCAGTGCCGGGCCAGCTGCTTCACTGCTGCAGGATCACCGGTTGATCGGTGCCGAAGCGCACGCAGGCGCCCGAGCTGTCGCGCAGGCAGTTGGGCAGGTCGAAGAACTGCGGCGTGCTGTAGGGGCCGATGAAACCGTCGGGGTCGCGCGCGCGCAGCCGCACGTAGAAGCGGCCGGTGCCAGGCAGCGGCAGGTCGATCTTCGGTTCGGTGAGCTGGCGTTCGAGCACGATGTCCTTGAACGCCAGGTCGCGCGCGAGCTGGAACTCGAAGGTCTGGCCGGGGCGGGTGTCCCAGGCGAAGCTGACGCCGCGGTCGCCCACCTTGGGCGGCGGGGGCACGGGCGGCGGCGGGCGGATCTCGAACTCGCGCGGGTCGCCCCAGGGGCCCTGGTCGCCGTCGGCGCGCACGCTGGCCATGCGCCAGACGTAGGGTGCGGGTTCCAGGCCTTCGACGGTGGTGCTGAGTTCGCGCAGGTCTTTCAGGTCGCGCACCAGTGCCGGGCCGTTGAAGGCGGGCGGCACGGTGCCGGGCGGGCGCACGGTGTCGATCTGCAGGCGGTAGGTGGCGGCATCGGCGTTGGCGGTCCAGAAGAACTCGACCTTGCCGCCGATGATGATGGCCTTGGGCGCCGGGCCCGAAGGCAGCGGGGCTTCGGGCCGCGCCTTCAGCTTGAAGCGCAGGTCGGCGTTCTGGCCTTCGAGGCCGAGGTCGGCGATGCCGCGCACGCGGATGATGTAGTCGCCGTCGGGCAACTCGGCAAACCGCAGCTCCGGCGTGGGGCTGGTGAGGTCGGCCACCACCTTGTCGAAGCTGGCGTCGATGGAGATCTGGCCGCGGTAGGCCTTGGCGCCGGCCATGGCCTTGAGCGGGAAGCGCATCAGGATGCGTTCCTGCAGCGTGGGCAGGTCGGTGGTGTCGGGCTTGTCGAGCAGCTTCACCGGCGGCGCCACCTGGCCGCTGCCGCCGATGATGCTGCCGAAGCCCGCGCCGATGGGCGCCGGCGCGCTGCCCTTGCCGCTGAAGGCGACCACACCTTCCAGCACCTCGCCGCGGGTCTCGCCGGCGCTGCCGTCGGTGGCCACACGGAACTCGGTGCCGCGCACGCCCAGCACGCCTTGCGGGGTCTCGATGCGGAAGCCGGGTTTGCCGGCCGAGGCGGGCGCGGCTTCCACTTCCACGCGGCCCTGGTCGAGCCTGGCGCCCGACTGCACGGCGTTGGCCGACGGCACGCGCCGCGATTCGCGCAGCACCAGGCGGCTGCTGGGCCGCAGGCGCAGCACGGTGCCGTCGACCAGGCGCACGGTGACGTGGCTGTCGGTGCCGGTGACGAGGTCGTTGCCTTCACCCAGCGGCTGGCCGGGTGCGAGCGCCGCGCCGCCGGTGCGCACGTCGCCGACGATGTTCTGCACGCTGGCGCTGGCGGCCTCGGTGCGCATCAGGCGCAGCGGGATGCGCAGCTCGGTGCCGGTGGGGATGCGGTTGGGGTTGGCGATGTTGTTGAAGCGGCCCAGCTCGGGCCAGCGCCGCGGCTCCACCAGCAGGCGGCGCGACAGCCCGATCAGCGTGTCGCCCTGCACGGCAATGTGCACGTACACCGGCTCTTCGTTGGTTTCCTGCGCCAGGCCGGCCAACGGCCCGAGCAGTGCCGCGGCCGCCAGGGCCGCGAGCAGCTTCTTCATGCGTGTTCTCCACACCAGGCCAAGGCCAGGCGCACCAGCATCGCGGGGGAGTCCGCGCCCAGCTTCGTTTTCAGCGCCTGCTTGTGGGTCTCGATGGTCTTGACGCTGCGGTTGAGCGTCTCGGCGATCTCGCGCGTGCTCTTGCCGGCGGCCACCAGGCGCAGCACTTCCACCTCGCGCGGCGACAGCTCGGGCTCGCTGCCGCCCGCGGCCGAGGTGCTGCGCCCGGCGGCGCGGCGCAGCAGCGCACCGCTGAGCGCCGGGCTCAGGTGGATGCCGCCGGCGACAACGTTGTCCACCGCCTGCAGCAAGGTCTGGCCCAGGGCTGACTTGTTGACGTAGCCGTCGGCCCCGGCGCGCAAGGCGCGCTCGGCGAACAGCTCTTCGGCCATCGAGGTGAGCACCAGGATCTTCAGCGCCGGGAAGTCTTCGCGCAGCTGGGGCAGGGCACTCAGGCTGAAGTCGTCGCCCAGGCCCAGGTCGAGCAGCAGCAGATCGAAGGGCTGGCGTGCCAGCAGCGCGCGGGCTTCGGGCAGGGTGGCGGCATCGGTGACATCGGCGCGGTGAGCCAGCAGATGGCGTACGCCGAGGCGGACGATGTCGTGATCGTCGGCCACCAGCACCTTGAGCCGGCCCCCCGTTTCAACCATGGCCCGAACAGTCTGTGTACGAGCGAATGATCTTAACCGTGGGATCCTGCGGGCAGGGGCCTGTCAAGGCCGCCGCTGTGGCGCGGCGGCCATGTGGCTTCAGGGATTGCGGAAATTGTCGTGGCAGTTCTTGCACGCGCCGGCGGCATTGCCGAAGGCGGCCTTGACCTGGTCGAAGTTGTTGCTCTTGGCGGCGGCCTGCAGCTTGACCATCTCTTCCTGCATCTTCTTGGCGGCCTCGTCGAACTTGGCGCGTTCGGTCCACACGTTCGGCTTGGGCGTGCCCTTCTCGGTGCCCGAGGTGCCTTCGACGAAGCCGGCGAACGGCAGCTTGGACATGTCGGCTGCGATCTCGATATTGGCGGCGGCCGCCGCGGCGTCGAAGGGCACACGACCTTGCGCCATCGCGCCGACACGCCCGAAGTGAGCGCCCATCACGGTGAAGGCGGCCTTGCGGTACTTGACCGCGTCTTCCGGCTTCTGGAACTGCGCGGCGGCAGGCAGTGCGGTGAACAGGCCGGCCAGCGTGGCGGCGATGAGAAGACGTTGCATGCAGGGAACTCCGGGGCGGTTGGGTGGGTGTCGGTGCGGTGCTGCCGCGCTGGTTGCACGGCAGCCCGCGAGTGTACGGAGCCCGGCGCGCGTCCATTCCCGCACCCGGGTTGACCCGGAGGCCCGTCGATCACGCCCTGCACCGGCCGGCAGACGCGGTATGGTTGCGGGCACCGCCACTGCCAGAACCTGCGATGCCCGAAGCAGCACCGTCGTCGCCCATCCGCGTCTGGGACCTGCCCACCCGGGCTTTCCACTGGCTGCTGGCCGCGACGGTGTTCACGTCCCTGGGCACGGCCTGGCTCGGTGCGATGGAGTGGCACATCCGCAGCGGCCTGCTGGCGCTGGCGCTGCTGGCCTTCCGGCTGCTGTGGGGCTTCGCGGGCGGACGCTGGTCGCGTTTTGCCAGCTTCATCTACGCGCCGGCCACGCTGCTGCGCTACCTGCGCGGGCAGGCGCGGCCCGAAGAGCGGCTGGACGTGGGGCACTCGCCCACCGGCGCGCTGTCGGTGTTCGGCCTGCTGCTGCTGCTGGCGCTGCAGGTGGGCACGGGACTGGTGGCCGACGACGAGATTGCCCACATCGGCCCGCTGAACCGCTACGTCAGCGGCGAGACCGCGGCCAGCGCCACCTCGTGGCACAAGAGCTACGGGCAGTGGATCGTCTTCGCGCTGGTCGTGCTGCACATCGCGGCCATCGTCTGGTACCGCATGAAGAAGCGGATCGACCTCGTGCGCCCCATGCTCGACGGCAACAAGCCGCTGCCGGCCGACACGCCCGCCAGCGCCGACGGCGCCGCGCAGCGCGGCCTGGCGCTGCTGCTGCTGCTGGCCAGCCTGGGGCTGGCCGGCTGGGTGTGGAGCCTGGGCCGCTGAAGGCATGAGCGAAGGCCCGCGCATCGAACTGCTGAACGCCGAAGACGCGCCGGCGCTGATCGCGCAGACGCGCGAGCTCTTCGTCGAGTACGCCGGCACGCTGGGCATCGACCTGTGCTTCCAGAACTTCGACGCCGAACTCGCGGGCCTGCCCGGCGACTACGCCAGCCCGGGCGGAGCCCTGCTGCTGGCGCTGGTGGACGGCCAGCCCGCCGGCTGCGGCGCCCTGCGCGCGCTGCCCGACGCCGACTACCCCAATGCCTGCGAGATGAAGCGCCTGTACGTGCGGCGGGCCTTCCGCCGCTTCGGCCTGGGGCGCCTGCTTGCGCAGCAGCTGATGGACCTGGCCACGCGCGCCGGCTACAGCACGCTGCTGCTGGACACGCTGGACGACATGGAGGCGGCACGCGGCCTGTACACCTCGCTGGGCTTCGAGGAGATCCCGCCCTACTACTTCAACCCGATACCCGGCGCGCACTACCTCAAGGCCGAGCTCGACGAACCCGGCACGCGCTGGTAGCCCCATGACCGCCACACCACCCCCCGGCTCCGCCGAATTCGAAGCGCTGCTGCACGCCGTGCGCTTCCCCGGCGACGCCGACCCGGCCGAGACACGCGAATGGCTCGACGCCCTGGCCACGCTGGTGCGCGAGGCCGGCCCCGAGCGCGCGCGCTTCGTGCTCGACGCACTGCAGGACGAAGCGCGCCGCCACGCCCTGGCCTGGAAGCCGCAGCGCGGCAGCCCCTACGTCAACAGCATCGCGCTCGGCGAACAGGCGCGTTTCCCCGGCAACCTGGAAATCGAGCAGCGCCTGGCCGCCGTGATGCGCTGGAACGCGCTGGCGATGGTGGTGCGCGCCAACGTGCGCCACGGCGAGCTGGGCGGACACATCAGCAGTTATGCCTCGGCGGCCGACCTGTTCGAGGTCGGCTTCAACCACTTCTTCCGCGCCCGCCACGCGCAGCATGGCGGTGACCTGGTGTTCTTCCAGCCGCATTCGGCGCCGGGTGTCTATGCGCGGGCTTTTGTCGAAGGGCGCCTGAGCGAGGCCGACCTCGACCACTACCGCCAGGAAGTGGCGGCAGCCGCGCGCAGCGACGCCCGCGGCCTGTGCTCCTACCCGCACCCCTGGCTGATGCCGGACTTCTGGCAGTTCCCCACCGGCTCGATGGGCCTGGGGCCGATCTCGGCCGTCTACCAGGCGCGTTTCATGCGCTACCTGGAACACCGCGGGCTGCTGCCGGCGAGCGACCGCCGCGTCTGGGGCTTCTTCGGCGACGGCGAGATGGACGAGCCCGAGTCGCTCGCCGGCCTGAGCCTGGCCGCGCGCGAGACGCTCGACAACCTGGTTTTCGTCGTCAACTGCAACCTGCAGCGCCTGGACGGCCCGGTGCGTGGCAACGGCCGCATCATCGACGAGCTGGAGACGGTGTTCGAAGGCGCCGGCTGGCACGTCATCAAGCTGGTGTGGGGCAGCGACTGGGACGCGCTCTTCGCCCGCGACACCACGCAGGCCCTGGTGCGCGCCTTCGCCCGCACCGTCGACGGCCAGTTCCAGACCTTCAGCGCCAACGACGGCGCCTACAACCGCGAGCGCTTCTTCGGGCAGAGCCCCGAAACCGCGGCGCTGGTGGGCGCGATGACCGACGAAGAGATCGACCGCCTGCACCGCGGCGGGCACGACCTGGTGAAGATCCACGCTGCGTACGCTGCGGCGGTGGCGCACCGCGGCGCGCCGGTGGTCATCCTGGCCAAGACCATGAAGGGTTACGCCATGGGCGCCAGCGGCCAGGGGCGCATGACCACGCACCAGCAGAAGAAGCTCGAGGGCGAGGACCTGCTGGGCTTCGTGCGCCGCTTCAAGCTGCCAATGAGCGACGAGGACGCGCTGGCGCAGAAGTTCTTCCGCCCGGCCGACGACAGCGCCGAAGCGCGCTACCTGCGCGAGCGCCGCACCGCACTCGGCGGGCCCATGCCCACGCGCCAGACCACGGCGCCCGCGCTGCCCGCACCCGCGGCTGCCGACTTCGGCGCCTTCGCGCTGAACGCCGACGGCAAGGAGATGAGCACGACCATGGCCTTCGTGCGCCTGCTGGCCAACCTGCTGAAGCTGCCCGAGCTGGGCCCGCGCATCGTGCCCATCGTGGCCGACGAAGCGCGCACCTTCGGCATGGCGAGCCTGTTCCGCCAGGTGGGCATCTACGCCCCCGAGGGCCAGCGCTACGAACCCGAGGACGCGGCCAGCCTGATGAGCTATCGCGAGGCGCGGGACGGGCAGATCCTGGAAGAAGGCATCAGCGAGGCCGGCGCGCTGGCCAGCTGGACCGCAGCCGCCACCAGCTACAGCACGCACGGCCTGACCATGCTGCCCTTCTACATCTACTACTCGATGTTCGGCTTCCAGCGCGTGGGCGACCTGATCTGGGCCGCCGCCGACCAGCGCAGCCGCGGCTTCCTGCTGGGCGCCACGGCGGGCCGCACCACGCTGTCGGGCGAAGGCCTGCAGCACCAGGACGGCCACAGCCAGCTGGTGGCCAGCACCGTGCCCAACTGCGTGGCCTACGACCCCGGGTACGCCTACGAGCTGGCGCTGATCGTGCATCATGGTCTGAACCGCATGCTGGCTTTGCAGCACGACGTGTTCTTCTACATCACGGTGATGAACCAGAACCACGCCCAGCCCTCGCTGCCGGCCGGCGTGGAAGAAGGTGTGCTGCGTGGTTTGTATGTGCTGCCGGCGCCGGCCACCGTGGCGAGCCCGGCCGCGCGCTGCACGCTGGTCGGCAGCGGCGCCATCCTGCACGAGGTGGTGGAAGCGGCACGCTGGCTGGCCGAACACTGGCAGGTGCAGGCCGACGTGCTGAGCGCCACATCCTTCAGCGAACTGGCGCGCGAGGGCATGGCGGCCGAACGCGAACGGGTGCTGGGCGGTGCGGCCCTCGCGCCCTGGGCCACGCAGGTGCTGCAAGGCACGCAGGGCGCCATCGTCGCCGCCACCGACTACGTGCGCGCCGTGCCCGAGCAGCTGCGTGCGTGGGTACCGGCCGGCCGGCGCTACGTGACGCTGGGCACCGACGGTTTCGGCCGCAGCGACAGCCGCGCCAACCTGCGCGACTTCTTCGAGGTCAACCCGCGCCACATCGCCCTGCGCGCCCTGCAGGCCCTGGCCGACGACGGCGCCCTGCCGGCCGCCGTGCCCGAGGCGGCGCGCCAGCGTTACGGCGTCGCGCCCGGCCCGGCGCCCTGGTTGGTGTAAGTCCGGGGCTCTCGCCTGCTGCATCATCCGGCCATGAGCACCCCAATCCTCGAATTGCGTGCCGCCGAACTTCGGCTGGCCTTGCGGCCTGACCTCGGCGGCGCCATCGCCGGCCTGTGGCTGGGCGACACCGCCGTGCTGCGCAGCACCGAAGCGGCCGAGCTGGCCACCTCGCGCCTGTCGGGCTGCTTCCCGCTGGCGCCGTATTCCAACCGCCTGGGCTACCGCCGCTTCCGCTGGATGGGTCACGACCACACCACCCAGCCCAACTTCGACGACAACCCGCATTCCGTGCACGGCGTGGCCTGGCAGCGGCCGTGGACGGTGGTCTCGTCCGGCGCGGCTGAAGCGGAACTGGCCTACACGCACACGGCCGACGCCCACTGGCCCTTCGGCTTCGACCTGCACCAGCGCTTCGTGCTCACGCCCGACGCGCTGGAGCTGCACCTGGCCATCACCAACCGTGCCGCCACGCCGCAGCCGGTGGGCCTGGGCTGGCACCCGTATTTTCCGAAGCGTCCGCGCAGCCGGCTGCACATCGAGCTGGGCGAACGCTGGGACAACGACCCCAGCGGCCTGCCCACGCGCAAGGTGCCGCAGCCGGGCATCGACGGCGACGTCTCGCACCTGGCCTTCGACAACTGCTTCGAAGGCTGGAAGGGGCCGGCGCGCATCCGCGACGAGAAGATGTCGCTGCGGCTGACCTCCTCGCTGCCCTACCTGGTGGTGTTCACGCCCGACACCAAACCCTATTACTGCGTGGAGCCGGTGAGCCACGTCAGCAATGCGCTGCACATGTCCGACCCCGCCGCGCACGGCCTGCGTGCGCTGGCGCCCGGCGCCACCTTCGACGCCTGGATGAAGCTCGAAGTGGCCCACGTCTGATGGCCGAATGGTCCGCCATCCCGGTGCCGCCCAGCCTGCTGGGCGAGTCGCCGTTCTGGCACCCGGACGAAGCCGCGCTGTACTGGGTGGACATCCACGGCAGCGCGCTGCACCGCTACCAGCCGGCCGGCGGCGCGCACCGGCAATGGACCTTCGACCAGCACCCGGGCAGCCTGGCCCCGCTGCCGGGTGGTGATCTGCTGATCGCCTTTCGCGACGGCCTGTTCCGTTTCAACCCCGAAGGCGGCGAGCGTCGGTGCATCGCCCCTGCGCCCTACGACGGCGCGAAGCAGCGATTCAACGACGGCAAATGCGACCCGCAGGGCCGCTTCTGGGTGGGCACGCTCGACGAAGCGCGCAAGCCGGAAGCCGCGCTCTACCGCTACGCTGCCGGCAAGCTGGAGCGCATGGCCGGCCCGGCGACGGTGAGCAATGGCCTGGGCTTCAGCCCCGACGGCCGCACGATGTACTGGACCGACACCACGGCCCACCGCGTCTGGGCTTTCGATTTCGACGGCAACGACGGTTCGTTGTCGCGCCAGCGCACGTTCGCGGAGTTTCCCGTCAAATTGCCGGGCCAGGACCTTTCCACCTACGGCGGCCGCCCCGACGGCGCCGCGGTGGACGCCGACGGCGCCTACTGGTGCGCGATGTACGAAGGCCAACGCCTGCTGCGCTTCGCGCCCGACGGCACCCTGCTGCAGGAACTGCCGCTGCCCGCGCGCTGCCCCACCATGCCCTGCTTCGGCGGGGCTGACCTGCGCACGCTCTACGTCACCACCGCGCGCGACAAGCGCCCGGCCGATGAACTGGCGGCGCTGCCGCTGTCGGGCTGCGTGCTGGCCACCCGTGTGGCCGTGCCGGGGCTGCCCGTGCACTTCGCCCGCCTATGAACCCGACGCCGCATCCGCGCGCCGAGTTGCTGGCCCGCCTGCAAAACGGGCAGGCATGGGATCTGGCCGTCATCGGCGGCGGCTCGGTGGGGCTGGGCGTGGTGCTCGATGCGGCCGTGCGCGGCCTGTCGGTGGTGCTGGTGGAATCGCACGACTTCGCCTCGGGCACCTCGTCGCGCGCCACCAAGCTGGCGCACGGTGGTGTGCGTTACCTGGCGCAGGGCGACATCGGCCTGGTGCGCGAAGCCTTGCGCGAACGTGGCGCCATGCTGGCCAACGCGCCGCACGTCGCGCAGCGCCTGGGCTTCGTGATGCCGGGCTACCACTGGTGGGAGCGCGGCTTCTACGGCATCGGCCTGAAGGCCTACGACGCGCTGGCCGGCACCCAGGGCCTGGGCGGCACCGAATGGCTGAGCACGCGGCGCGCGCTGGAGCTGCTGCCCGGCGCCCAGCCCAAGGGCCTGTGGGGCGGCGTGCGCTACTGGGACGGCCAGTTCGACGACGCACGCTACGCCCTGCTGCTGGCGCGCACGGCACTGGCACGCGGCGCGCTGGTGCTGAACCACGCCGAGGCCACCGGCCTGGTGCTGGAACGCGGCCAGGTGCGCGGCGTGCACGTGCGTGACACACAAAGTGATCTGACGGCCACGCTGAGTGCCCGCTGCGTGGTCAACGCCACCGGCGTGTGGGTGGACGCAGTGCGTGCGATGGACCAGGAACCCGGCTCGCCGCCGCGCCCGCCCATGGTGGCACCCAGCCAGGGCGTGCACCTGGTGGTGGACCGCGTTTTCGCCCCCGGCGACCACGCCCTGCTGATCCCCAAGACAGCCGACGGGCGTGTGCTGTTCGCCGTGCCCTGGATGGGCAAGACCATCCTCGGCACCACCGACACGCCGCGCCCCGACCTGGCGCGCGAGCCCGAGCCCTTCGCCGAGGAGGTGGCTTTCATCCTGAAGGAATCGGCGCGTTACCTGTCGCGCGCGCCGCAGCGCAGCGACGTGCGTTCGGTGTGGGTGGGCCTGCGCCCGCTGGTGCGGCCGCAGGGTGACGAGGGCGGCAATACCAAGGCGCTGTCGCGCGAGCACACGGTGATCATCGGCAAGTCGGGCCTGGTGACGGTGACCGGCGGCAAGTGGACCACTTACCGCTCGATGGCCGAAGACGTGCTCGACCGTGCGATGGCGCGTGGCCTGCTGCCGCGCAAGCCGGGCGGCGCCACCGCGCGCTTGCCGCTGCTGGCCGCAGCGCCGGGCCGGCCCCTGAGTGAGCCGCCGGGTGAACACCTCTATGGCAGCGAGGCGCCGATTCTGCGCACGCTGCCCGGCGCCGACCGCTGGTTGTGGCGCGAAGGCAGCGGGGGCCTGACGGAAGCGATGGTGCGCTTCGCCGCCCGCTTCGAGCTGGCGCGCGAGGTGGAAGACGTGCTGGCCCGGCGCTGCCGGCTGCTGTTCCTGGACGCGGCCGAAGCCGCGCGGCAGGCCGATGCGGTGGCCGCGATCCTGTCCGAGGAACTCGGTCGTGTGGTGGACGCGGCACCCTTCAAGGCGCTCGCCGCGCAGTACCAGCGCCTGCCCTGAAGGGCCTCAGGCGCCGGAGCTGTACTTGATCGAGCAGCCGTAGGGCCGCGTGTTGGCCTGGCTCACCGGCTTGCCCGACAGCGTCTCGCCCAGCGCAGCCTTGACGTAGTTCGTCGAGCTCGGAATGTCGGCCGGGTTGCTGCTGGGCTTGTTGTCGATGCCGCCGGCATAGACCAGCTTGCCAGCCGGGTCGACGATGTACATGTGCGGCGTGGTGCGCGCGCCGTAGGCACGGCCGACCTTGCCGTCGGCGTCCATCAGCATCGCCGAGGCGGCGGCCTTCTGCGTCTGCATCCACTTGGCCATCTCGGCCGGCGGCAGGTAGTCGCCGGCATCGGTGGCGGTGGAATTGATGGCCAGCCACACCACACCCTTGGCGGTGGCGTCCTTCTGCGTGCCCTGCATATTGGCCGCGCTGTAGTGCTTCTGCACGAACGGGCAGCCGGGGTTCACCCATTCCAGCACCACCGTCTTGCCCTTGAAGTCGGCCAGTGACACGGCCTTGCCCGTGGCGTCGACGGCCGTGAAAGTGGGGGCCGGCTGGCCCACCGTGGCGGCGGCCGTGGCCAGCGTGGCGGTGAATACAAGGGCGGCGGCAGACAGCAACTTCTTCATGGTGCGGCGGCTCCAGTCAGGGTTTGGCAGGCAGCGCACCGAGGGCGGTGCGCACTTCGTCGACGCTGAGTATTTCGCTGAGCAGGGTGGGCGTGGTGGAACCAGGGGTATAGAGGGCGTACACCGGCACGCCGCTGCGGTTCAGGCGCGTGAGTTCGGCGGTGATGGCGGCGTCGCGGCGCGTCCAGTCGGCGCGCAGGCGCAGCACCTGGCGTTCTTCGAAGGCGCTCTTCACCTCGGCGCGGGCCAGCGTGGTGCGCTTGTTGAACTGGCAGGTCACGCACCAGGCGGCGGTGAAGTCGACGAAGACGGTGCGGCCTTCGGCCTGGGCCTGTGCCACGCGCTCGGGCGACCAGGCTTCCCAGTCGCCGGCCTGGGCAGCCGACGAGGCCACGGCCTCCTGCTTCAGCGCGGGCGCGGCCCAGAACAGTGCCGCCACCATCAGCAGCACCGACAAGGCGCCGAAACCCTTGCGCGCCAGCGGCCCCAGGCCCGGTGCACCCAGGGCCCAGGCGGCGAAGGCCAGGGCCAGCAGCAGCACCAGCAGCGCCGCAACCCCATCGATTCCCACCTGCTGGCCCAGCACCCACACCAGCCACACCACGGTGGCGAACATCGGGAAGGCCATCAGCGTCTTGAAGTGCGCCATCCACACACCCGGGCGCGGCAGCAACTGCGCCACGCGCGGCCAGGCGCTGGCCGCCAGGTAGGGCAGGGCCATGCCCAGGCCCAGCGCGGCGAAGATGGACAGCGCCTGCACCGTGGGCAGCGTGACGGCCAGCCCCAGCGACGCGCCCATGAACGGCGCGGTGCAGGGCGAAGCCACGGCCACCGCCAGCACGCCGGTGAGTGCCGAGTCGACCATGGGATGGCGCGCACGCGCCGTGGCCCAGGAACTCGGCAGCACCGAGCCCAGTTCGAAGACGCCGGCCAGGTTCAGGCCGATCAAGGTGAACAGCGCCGCCAGCACCGCCACCACGGCCGGCTGCTGCAGCTGGAAGCCCCAGCCCAGCTGTTCACCGCCGGCGCGCAGCGCCAGCAGCAGGCCGGCCAGCGCCACGAAGCTCAACACCACGCCGGCCGTGTAGGCCAGGCCGCCGGCCAGGAGTTTCCTGCGCTCATGGGCGTGGCCGGCAAAGCCCAGCACCTTGAGCGACAGCACCGGGAACACGCAGGGCATCAGGTTCAGCAGCGCGCCGCCGGCCAGGGCCAGCAGCAGGGCCAGGCCGATGCTGGTGGCGGGCTGGGCGACCGGTGCGGCCTCGGCGGCCGTGAGCGCAGGCAGCGGCGCGGCGGCGGCCAGCGCCGGCCAGCTGCCTTGCACGGCCACCTGCACCTGGATGCCGGCTGCTTCGCCGGGCGCGGCCAGCACGGCGGGCATGGCGTTGGGCGATGCGCTGCGCTGCGGGTCCAGCGGCACACGGGCGGTCCATTCGGCGCCGTTCCACTGGCCGGCAATCGGCGCGGCGTTCTGGATCACGCCCGCGGTCTCGGGGAAGAAGGCCAGGCTCTTGCCCTGCCAGGCGGCCGGCAGGCCGGCCACCTTCAGCACCAGGGCCTGGCCCTCGATGCCGGCGCTGGCTTTGGTGTCGGGCAGGCCGCGCGGCAGTGCGTTACGCGCGCTCTCGAACAGGGCCGCATGGCCGGCGGTGGCGGCCTGGGCCGGCACGCTGAGCGTGAAGTCGCCGCTTTCCGGGATGCACACGTCCTTGCACACCAGCCATTCGGCGTGCAGCTTCACCTCCAGGCTCTGGCCCTTGAAGCCGGCCTGCACCGTCACCGGCACCGGCAGCAGCAGCGTGCCGTCATAGCCGAAGTTCAGCAGCGGGCCGATCGGCAGCTTGGCGGGCGTGGGCCACTGGATGTCGCCGGCGCTGGCGCCGGCCGGCAGCTGCCATTCCATGGTGGTGGGCAGGCCCGAGTCGCCGGGGTTCTTCCAGTAGGTGTGCCAGTCCTTCTTGTGTTCGATCTTCAGGCCCAGCCACAGCGGCTGGCCGGGCGTGACGCCATCGGGCGCGTGGGCCACCAGTTCGGCCCGCACCTGCGGCGTGGTGACCACGGGGCCGGACAGGGCCGCCGGGCTGGCGGCAAAAACAGCGGCCGGCACGAAGGCCAGGGCGGCAAGGAGCAGGCGGGTGGGCATGGAGGAGGGCGGGCGTCGGGCCGGTTCGACGGCCGCGGCAGCGCCAGGTTCCGCAAAGGCCCTCATTGTGCGTCGCCGCGGCGCGGCAGGCGCAGGGTCTGGCCGATGGCCGTGACCGGAAAGTCCTCTTCCGGCACGCCCGCGGCCTGCCGGGCACGGGCCAGCGCCCGCGGCGGCTCGTCCAGCGGCTCGTCGGTGAGCTCGAAGGTGCCCCAGTGGATGCCCAGCGAGCGCCGCGCCTTCAGGTCGCGGTGGATGCGCACCGCTTCCTCCGGGTTCACGTGCTGCTCGCGCATGAACCAGCGCGGCTCGTAGGCGCCCACCGGAATCAGCGCCAGGTCGAAACCGCGTTCACCCTGGCGCGCGGCGAAGCGCTCGCGGATGTCGGCAAAGTCGCGTGAATAGCCGGTATCGCCGGCGAAGAAGACCTGGAAATCGGGCGCGAAGAAGGCCCAGCCGCCCCACAGCGTGGCCAGGCGGTCGGTCAGGCCACGCCCCGACCAGTGCTGCACCGGCGTCATCACGATCTCGACCTCACCCACGCGCTGCGACTGCCACCAGTCCAGTTCCACCACGTTCGTGATGCCCAGCTCGGCCAGCCAGGCCTTCAGCCGCAGCGGCACCAGGAAGAGCGGCGGGCCGCCGGCCTGGGCGTTCAGCGCCTTCAGGCTGTCAACGTCGCAATGGTCGTAGTGGTTGTGCGACACCACCACCGCGTCGACGTGCGGCAGCTCGGCCAGCGCCAGCCCGGGCGGCTGTGCGCGCTTCGGCCCGGCGAAGCTCACCGGCGAGGCGCGTGTGCTGAAGATGGGGTCGGTCAGCACATTGATGCCGCCCAGCTGCACGAGGGTGGTGGCGTGGCCGATCCAGGTCACGGCCGGTTGCATGGCGCGGCCGGCGCGGGCGTTGCTGGTGATGAACCCGAGCTCGGGTTTGACCACCGGCGTGGGGGTCTGCGGCGGCTTGGGCAGGCCGTCGCGTGCGGCGGCCCACTGCCAGCTGAGCAGGTCGGACAGGCCGCGCGGCGCGAACTCGAAGTAGTTGTTCTGGAAGCGGCCGTCGCGGTGGTGCGGCGGGCTTGGCGCGGGGGCCTCATCGGGCGCGGCCGTCGCGCAGGCCGCCAGGATCGCGCCGGCGAAGGCCGCACAGGCCCGCCGTTTCAGTGCCAACAACATGGCGGCCATGATGGCAGGCATGCCGGCTTGGTGTGGCGGCAGAACCCCGCGACTGCAGGGCCTGTCAGGTCCGGTGCGGGTTTCTTCGTATAATTCCGAGGCTTTGCTGCTCTCACACGACCATGGCGATCGAACGGCTACCCCGGAACGACCGCTGGGACGACAACGAAGATGAGAAGGCAAGGGCAGTGGCCATCAAGCCGCTGACCAGGGAGGAGGCTGAAGCTCTGCGCAGGAAAGACCCGCCCGTGTCTCCGTGGCGGGTGGTGCTTGTGCAGGCGGCGGTGGGTGTGGGGGTGGCGCTGCTGGCAGCGCTGTTCACAGGCCAACTGGCCATGGGTTATTCGGCGCTGTATGGCGCCGCCACGGTGGTGGTGCCGGGCGCCTTGATGGCGCGTGGCATGACCAGCCGGTTCTCCAGCATGTCGCCCGGCAGCAGTGCCGTCAGCTTCATGTTGTGGGAAATGGTGAAGATCGCGGTTTCGGTGGCCATGCTGATGCTGGCGCCGAAAGTCGTGCAGCCGCTGAGCTGGCCGGCCTTGCTGGTTGGCCTGGTGGTGGGCATGAAGGTGTATTGGCTGGCGCTGTTGTGGCGCGGGCGTACGACTAGATAACAGGACCCGGGCGTATGGCGTCAGAAGCAGCAGCAGCGACCGAGCACGGCGGCAAGACCGCCGGCGAGTACATCATCCACCACCTGCAGCATGCGCAGGTCGGTTCGGGTTTCTGGACCTTCAACGTCGACTCCATCCTCTACGCGGGCGTGCTGGGCCTGATTGGCTCGTTCCTGCTGTGGCGCGTGGCCCAGTCGGCCACCTCGGGCGTGCCCGGCCGCCTGCAGGCCGCGGTGGAATTCCTGGTCGAGATGGTCGACAGCCAGGCCAAGGGCATCGTGCACAACGCCAACAGCCGCAAGCTGGTGGCCCCGCTGGCCCTCACCGTCTTCATCTGGGTCTTCCTGATGAACGCGATGGACCTGTTGCCGCTGGACCTGCTGCCCAAGATCGGCGAAGCCGCCGGCGTGCACTACATGCGCGTGGTGCCCACGGCCGACCTGTCGGTGACGATGGCGCTGTCGATCAGCGTGTTGCTGATCTGCATCTTCTACAACCTGAAGATCAAGGGCGCCGGGGGCTGGGTGCACGAGTTGCTGTCCGCCCCGTTCGGCGCCAAGTGGTATCTGGCGCCCTTCAACCTGGCCATGCAACTGATCGAGTTCGTCGCCAAGACGGTCTCGCACGGCATGCGTCTGTTTGGCAACATGTATGCGGGCGAGCTGATCTTCATGCTCATCGCGCTGATGGGCGGTGCCTTCTTCACCGCGGTGGGCCTGCCGCTGGCCGTGGGCCACGTCATCGCCGGCACCGCCTGGGCCATCTTCCACATCCTGATCATCACCTTGCAGGCCTTCGTCTTCATGATGCTGACGCTGGTCTACATCGGGCAGGCCCACGACGCGCACTAAGGCGTCCTCTCTTCGTTTCTCTTCTCCCCTTTTCTTTCTCACCCCCTTCCTACCAGGAGCAAAAAATGGAAGTCATCAGCTTTGTCGCCCTCGCCGCCGGCCTGATCATCGGTCTGGGCGCTGTCGGTGCCTGTATCGGCATCGGCATCATGGGCAGCAAGTACCTCGAGTCGGCCGCGCGCCAGCCCGAGCTGATGGGCGAACTGCAGACCAAGATGTTCCTGCTGGCCGGCCTGATCGACGCGGCCTTCATCATCGGCACCGGTATCGCCCTGTGGTTCGCCACGGCCAACCCGTTCCTGGGCCAGATCGCCAATCTGCCCAAGTAAGGCGGACACCGGTCTAGCGTGGGCGGCGGCGCCAATGGCCGTTGCCCTGGTCACCCCATGACGAGGTCCAAGCCGTGAGCATCAATGCCACCCTGATCGTCCAGATGATCGTGTTCGCGATCCTGGTCTGGTTCACGATGAAGTTCGTCTGGCCGCCGATCACCGCCGCGCTCGACGAGCGCGCGAAGAAGATCGCCGACGGCCTTTCGGCCGCCGACAAGGCCAAGAGCGAACTCGCCGCCGCCAACAAGCGCGTGGAAGCGCAGCTGTCCGCGGCCCGCGACGATGCCGCCAAGCGCCTGGCCGATGCCGAGCGCCTGGCGCAGCAGATCGTCGAAGAGGCCAAGGGCAAGGCCAACGAGGAAGGCGCGAAGATCATCGCCGCCGCCAAGGCCGAAGCCGAGCAGGAAGCCGTGAAGGCGCGTGAAGCGCTGCGCGAGCAGGTGGCTGGCCTGGCCGTGAAGGGCGCCGAGCAGATCCTGCGCAAGGAAGTCAATGCTTCCGTGCACGCCGAACTGCTGGGCCGCCTGAAGGCGGAGCTGTAAATGGCTGAGCTGGCCACCATCGCCAGGCCCTACGCCGAAGCGCTGTTCAGCGCCACGGGGGCCAACGCCGCCGGCCTGAAGGCCCAGGTGGACGCGCTGGCCGCGCTGGCGGCCGACGCCGGCCTGCGCCAGTTCGCCGACAACCCCAAGGTCGCGTCGGTGCAGGTGTTCGACCTGGTCGCCGGCATCGCGCTGCAAAAGGGCTTGTCGCTGGACCCGCGTGTGGGCAACCTGCTGCGCACCGTCATCGACAACGGCCGCCTGGCCGCGCTGCCGGAAATCGCGGCGCAGTTCGCCACGCTGGTGAACAGCCAGAGCGGCGTGTCCGACGCCACGGTCGAGAGTGCCTTCCCCATCGAAGGCGGCACCCTCGCCGAGGTGGTGGCCACGCTGGAGAAGCGCTTCGCGCGCAAGCTCAACGCCACGGTCACGGTGGTGCCCGAATTGATTGGCGGCATCCGCGTCACGGTCGGTGACGAGGTGCTGGATACCTCCGTCAAGGCCCGTCTGGAACAAATGAAGGTGGCCCTTACGGCCTGACCTTCAGGAGCAAACCATGAACCTGAATCCCGCAGAAATTTCCGAGCTGATCAAGAGCCGCATCGAAGGCCTGGCGGTCTCGGCGGACATCAAGAACCAGGGCACGGTGGTCTCCGTCACCGACGGCATCGTGCGCGTGCACGGCATCAGCGAGGTGATGGCCGGCGAAATGCTGGAGTTCCCCGCCACCAAGAGCGGCCAGCCCACCTACGGCCTGGCGCTGAACCTCGAGCGCGACTCGGTCGGCGCGGTGATCCT